>NZ_JAMYUT010000003.1:0-346454 GCF_040323235.1 Mesorhizobium sp. M0051
CCTGGCCCTGATCGAGCAGCTTGCGGAACATCTCGACGCCGGTGCAGGTCGTCTTGGTCGTCGGACGGATGCCGATGATCTCGAGCTCCTCGCCGACCTTGACCACGCCGCGCTCGACGCGGCCGGTGACAACCGTGCCACGGCCCGAGATCGAGAACACGTCTTCGATCGGCATCAGGAACGGCTTGTCGAGCGGACGAACCGGGGTCGGGATGTAGGCATCGACCGCAGCCATCAGCTCGCGGATCGCGTCCTCGCCGATCTTCTTGTCCGAATCTTCCAAAGCAGCAAGCGCCGAACCCTTGACGATCGGAATGTCGTCGCCGGGGAACTCGTTCTTGGTCAGAAGCTCGCGAACCTCGAGCTCGACCAGTTCGAGCAGCTCGGCGTCGTCGACCTGGTCGACCTTGTTCAAAAACACCACGATCGACGGCACGCCGACCTGACGGGCGAGCAGGATGTGCTCGCGGGTCTGCGGCATCGGGCCGTCGGCAGCCGACACGACCAGGATCGCGCCGTCCATCTGCGCGGCACCGGTGATCATGTTCTTCACATAGTCGGCGTGGCCGGGGCAGTCGACGTGAGCATAGTGGCGGTTGGCCGTCTCGTATTCGACGTGCGCCGTCGAGATCGTGATGCCGCGCGCCTTTTCTTCAGGGGCAGCGTCGATCTGGTCGTAGCGCTTGTATTCACCAAAATACTTGGTGATCGCAGCCGTCAGCGACGTCTTGCCATGGTCGACGTGGCCAATCGTGCCGATGTTCACGTGAGGCTTGTTACGCTCGAATTTACCTTTTGCCATAGTCTCTTTCCTTGGACGGCCCGGATCTTCAGTTCGGTCGAAGACCTTCAGTTCAGTCGAATGCGGGGCGATTAGCGACAAAGGCCAAAAAACACAAGCGTCTTTTGGCTGGGTGCCGTCTCACTCAGTCCGAACCATCGATCCGATTGCGGGGATGTGGCGCTGATATAGGAAGGCGCACCGCGAAATGAAATGGGTGGCGGGCCGATCGATCGATGCCGCGATAGCGTTGTCTTGCCTGCCCAATCCCTGTCTGATTCATGGCCAGGCCATGGACCATTGCTGAAGTCATCGAGGTCTGATCTCCTGACCGGATGCATTTCATCCCGCCCTCCATCCGTGGCCCGCTGTTCATGATCGTTTCGACGGGATCTTATCTCGTCAACGACACGATGATGAAGCTCGCGACGGCAGGCCTGCCGTCCTATGAAGTGCTGTTTCTGCGCGGTGCGGCGGCAGCGCTCTGGGGCTTCCCGCTGTTGTTCGCGCTGGGCTACGGCAAGCAGATTCCGCTGATCTTCGACGGCCATGTGCTGCGCAGGAACCTGCTCGAGCTGGCGGCGATCCTCTGCTATGTCGTGGCGCTCGCCAACATGCAGATCGCCGATTCCACCGCGCTTGGACAGATCACGCCGCTCTTGATGCTGGTCGGCTCCTCGATCCTGTTTGGCGAGCGGATCGGCGGCCGGCGCATGGCGCTGATCGGGCTCGGCTTCATCGGCGCGCTGATGGTGGCGCAGCCGACAATGCAAGGCATTTCGGTCTACGCCCTGCTGGCGCTCGGCAACGCCGCGTTGGCAGCCGCGCGCGACCTTGCCGGCAGGCGGGTCTCGGCCGAGGTGCCGGGCATGATCGTGGCGATTTCCGCCGTCGTGGTGGTGCTGATCGGCGCCGGTGCCGCGCATCTGGTTTCCGAGCGCTGGGTGATGCCCGGGATGCACCACCTGCTGCTGATGGCAGGTGCTGGATTTTTCCTGATCTTCGGCCACTTCTTCATCTTCATGGCCTATCGCGTCGGACCGACCAGTGCCGTGGCGCCGTTCTACTATTGCTTCACCGTCTGGGCGGTGATTTCAGGCCTGCTGGTGTTCGGGCAATTCCCCAACGCGCTGGCGATCTGCGGCATCCTGCTGGTTGTCGGCAGCGGACTGACCATCGTCTCGCTGGATCAGCGCCAGCGCCGGCTGGCCGTCGTCGCGTAGGCTGACGCCTAAAGCGTCCGCCTTGCGCTGAACTGGTGATAGGCCCACAGAACGACCACAGCTCCGATCACTGCGACGATCAGGCTGTAGATGTTGAGGCCGGTGACGCCTGACCTATAGGGGGACAACTTTTATGCGTCCTATTCCTATGGGGGGATCGGCCTCGCACAAGATCCACTTTGCAACGGCAATCTTGGTTGCGCAAGACAACCGTTGGTCGCGCAATACTAGATTAACCCGTTTTATGTCATCACTTTAAGGCAACTTAGGTGGTGATGAATCGTGAAATCGGTGTGGGAACTAAGGTTTAGAGATAATCATCGGGCTTCTGTCATTTCCGGCACCACGGTCCTGATGTTGCACGCCTTCATCTACGCATTTTTATCCCAGGCGGATCCCGTATTCGCAACGTTGTTTTCTCGATCATTCGGCCTTACAGCAGATCTCGGAAGATGCTCGGCGTCATTTTCCGCTATTGTGATGTCTCAGATGGTTTATTCCATCGTCTTTACCCTGCTGCTGATGCCTATCGCAGGGAAGTGCGCATTCGCGGCGATTACGGATGATGAAAACCGAAAATCATTCTTATGGATCGCCGGAGGTTCGTTGCTCTTGGCCGGATTCCTCGTTGGCCTTGCAACGACTGATCACGGATGGTGGCTGGCAAGCTTGGGCAGACGATCATTCATTCGCCGCACGCCTTTTCCGGAAGCCTGCCTGAACAGCCCTTACGTTCTTTATCCGCAGCTTTACGTCATCAGCCTCTGGCTTGCCGTGCTGACCTGGATAGCCCTGGCTGTGATCCTTGGTAGCATGAAGAGACTGAAGTTTCGTATTCAATACGATGATCTACCCTTAGATCCGCAATTGCGGGAAGAAATCCTGGAGATACGGGCAAAGTACCCACCCATCGCGACGCCGAAGCGAGTTAACAGATGGCACGCCTATTTCGGCTTCATTCTGATCGTTGGGGGCGGCGTGGTGGGGCTTTGGCACGGCTTCTACAAAGTAGGAACCGCCGTGATGTTGTTGGCATCAGGAATCTAGCTGGAGCGGGTAGCGGGAATCGAACCCGCATATTCAGCTTGGAAGGCTGCTGCTCTACCACTGAGCTATACCCGCGCCTTACCTGAAGTACCGGATTCACTCGAAAAGCGCCATGCACTTTTCAGTCCGATTCTTTCGCGTTTCAGGGCTTCCGGGCCGGCAGTGGTGGAGAGGGTTGGATTCGAACCAACGTAAGCTAAGCTAACGGATTTACAGTCCGTCCCCTTTAACCACTCGGGCACCTCTCCAGTCTGCCGCCGGAGCCATGCAACGAGGCATTCACGCCAATCCGGACCCGAGATATGTCTTCTCCGAAACCAGCGCAGCGCCTTATGGCGGCAAGCCCATTGGGTGTCAACCGCGCAACCAGGGTTTTTCGTTTCTGTTCGCCGGCTGCGGCGACGGGCCATATCCTTGACCGGAGGAGACCGCTATAGAAGCCAGCCATGAGCGATAAAACCAACACCCCGAAAGACACCCATTACGCCAAGCTGCGCCGCGCCTATCGCGACGAGAAAAGCGGCGGCGCGCCGGCATTCAGGCCCAAACAGCCGGTTCCGCCGGGCGAAAATGCCGCGGACGGCCTGGTGCGGCTCTATGGCCTGCATACGGTGCGGGCGGCACTCGACAACCCGCGCCGCAAGATCAGGAAGATGCTGGTGACGCGCAATGCGGCCGAGCGCCTCGAAATCGCCGATCTCGCCGCCCTGCCCTTCAAGACGGAACTGGTCGAACCCAGGGACATCGACAAGGTCACCGGCTCGGACGCCGTGCACCAGGGCGTGGTGATCGAGGCCGAGCCGCTGAAACCGAAGCGGCTTGATGCACTTGGCGATGCCAAGCTGGTGCTGGTGCTCGACCAGATCACCGATCCGCACAATGTCGGCGCCATCATGCGCTCGGCAGTCGCCTTCGGCGCCGGCGCGCTGATCACCACGGCTCGTCACAGCCCGCAGGAATCCGGCGTGCTGGCGAAATCCGCCTCCGGCGCGCTGGAGCATATCGACCAGATCGAGGTGAAGAATCTCGCCGACGCGCTCGGCCAACTGCACGAGGCCGGCTTTCAGACCATCGGCCTCGATTCGGACGGGCCGGCGGAACTCGAAACCAGCTTTGCCGGTGACAAGATAGCGTTGGTGCTGGGTGCGGAGGGCAAGGGCCTGCGCCAGAAGACGCGCGAGACGGTGACGACGCTGGCGCGGCTCGACATGCCCGGCGCGATCCATTCGCTCAACGTATCCAATGCCGCGGCGATCAGCCTTTACGTGGCGCGGACATTCTTGAAGCGCGCCTGAGCCAGAACAGCAGAAACATCTCGAAACGAAGAAACGGGTTTTCGCGACAGACGCCGGAACCCGCTCTTCGACGGGAAAGAGTTGGCGGCTTGGGAACGTTACGCCGCCCCTCGCCTGACCTATGCCGCTTTGCCCTTGGTTTCGGCTGCTCCGCTGCCGACCTCGAAATTCGCCATCCGCTCCAGCGCCCTGACCAGGGCCGAATGATCTTCCCTGGCGCCGCCATTGGCCGCGCAGGAATTGAACAGCTGCTGCGTGGTCGAGGTGTTGGGCAGCGACACGCCGAGCGCTTTCGCACCCTCCAGCGCCAGGTTCAAATCCTTCTGGTGCAGTTCGATGCGGAAGCCCGGCGCGAAGGTGCGCTTGACCATGCGCTCGCCATGCACTTCCAGAATGCGCGAAGCCGCCAGCCCGCCCATCAGCGCCTGCCTGACCTTGGCCGGATCGGCGCCGGCTTTTGAAGCAAAAACAAGCGCTTCGGCGACGGCTTCAATGGTCAGCGCGACGACGATCTGGTTGGCGACCTTGGTGGTCTGGCCAACGCCGTTGGGGCCGACCAAAGTGATGTTCTTGCCCATCTTCTCGAAGATTGGTTTGGCGCGCTCGAACGGCTTTTCCTCGCCACCAACCATAATGGTCAGCGACGCAGCCTTGGCCCCGACCTCGCCGCCCGAGACCGGCGCGTCGAGATAGTCGCAACCCAGCCCGTTGATCTTCTTGGCAAAAACCTTGGTCTCGATCGGCGAGATCGAGCTCATGTCGATGACCAGCTTGCCCTTCGTCAGGCCCGACGCGACGCCATTGTCGCCGAACAGCACGTCGGCCACCTGCGGGGTGTCGGGCACCATCAGGATAATGATGTCGGCAGCCTTGGCCACGGCCGCATGGCCGGAGACCGACTTCAGGCCCTTGGCGACGAGATCGGCAGGCGGCTTGGAGCGATGGTCGCTGGCGATCACCTCGTAGCCGGCGTCCAGCAGATGCCCAGCCATCGGCGCGCCCATGATGCCGAGGCCGATGAAACCGATGGTTTCCATTGTGGTTCTCCAAATGACTGTGTGAAACGCCCCCTCATCCGGCCCTTCGGGCCACCTTCTCCCCGAGGGGAGAAGAGGTCGCCAACGGCGGTGCCTGTCTCTTCTCCCCACCGGGGAGAAGGTGGCCGCGCAGCGGCCGGATGAGGGGGCCTCTAGTGCTTACGCCGCCGCGCTCCCCTTCCCGCTCAATTCCCTGAACCATCCCAACCCAGCTTCCGTGCCGGCCTTCGGCTTGTATTCCGCCCCGATCCAGCCGGAATAGCCGATGCGGTCGATGTGCTCGTAGAGGAAGGGATAGTTGATCTCGCCCGTCCCCGGCTCGTGACGGCCGGGATTGTCCGCAAGCTGGATATGCGCGATGCGGCTGAGATTAGCCTCGATTGTACGGGCGAGATCCCCCTCCATGATCTGCATGTGATAGATGTCGTATTGCAGGAACAGGTTCTTCGACCCGATACGATCGATCAGCGCCAGCGCCTGTTCCGAGTGTGTGAGGAAGAAACCCGGAATGTCGCGCGTGTTGATCGGCTCGATCAGCAGCCTGATGCCAGCCTGTTCCAGCTTCTCCGCCGCGAAGGCGAGATTTTCGGCAAAGACATCCTCCAGCACCTTGCGGTCGGCGCCCGCCGGCGCGATGCCTGCCAGGCAGTTGACCTGCTGGCAGCCAAGCGCTTGCGCATAGGCGACCGCCTTGGCGATGCCCTGGCGGAATTCCGGCACGCGGTCCGGCAATGCGGCAATGCCGCGCTCGCCCTTGCCCCAGTCGCCCGCCGGCAGGTTGAACAGCACCTGGGTCAGGCCGTTCTTCTTCAGCCGGGCAGCGACGATTTCGGGCGCATGGTCATACGGGCCGATATATTCGACGCCCTTGAAGCCGGCGCGGGCGGCCGCATCGAAACGGTCGAGGAAGTCATGTTCGCCAAAGAGCATCGACAGATTGGCTGAAAACCGTGGCATTCGTCTTGTCCTTCTTCTCAATCCAACATCACGATCGCCGTGGGCGCATCTTCCTGATGCTCGGCAAGGTCCTCGAATTCGGTGATCTTGTCGATCTCGGTGCCCATGGAGACGTTCGTGACGCGTTCGAGGATGAATTCGAGCACGACCGGAACCTGGTGTTCTTTCATCAGCCGCTGCGCCTCCTTGAAGGCGGCGGCAAATTCCTCGGGCTTGCGCACCCTGACCGCCTTGCAGCCCATCGCCTCTGCAACCGCAACGTGGTCGACGCCATAGCCAGCTTCCGGATCACCTGATCGGTTGATGTTCTCGAAGGCGAGACTGACCTCGAAATCCATCGAAAAACCGCGCTGCGCCTGGCGGATCAAGCCGAGATAGGCGTTGTTCACGACGACATGGAGATAGGGCAATTTGTGCTGCGCGCCGACCGCCAGTTCCTCGATCATGAACTGGAAATCATAGTCGCCAGACAGCGCGACGATGGTGCGGTCGGGATCGGCGGCGCGAACGCCAAGGGCTGCCGGCAAGGTCCAGCCGAGCGGGCCGGCCTGGCCGCAATTGATCCAGTTGCGCGGCTTGTAGACATGCAGGAACTGCGCGCCGGCGATCTGCGACAGGCCGATCGTGGTGACATAGGTGACGTCGCGGCCAAACGCCTTGTTCATCTCCTCGTAGACGCGCTGCGGCTTCAGCGGCACTTGGTCGAAATGCGTCTTGCGCTTCATCGTCTTCTTGCGGGCCTGGCATTCCTTGGCCCAGCCGGACCAGTCGCGCAGTCTGCCTGCCGTCTTCCACTCGGTGGCAACGTCAAGCAGCATCTTCAGAGCCGCACCTGCATCCGACACGACGCCGAGGTCCGGCGCGAAGACTCGGCCGATCTGCGTCGGCTCGATATCGACATGGATGAACTTTTTTCCCTTGGTGTAGACATCGACCGAGCCGGTGTGACGGTTGGCCCAGCGGTTGCCGATGCCGAAGACGAAGTCGGCCTCCAGCATCGTCGCATTGCCATAACGGTGCGAGGTCTGCAGGCCGCACATGCCGGCCATCAGCCGGTGGTCGTCCGGGATCGCGCCCCAGCCCATCAGCGTCGGGATGACCGGAACGCCCGAGATTTCGGCGAATTCGATGAGCAGATCAGACGCATCGGCGTTGATGATCCCACCGCCGGCGACGATCAGCGGCCTCTCGGCCGCGTTGAGCATCGTCAGCGCCTTTTCGGCCTGCGCGCGCGTCATGACCGGTTTGAACGGCGTCAACGGCTCATAGGCATCGATGTCGAACTCTATCTCGGCCAGCTGAACATCGACCGGCAGGTCGATCAGCACCGGGCCCGGTCGCGACGAGCGCATCAGGTGGAAGGCCTTCTGCAGCACCATGGGCACCAGATAGGGCTCCATGACGGTGACCGCCCATTTCGCGACCGGTGCGGCGATGGCTGATATGTCGACTGCCTGGAAATCCTCCTTGTTCAGGCGCGCGCGTGGCGCCTGACCGGTAATACACAGGATCGGAATGGAATCAGCCGCGGCCGAATAGAGCCCGGTGATCATGTCGGTGCCGGCCGGGCCCGAGGTGCCAATGCACAGGCCGATATTGCCAGCCTTGGCGCGGGTATAGCCCTCCGCCATGTGCGAGGCGGCCTCGACGTGACGGGCAAGCACATGGCGGATGGTGCCCCTCGCCTTCATCGCCGAATAGAACGGATTGATCGCCGCGCCCGGCACGCCGAAAGCGCAGGAAATACCTTCCTTTTCGAGAACGAGAACCGCGGCATCGACAGCGCGCATCCTGGCCATTTCCAGCCCTCCACAGGGTTTGTCATTGTTGGATTGGCCAAGGATGCCAGCAAGCCAGCTATTTTTCAATTTTTTCAGAATATTTTTTCATTTCTAGAAAACTGCGACTATATCTTGATTTTATTGGATTTTCTGTTTTCCAGAAACGCATCCATCCGACCGAGTGAAAAAGTTTTTCATTGTGTGTTTGGCGAAATCGGCGAGAATGGCGACATGGAAACAACAGAGAAACGCCAGCGCGGCCGCCCGCGCGCTTTCAACGGACCATCGGAGGCTTCGGTGCAGTCGCTCGATCGGGCGTTGCGTATCCTGGCCATCGTCGCGGAGGGCAGCGGCCTGTCGTTGAGCGAGATATCGGCGCAGAGCGGCTTGGCCGCGTCGACCGCCTACCGCATGCTGACGACGCTGCAAAACCACGGCATGGTCGAATTCGATACAAGCGACCAGTTGTGGTCGATCGGCGTCGAGACCTATCGCATGGGCGCGGCCTTCCTGCGCCGTCGCAAGCTGGTCGACCGCGCCCGTATCGTCATGCAGGAGCTGATGGAGAGAACCGGCGAGACCGCCAATCTCGGCGTCGCCGAGGATGACTGCGTGATCTTCGTCAGCCAGGTCGAGACGCATCAGGCGATCCGGGCCTTCTTCCGGCCGGGCACACGCAGCCCTTTCCATGCGTCGGGCATCGGCAAGGCGGTGCTGGCGCATCTCGAGCCGGAGCGCGTCGGAACTATCCTGCGCAAGGCAGGGCTGCAGCGCTTCACCGACAAGACGCTGTCCGACATCTCCGCCCTCGCCCACGATCTGGCACGAATCAAGCTGCGCGGCTGGTCGGTCGACGACGAGGAGCGGCACCCCGGCATGCGCTGCGTGGCGGCCGCCATCTTCAACGAATTCGGCGAGCCGATCGGCGGCGTTTCGGTCTCCGGGCCGACCGTGCGGGTGACGCCGGAGCGGCTGGCCGAAATCGGCCCGCTGGTGCGCGATGCCGCGGCCGAGGTGACCAGGATGATCGGCGGCGTCAGCTCGGCCTGAGATCATACGAACAGCGAAAAGAGAGGCGGTGGGGCGCCCCTCTTTTCAGCTGATTGGAACGCCACCTCCTCTCAGAGCCGGCAGTAGTGACGATAGCCGTCGTGGCCGATATAGGTGTCGGAGTCGACGTCGTAGCTTGCGTAACGATCGTAGCAGCGGCGGACATGCCATGAGCCGCCGTCTTCGTCGACATAAACGGTACGGGGCTGCTGGGAGAGCAGGCTGCCCAGCACGAAACCGCCAACGCCTGCGGCGATGCCGATACCGATGTCGCGGTTGTGATGGTTGTGGGCCGCCGAGGGCTGAACGGTGCCGAGCAGCGTGCTGGCGGCGACGGCGGTGGCGATGACGCCGGAAACGAGTGTGCGCGTGAACATGACGATCTCCTTGCTTCGTTGACCGAGGCGATCCATCCGCCTCTTGATCATCTGTCGCTGCGGCAAGGAAAAAGGTTCGAATCTTTTTTCGATTTTTCTGGAACGGCTTGGTTCGCTTGGGCCGTGGTCGTGCTGGCAGCCAGTTCGGCCCGCAGAGATCGGCGAGGACGTTGACGATGGTGCTCTTTGCTAGGGAGATCGGTAGCTTCGCCGGCGGTGCCTATTCGTGGCTAATCCCTACTCACCCCATGCCCGTGACGTGGCGAAGCCAGAAGGCGAGCGCGATGAAGCCGATGATGGTGGTGACGCCAACCCAGTCGACATTGGCCTTCTTCACATCGTTGATGATCTTCACCAGCAGCATCCAGGCTACGAAGATGATCGGGAGAATGATGACAAATCTGATCATGCCACACCCCTGCTCGAAGCGATTGCAACGTTTCCATATGTAGGAAACAATCCGGCGGTTTTCACGATGCCCTCCCCGACGGCCCACATCACATGCCGGGCAAACGGAGTTTTGTCTTTACTGGCGCAACAAATATGTTAACCGGAGCGCCGTGCCCTTGTAGCTCAGCTGGTAGAGCAGCGGTTTTGTAAACCGAAGGTCGGCGGTTCGATTCCGTCCGGGGGCACCATCCCACACGAGCCTCGACGACGTTCGGGAACAGTTCGGTCGGTTACCGCTAACCGCAATTCGATCGGTAAGCTCTGCTCACTGCTCAAGCGCTTCGATATTCGCGAGGACGCGCTGGAGCAGCGACACGAGTGTGTCAACCTCCTCCGGCGACAGACCTTTCATGATATCGGCATTGCCCTGCCGCAGTATCGCGCGGCCAGCCGGCAATCGCGCAAGCGCTTCGTCCGTCAGCGATATCAGGCTCGAGCGCCCGTCGCGCGGATCGGGCTCACGCTTGACGATGCCATCGCGCTCCATCCGGGCGAGCATCTGAGCCATGGTCGGCTGCTCCACCTTCGCCCAACGCGCGAGTTCCGTCTGTGACAGTCGTTCTCCATCCTTGAGTGCCACCAGTACGGGCAACTGCGCCGTGGCGAAGCCGAGGTCGCGCAGCCGCGCGTCGCCGATACGGCTCAGTTCGCGTGCGATACGGCTGAAGTAATGGCCAGGATGGCGAAGCGGCTCCCAATCATCATCGGTATTGGGCATTGCATAGGCTCCTATGTTCATTTACATAGGCTCCTATGTACATGGAGGTTGATGATATGGCAATGGATCGGATCGCGATCATCGGCGGCGGCCCCGGCGGGCTGTTGCTGGCGAGACTGCTGCAATTGGGCGGTCTCTCCCCCGTCGTGTTCGAGCGGGATGCGCATGCCGGGGAGCGGCCGCAAGGCGGATCGCTCGACCTGCATGACGAAACTGGCCAACGCGCGATGCGGCTGGCGGGCCTAGAATCCGAGTTCACCACTGCGGCCCGCCCCGAGGATCAGGGGGACCGGCTTTATGACGTTGACGGCACCCTGCTGTTCGACCGCAACGGGCCCGCTGACGATCGGCCCGAAATCGATCGGACGATCCTGCGTCAGATCCTTCTGGATGCGCTCACGCCCGGCACGGTGCGCTGGGGACATCGCGTCCTCGAAATCACGCCTGCCGACGATGGCCATGCGCTGATCGGCGATAGGTGGTGCGAGCGCTTCGATGTGGTGGTCGGCGCAGATGGCGCATGGTCGCGCGTTCGACCGCTGCTCAGCCATGCCGTGCCAGCCTATGAAGGCGTGACATTGGTCGAACTGGGCTTCGACGTGGAACGGCATCCCGCCATCGACGCACTGACAGGCAGTGGCAAGATGTTTGCGGTCGGCAACAATCGCGTCCTGATCACCCAGCGAAACGGGCTCGGCCATATTCGCGGATATGCCGGCCTGCGCCTGGACGAGGCGACCGCGCGGAACTGGCAGGCGGTGTCGCCCGAAAGGGTGCGCGCAGAGTTGCGTGAGCCCTTCGCCGAATGGGCTCCCGCGTTGAAGGAAATCATCGAGACCGGGGATTTCATCGCGGTCCGTCCACTCTATGCGCTGCCTGTCGGGCATCGCTGGACCAGTCGTTCGGGGCTGACTCTCCTGGGCGATGCGGCGCACCTGATGTCTCCCTTCTCGGGTGAAGGGGTGAATCTCGCGCTCGCCGATGCGGTTGATCTCGCCGAGGCATTGACCTCGGGCCACGGCTGGCAGGCCGTCAACGGATATGAAGAGGCAATGGCGGGACGGGCTGCCATCGCGGCGGAAGGGGCTGCTCAGGGCCTGAGCGGCGCCTTCTCGTCCGAGGGAGCTAGTCCGGTTCTGCAACATTACTTGTCACGGGTGAATGAACATTGACAGCCGACAAGGTGGTTGGACCCCGGTGGCACCCAGTTCACTGGCGGTAACTTGGTTACTGGCAGTCACAAGAGGCACCGATAACTTTGCAGCTTGATGAGCTTTCGTGCCCTTCTTCACCGGGCACTCGAGGTCGACTTTATGGATGTCGCGCTGTCCTACGTCGCCTTGTTCTATCTCGGCTGGATCGCGAGCGCCGGTCCAACATAAACGATGCAGCTAGCTTAGTAGGTCCGCCATTTCAAACCCCAATCGCCGCCACCAATATCCGGTTCTGCCTCCGTATCGCCGCGCGCAGTTCCGGTATCTTCGCCGCGTCGCGCCTCGCAAACTCAATGAACATCATGTTCATGTTGTTGAAGACCAGTTCGCCGAGCGCTGTCCCGTCGATGCCGCACCAGGCCGAGCGCCTGCAGCCGGGCGATGAGCGCGCGGATCTGCTTGGTGAGCGCGCGGTCGAGCGCGGCGTAGGCTTGGCCGAACGGGCCCGGTTCCATCTAGCTCTGCGAAAACAGGACGGGTATCCTGTTATTAGGCGACATCATCTCTGTCGGCCCGCTGATCGATCGACTTCTATCACTCGGACATCCCCGACTTCATGGCGACGCTCACGCGCCTGCGCGACCTTGGTGTCCGTCCGCCCCGATATCTTTATGAGGCGCTCGCAATTTGGGCAGACGCGTTCGCCCTCGTGAACGTATTCCTCACCCTCACTGACTTATAGACATAAGCGGTCCAGATGCCGGTCCCTACAAACGACGCTATGGCTGCCAGCAACGCATCACCTGCGAGCACCTTGTTCACCGGAACGCCCAGAATTGACGCGATCCAGATGGTGTCCAGGATGAATACGACCGGAATTGCAAGCCACTGGAACAGAAACAACCGCGGGAAGCGGTGGCTTCGCCGCAGCATCGAAACGAGCACGACCAGCTGAAGCGCCAGAAATGCCAGATTGAGAGCAAGCTCGCCATAGGCCGCCATGACCCCGTTCGGGAGAGCCATGAGTTGCTGGTAGCCTTCGGCCGAAATAGCCAAGTTGGCGAGTGTGCGCAGCGGTGACAATGCCTGGCCGATCGCCAGCAGCATCAGCCAGCCGCCGATGCCTACAAGAGCCGCAGGATTCTGTGACGGCTTCGTGGCTGATCGAACAGCAAAGAAAACAGGCACGCCGATCAACAGCAGCATGATCGCCCAATGCCAGATGGAAAACGCCCCCATTTACCCCTCCCCTATTTATGCCCCTATAAGTTGTACCAGATTTCAAATTCAACTCAAGAGTCGAGCCTCGTCTGAAACCAAGTCTTATGCCGAGCGGCGATTTCTCCTGTCTGCTCCTGACTCCTCACACCCCGATCGCCGCTACCAATAGCCGGTTCTGCCTGTGTATCGCGGCGCGTACCTCCGTGGTCCTTGCCTCGTCGCGCTTCGCGATGAACATCGTGTCATGTTGCCGTAATCAGTTCGCGGAATGCTGCCCCGTCGGTATCCCAGCCGCATAAGGCCAAGCGCCTACGGCCGGGCGACCAGAGGGCAAATCCGCGCGGTGAGCGAGCGATCGGGCCCGGTACAGGCCTGGCCGAACGGGCTGTCGGGCAGTTGTGTCGAGATCGCCATCGCCTGCCGCCACATCTCCTTGCTCGGATAGCGTAGCGAGGTGTTCGACAGGGATGTCGATCATCCTCCGATTTCTTGACACATTTTGTGATTTGCACGCTACCGCTAACGGGGCTCTGGTAGGCATAGGCCTTTCCGGCTTCAGGCACTTGGCGGAAAGGGCGGGGCGGGTGTGAAAGGTGGCCAACCATGGCCGAGGCAAGCACCATTGTCTTAAGCGGCGACTATGGGTACACCCAGTATAAGGTATCCGGCCTGGCCGCCGACACCACCATCGATGCCACCGACGCCTCGTGGATCGTCGCCAATCAGGGAAGCCCCACCAACCTCTATCCCTTCGCGGTCGTCAACCCCGGCGCCAACCTCCTGGCATTTGGCGGCACGATCAACGGCACGGTCTCACAAACCGGCGACTGGGAGGACATTTACGTCAACTCCGCCGCAGTCCGTATAAATTCAGCCCACAACTTTGTCATCGACGATTGGACGGTTACCCAGCCCTGGGACGGCATCCGTGTCGGCGGCACGGGCACCTTCGTCATCGAAGATAGCTATGTCGGCTACTCCCGCGACGACGCGGTCGAGGACGATGACGTCATCGGCGGCACGATCAAGGATTCCCTGTTCGACCACGTGTTTTCCGGAGTGAGCCTTGGCGACGGTGACGTTGATGGGTCTGACAACACAGTCATCATGGATGGCATGCTTCTGGGCATGGGAGAGTACCTTCGCAAAGGCGAGATGACCCACGGTTCGCCGTTTAAACTCGACAAGGGGACAGGCTCTAACGATATCGTGCCCAGCCTGCACTTTATCGATTGTGTGGTGGCGATCACCGACGTGAACCACAACGGCATGGAGCGGCTGCAGCGGGCCTGGGACAAGACGGTCGAGTCGCACGGCAACTACTATCTCAACCTCTCTGACACGCCGCTGCCGTCCAGTTATCCAATGCCGCCCGACGGTTGGACGGTCCTTCAAGGCCAGGCGGCGCGCGACTACTGGGCCAACGCCAAGGCGGTCTGGCATGCAGCCCATGACGGGACTGACCAGCCACCGTCACCGCCGACCCCGCCTACCGACCCGACCACGGGAACTACCGGGGACGACACTTTTTTCGGCACTGCCGCGGCCGATACCTATGATGCTTTGGCTGGCAACGACATACTGTGGGGCCGGGGTGGCAACGACGTGCTCAACGGTGGCGCCGGCAAGGACACCTTCGTGTTTGACACGGCCTTTGGCCCGGACAATGTCGCTACGCTCCCCGACTTCCACGCAGCGGACGACGCGCTCTATCTCGACAACGCCGTCTTCACCAGCCTCGGCCCCGGATCGTTGTCCAGCCCGACGCAGGTGAACTCGTCCTATTTCGAGTTGCGCCAGCACGCCACCAGCCATAACGATTACCTGCTCTACAACCAGACCACAGGCATTCTGTACTATGACCCCGATGGCTCGAAATCGGCCGCTCAGGTGGAAATCGCCCACCTACAGGCCGGGGCGGTCCTGACCTTCCACGACGTGTACGTCATTTGATCGCCGATGCGATCGCACACGGCACTACGAAGCGCGGGCGTGAGGTCCGACGAGCTACGCCGGATTCTGTGAAGGCTTATTGGCGGATCGGACTGCAAAGATCCCTCCCCTAGAGATGCCGCTATGGGTTGCACTTCAGGTTCGACTCAAGAGGGCTGGGCACCGTCGCCTTCCAACGATCGATACTGCCGCCCGTTCTTGACAATCACACCCCGATCGCCGCCACCAGTATCCGGTTCTGCCTGCGTATCGCCGCGCGCAGTTCCGGGATCTTCGCCTTGTCGCGTTTAACGAACTCGATGAACATCATGTTCATGTTGTTGAAGATCAATTCGCCGAGCGCCGCCCCGTCGATGTCCTGCCGCACAAGGCCGAGCGCCTGCAGCCGGGCGATCAGCGCGCGGATCTGTTCGGTCAGCGCGCGGTCAAGCGCGGTGTAGGCCTGGCCGAACGGGCTGTCGGGCAGTTGCGTCGAGATCGCCATCGCCTGCCGCCACATCTCCTTGCTGAGATAGTGCAGCGAGTGCTCGATATAGATGCCGACCAGCGTGTCCAGCGCATCGCCGACATTGGCCGGCGGCCTGGCGACGACGCCCTGCCCGGCATTGAGCACCTCGTTGACCTCCAGCGAGACGATGGCGCCGAGGATGTCGCCCTTGTTCTGATAGTAATTGTAGATGGTGCCGATCGAGACTTCGGCCTGGGCAGCGATAGCCTCGATCTTGGCACCCTCATAACCGGCGTCGCGGAAAAGCTCCGCGGCCGCCTCGATGATGCGGCGGTGCCGATCCGCCTTTTGCCTTGCCCGCAATCCGCTCATCTTAGCCTCTTGCCATAAAAACAGAATTGACTCAATTTTAGAATTGGTTCAATTTTTTGCAAGAAGCCACAAAGGCAAGGGAGAACACTCGATGTCCGATAAACCTGCATCCAGGAATCCGCTTTCTGTTCTGAGGAGCCGTCTGCATGCGGCGTGTGCCGCCACCGCGCTGCTGCTTGGAGCAGGCAGCGCTGCCCAGGCCGCCGACCTCAATGCGCTGATCTGGTGCGATCATGCCGATCCGGCGCTGCTGCAGCCGTTCGAGGAGGCCAATGGCGTCAAGGTCAACGTCAAGGAATTCGAGGGCACCGGCGCTGGGCTCGCCATCGTCGAGCAGTCGCAGCCGGGCGACTGGGACGTGATGGTGATCGACAGCATCGACGTGCCGCGCGGTGTCGAGAAGGGCCTGTTCGAGCCGCTGCCGGAAGACAGACTGCCACTGGCTGACCTGTTCCCGCAGGTGAAGATGGACGGCTCCACCGTGGTCGGCGGCAAGCGCTACGGCATCACTGAAAAGTTCGGCTACAACACGATCGGCTACAACAAGACCAAGGTCGACCCGGCCGACATGCAGTCGATGGCTGCGCTGACCGGCGACAAGTACAAGGGCAAGGTCGCCATCTACGACTACTATCTGCCGGTCATCGGCATGGCCGCGCTGGCCATCGGCAAGAAGACGGCCGAGCTGACCGAAGCCGACCTGCCCGCCCTCAAGGATGAGCTTCTCAAGATGAAGGCGAACGCCAAGCTGGTCGGCGAAGTGACCGCCAGCCAGACGGCGCTGGCGACCGGCGAGGTCGACATACTTGTTGGTGGCGGCGAATGGGTGACGGCGGGGCTGGCCAAGGAAAACCCGGCGCTGGACTTCTCTATTCCCAGAGAAGGTGCAGTTCTGTGGTCGCAGTCGCTGGCCATGTTCAAGGATTCCAAAAATAAGGACATGGCGCTGAAATTCATCCAGTACATCATGAGCCCGGAAGGCCAGGCGCGGCTTGCCACCTCGTCCTGCTACTGGGGCATGCCGGCGAACACCAAGGCGACGCTGACCGACGAGCAGAAAAAGATCCTGCGTTTCGACGAGCAGCCGGGCTTCCTCGCCCGCGCCCAGTCCTATCCGGCGCCGAACGCCGATCTCGACAAGAAGATGCAGGATATGTGGACCGAAATACTGCAGGCAAAATGAGCGATTGCGGCTGATGAAGTCAATTGGAAGCAACGGGCGTGCCTTGCCCTGGGCGCTGGTGACGCCAGCGCTCAGCTGGACGCTTTTGTTCTTCGTGCTGCCCTTCATCGCCATGGGGCTGTCCAGCCTGACGGCGCATGAGGGCGGCGGCTTCACGGCGTCCAACTACAGCCAGTTCTTCACCAACCCCTCCTACTGGCAAGCGATGGTGAACTCGCTTGAGGTGACGGCGATCGTCACCGTCGTCTCCGTGCTGCTCGCCTACCCGTTTGCCTGGATCCTGGCGGAACAGGTGCCGGAACGCTGGCAACGGCTGGCGCTGATGCTGGCCGTGCTGCCGTTCTGGACCTCCTATGTCGTGCGCTCCTATTCCTGGCTGCTGGTGCTGGCACAGAACGGCGTGGTCAACCGGGCGCTGACCGGCACCGGCCTGTTCAGCGAGCCGCTGCAACTCGCCAATACACGGTTCGCCACCGTCACCGGCTTCGTGCATTTCTTCATCATGCTTTTGACGCTGACGATCTTCGCCAACCTCAAGCAGCTCAGCCCGAGCTACCGCAAGGCCGCCGCCGATCTCGGCGCCGGGCCGGTGCGCACCTTCCTGCATGTCGTCCTGCCGCTGACTTTGCCCGGCATCATGGTCGGCGCCTTCCTCACTTTCGTGCTGTGTATCGGCGACTACATCACGCCGCAGATCCTGGGCGGCAACAACGAACTCCTGATGCCGCAGCTGGTGATGATGCAGATCGGCCGGCGCGGTGACTTTCCGCTGGCCTCGGCGCTGTCGATCATCCTGATGGCGGTGGTCACCATTGCCTATCTCGGCTGCGCGCGCTGGCTGAAGATCGAGCGAGCCTGAGATGGCCAGGATCGTCCGCATCGCCTCGTGGCTCTACGCCGTCCTGATCTACGGCTTCATCTTCCTGCCGGTGATCGTGCTGGTGCTGTTTTCGTTGCAGGCGACGTCGTTTCCGATCCCGCCCTTCACCGGCCCGTCGCTGCGCTGGTACGATGCGGTTCTCTCCGACCCGCGGCTGACCTCGGCGCTGGTCAATTCGCTGCTGGTGGCGTCCATCTCGTCGTTTGCGGCCGTCACGCTCGGCTTCCTCTCCGCCTGGGGCTTTGCCCGTTTCGTCCTGCCCGGCTCCGGTCTGCTGCGCGGGCTGATCACGCTGCCACTGACCGTCAGCTACCTCATCATCGGCATGGGACTGCTGGTGCTGTTCAACTGGGCCGGGGTGCCGAAATCGCTGCTCGCCGCCGGCATCGGCCATGTCGTGATCAACCTGCCGCTGTGCTTTGCCATCATCTACAGCCAGATGGGCGACCACCAGATCAACATCGAACGCGCCGCGCGCGATCTCGGCGCGCCGGAATGGAAAGTGCTGCTGTTGATCACCGTGCCGGTCATGGCGCCGGCAATCTTCGCCGGCTTCTTCCTGTCGATGACCTTCTCGTGGGACGAGTTCGTCATCTCTTTCCTTTTGACCCGTTTCGACACGACCTTGCCGGTGGAAATCTGGAACCTGCTGCGCTCCGGCCTCAACCCGAAAACCAATGCCGTCGGCTCGCTGGTCTTCGCCGTCTCGATCGTGCTGGTCGTGCTGTTCGAACTGACATTGCTGCGCAGGAGAAGAGCATGACTGCACCCCTGGTCGACATAAGTTCCGTATCGCATCGCTTTGGCCAGCAAATCGTGCTGAAGAATGTCTCGCTCAAGATCGAGCCGGGCAGCTACACGATCCTGCTCGGACCCTCAGGCTCCGGCAAGACGACGCTGCTGTCCATTCTGGGCGGCTTCGTCACGCCCAGCGAAGGCAAAGTGTTCATCCGCGGCGAGGACTGCACCTCGGTGCCGCCGGCCAAGCGCCCGACGACGACGGTGTTCCAGGACTACGCGCTGTTCCCGCATATGAGCGTCGGCGGCAATGTCGGTTTTGGGCTGCGCATGCAGGGCGTCGACGGCGCGACCCGGGCTGCAAAGGCACGCGAGGCGCTGGCGCTGGTTGGGCTGGCCTCCGCTTTCGACAAGAAGCCGCATCAGCTCTCCGGCGGCCAGCGGCAGCGCGTGGCTCTGGCGCGGGCGCTGGTGATCGAACCGGCGGTGCTTTTGCTCGACGAGCCGCTCGGCGCGCTCGACCTCAAACTGCGCCGGCAAATGCAGGACGAGTTGAAGGCAATCCAGAAGCGCGTCGGCACAGCCTTCATTCATGTCACCCACGACCAGGAAGAAGCGATGGCGCTGGCCGACCATTGCGTGGTGATGAATGACGGGCGCATCGAGGACGAAGGCCCGCCCGAGCGCGTCTATGCGCGGCCGGCGACGCGCTTCTCCGCGACCTTCATGGGCGAAAGCACGATCCTCGCCGGCAAGGTTGCGGAGGCCAAGGACAGGACCAGCACGGTCGCGACGCCCGTCGGGCCGATTTCACTGCCCGGCGCGTTGCCGGTCGGCTCGGCCGTCGGGCTCGCCATACGGCCGGAGCATCTCGTCTTCGGCGTGGCCAGCGGCGATGTCGGGCTTGGCACGGCCGAGGTGAGCGACATCGTCTTCCAGGGCAGCTTCAAGCGCGTGCTCGCCGTTTCCGTCGAAGATCCGTCGCTACACTTCATCGCCAGGCTGCCGCCTACCTCCACCGTCCAGCCTGGCGACACGGTCGCGATTTCGTGCGATATCGGCGCGATCATCCTTTTGACGGATTGAACATGGGCACGCTTCCGCTCATCGACGCTCCAGACTGGTACGAGACCATCCGCATGGGCGATGGCGTGACGCTGATCCACGAGCCGTGGATCAAGCCATTCTTCCGCTGCAACATGTGGCATGTGCGCGGCCGCGACCGCGATCTCCTGTTCGATACCGGGCTTGGCCATTTCAGCCTCAGGCGTCATGTGCCGCTCGTGAGCGAGCGACAACTGACCTGCGTCGCCAGCCACACGCATTTCGATCACATCGGCTGCCACCATGAATTTCCCGATCGCTGGGTGCATGCAGCCGAGGCTCAAATCCTCGCCGATCCGCGCAACGAATGGACCGCCGCCAGCACCTACGCGACGGACGAGATGTTCGAGGGCATGCCGCAAGGCTGGGACACGGCACGCTACGGCATTCTACCCGCACCCGCCGGTCGTCTGCTCGCACATGGCGATGTCGTCGATCTCGGCGACCGCGCCTTCGAGGTGATCCATACGCCCGGCCACTCGCCCGGCGGCATCGCGCTCTACGAAAACAGGACGGGCATCCTGTTGTCCGGAGACATCATCTATGACGGCCCGCTGATCGACGATGTCTACCACTCCGTGGTCGATGACTATGTCGCCACCTTGCTGCGCCTGCGCGACCTCGACGTCTCGGTCGTGCATGGCGGCCATTTCCCGAGCTTCGGAAAAGTGCGCTATCGCCAGCTTGTCGACGAGTACTTGGCGCAGAAGCGGCAAGCCGGCTGCCATCTGCGGCAGCGTTCATAGCTGAGTTGAGCGTGATTTCGGCGATCAGCGCCGGCTGACGATCCGTTGGCGAAACCACTCGAACACCACTCAATACCTTCTTGGTAGCCGGTTTGCGCAGCAGCTTTGGCGCACGCTATCGACGCGGCGGCCGACCGGATCTGCTGAGGAGAACTTCGTGACTACAGCGCCCTTTGTGGGCATGGCGCCCCGGCGGCATCACCACAGCGCGACGCCGTGGGTTGAGGCCGGAAGCTCGTCTCTTCGGACTGGCGCACCAGTTCGGCAAAGAGCAGCGCGAAGCTTCCCAGCATCAGAAAGACGATGATCAGGCGTGTTGCCGGCAATATGACGGCCTCGACTGGCTAGCCCCACGCCACCCATCCGATGCCCGGCTAACATGACGGGTCCGGCTTTACGAGAGCTTAAGCCCGGTCTTAACCATCACATTCGCGCAGCCTCTGACATGACGCGCGAACGGCACGTCCGCAACCCGCCGTTCTGCCGTCGCCTTGCCATCCGGGATAGCCACGGCATCCGGGATAGCCATGGCATCCAGGATAGCCACGGCATCCGGGATAATGCCTCTCTTTGCAGACCTGGCCCGCCCATGCTACCCCGGCGCTGGCGCGGCCCAGCAACAGCGTGCTGCCAACCGGTCGTCGTCGGGGAACCATGAGCAAAACCGCCAGCCGCATCGCCTTCGTCTCGTCCGACACCGCCGACGCCAAGACGGCGCTGGAAGGCCTGTCGGCGCGCTATGGCCAGTCCTCCGTCGAGGATGCCGAGATCGTCGTCGCGCTTGGCGGTGACGGCTTCCTGCTGCAGACGCTGCGCGAGACGATGGGGACCGGCAAGAAGGTCTACGGCATGAACCGTGGCACCATCGGTTTCCTGATGAACGAGTACCGGTCCGGCGGGCTCACCGAGCGGATCGCGGCCGCGGTCGCAGAAACGATCCGCCCGCTGGAGATGCTGGCCGAGACCTCGGCAGGCGAAACGCTTTCGGCGCTGGCGATCAACGAAGTCGCGCTGTGGCGGCAATCCTATCAGACGGCCAAAATCCGCATCACCGTCGACGAGCAAATACGGCTCGAGGAACTGAGCTGCGACGGTGTGATGATCGCGACGCCGGCCGGGTCCACCGCCTACAATCTTTCCGCGCACGGGCCGATCCTGCCGCTCGACGCGCCCCTGCTGGCGCTGACCCCGGTCAGCCCGTTTCGCCCGCGCCGCTGGCGCGGCGCGCTGCTCTCCAACAAGGCGACCGTGCGCTTCGACATTCTCGAGCCGGAAAAGCGGCCTGTGAACGCCGCCGCCGACCATACGGAAGTCAAGGCGGTGACCTCGGTCACGGTCAGGGAATCGCCCACTGCGACGGCGACGTTGCTGTTTGATCCCAACCATTCCTGGAACGAACGCATTCTCGCCGAACAGTTCCGCTATTGAGCCGGCGCCGCGACCGACACCTCGATTAAGCATCCCGATTAAGGTTACAACTTCACAATCGCGCCAATCACGGCCGTTTCTGTTGACAAATCGAGGGCTTGCTCCTAATTGCAATACCAATCTTGCAGGCGCGTGGCGCTTGCCGCGATAGACGCCGTTAGACGCCGTTGCGCTTCCCCGAACCAGCCAAAGACAGCAACAATTGTCCTCAGACACCACGACCGCTCCAGAAGCGTTGACCTTTTCAGACCTAGGCCTGTCGCCGAAGGTTCTTTCCGCAGTCACCGACGCCGGCTACACGCAGCCGACGCCGATACAGTCTGGTGCCATTCCGCACGCGCTTCTCGGCAAGGACGTGCTGGGCATTGCCCAGACCGGCACCGGCAAGACGGCATCCTTCGTGCTGCCGATGCTCACAAGACTGGAAAAGGGCCGCGCCCGTGCCCGCATGCCGCGCACGCTCATTCTCGAGCCGACACGTGAGCTTGCCGCGCAGGTCGAGGAAAACTTCGTCAAATACGGCAAGAACCACAAGCTCAACATTGCGCTCTTGATTGGCGGCGTGTCGTTCGACGAACAGGACAAGAAGCTGGAGCGCGGCGCCGACGTGCTGATCGCGACGCCCGGCCGCCTGCTCGATCACCGTGAGCGTGGCAAGCTGTTGCTCAATGGCGTCGAGATCCTTGTTATCGACGAAGCGGACCGCATGCTCGACATGGGCTTCATCCCCGACATCGAGCGCATTTGCGAGATGATCCCGTTCACCAGGCAGACGCTGTTCTTCTCGGCGACGATGCCGCCGGAGATCACCAAACTCACCGAAAAATTCCTGCACGCGCCGGTGCGCGTCGAGGTTTCGAAGGCCGCGTCCGCAGCGACCAACATCATCCAGCGCCTGGTCAAGTCCGGCTCCAAGCCATGGGACAAGCGCGAGACCTTGCGCAATTTGATCAAGGCAGAGGATGCGGAACTGAAGAACGCCATCATCTTTTGCAACCGCAAGGTGGAAGTGTCGGAACTGTTCCGCTCGCTGCTGAAGTATGATTTCGACGCCGGCGCGCTGCATGGCGACATGGACCAGCGCGCGCGCATGCAGATGCTGGCTAATTTCCGCGATGGCAAGCTGCGCTACCTGGTCGCCTCCGACGTCGCCGCGCGCGGTCTCGACATCCCCGATGTCAGCCACGTCTTCAATTACGACGTGCCGATCCATGCCGAGGACTACGTTCACCGCATCGGCCGCACCGGACGCGCCGGGCGCTCTGGAAAATCCTTCACCATCGCGACCAAGTCGGACACCAAGTACATCGACGCCATCGAGCGGCTGATCGGCAACAAGATCGAGTGGCATGATGGCGACCTGTCGACAGTGGTCGCCAGCGAAGGCGAGGACGATGCTCCGCGCCGCGGCAAAGGCGCGCCGCGCCGTGCCGGCCGCAAGGACGACGAACGCAAGGACAGGGGCGACCGCAAACCACGCGAACGCCACGCCAGGCACAGTGAAGAACCGGCACCGGAAACGGTCCGCGAGGATCAGCCCGATGTGGCCGAGGGCGCGGTCGCCGACATCGGCGAACGCCGCTCGCGCAAGGACGCGATCCGGTCGGAAAACACCGAGCGCAAATCATCCGATCGCAACGAGCAGCGCGCACCGGAACGCGGCGACACCAGGCCGCAGCGCGACAGCAACCGCCCTGCCCGCCAACGCCACCAGGAAGACAACGACTCCACCGTCGGCTTCGGCGATGACATGCCAGCCTTCATGAAGATCGTCGCCAAGGTCTGATACGACAGCGCTGCGCGTCCTCTTGGACGCGCAAAAGCAGCCGTTTGCGCTGGAATCGGCAATTTGCCGATTCGTATCGCCAGATCGGCACCGAGATCGACAAATCCATCGGAAAGCTGGAGGTCAACCTCGACCCGAGGATAGGTCCGCATGTAATCCGCGATGACCCGTACGAGGAAATCCGGACCGAACAGAACTGGTGCGCTCACGCGCAGGATGCCTGACGGCTCCGATCGCTGGTTGCGGATTGCAGTGCTCGCCAGACAGCAGCAATCAATTGTCGGGAAGCGGCAGCGGTGTGTCACTCAAGGTCCGCAGGTAAGCGATGAGGTCAGCTCGCTGCTTCTCGTCCTGCAGACCCGGGAAAATCATATCTGTTCCGGGCAAAGCGAATGCCGGATTTGAGATAAAAGAATTGAGGTCCTCAAAGGTCCAAGTGCCGCCGGCTTCCTTTATAGCTGACGAATACGGGACATCGCTTTGTGAGGCCTTCGGCCGCCCTACGACGCCCCACAGATTAACCCGTTTGGGAATCTTAAGGTTCGGCGATGCAAGATGACAAGCCCCGCACGTTCCGTCGAAAATTTCCTTGCCTGATTCAGCGCTTGCCGATGCAAGTCGAGCCGAAATCGGCGCAACGGCCGGTCGTCCGGCGCCATGACTGCGCAAGTAGGCCACGATGTCATCGTGACCCCTGAGCTTAGCCAAATGTATGGGCGGATTTCCATTCGATGTCAGTGCGTTGACCTCTGCCCCGGCGTCCACAAGATGAATGACGCATTGAAGGCAGCCATTTTCGGCAGCCACGTGCAGCGGCGTCTGCGCTTTCGCCACCTGATTTGGATCGGCCCCATTGTCGAGCAACAGCTTCACGATCTCGGCGTGCCCAGCCTTGTTGGCGGCGTAGAGTGGCGTTCTTTGCCAGCTGACGGGCAGGTTGACGTCCGCGCCACGATTGATCAGAAGTTTGGCTAACTCGACATTTCCGCCTTCGCAGGCGATGTAGAGCGCCGTAACGCCGTCAATTTCGTTGACAGCGGCGCCTTTGTCCAAGGCGGAAGCCACCGCCGCGACGTCGCCATTCCTGACAAGATCACCTAAGTTGCTCGCGTGGGCGGGCAGTGTAAAAAGGCAAAGGACGCATGAAGCTCTTGTCACCCACATGCGTCCTCGCTTGATCATTGTATCCTCCCTGAAGAGAGTTCCATGACGGGTTGATCTAGAACAAGAGCTTGCTGGTGGTGACACGGCTAGCCGAGAATGGCCGCTTTCGCCTCGGAAGCAGACATGTTGATCCAACCATGCCCGTTTATGAATTCACGCCCTAAAGCGTGTCGCGTCCGAACGGATCCAGGCGACCCGCTTTAGGTCTTTGTGTCATGCATGTCGTTGTCCCATAACCGAGGTTTGGGCGACATGCTCTAGCCAGCCTGGCTCGCCCGTTACATCGGTCCAGGCATCATCTTGGTCGGCTTCTCCAGCATCGGAAATTCGGCCTTACTGCATTTCACGTTCGGGTTCGTCGGACTGAACATCCCGTTCGGGTTGTCCGTCAGCCAGGCGTGAAGATCATAGTGCACAAACTCCCGCGGGATGAGCGGATAGTGCCCCTCCATCGGTCCCATGAAGGTTTGGCCGAAAAGCTTCGGAGGTTCCTTGATGTCTGGCGTCAGAGGCACCAGCCATTCCGCACCCACCAGGCGCAAACCCTTCTTGGTCGGTTCGTAAATGAGCACATTGGGGTGCATCGGGTCGAGTTTTTGGCCGACACTCGGGACGTTGACGAAATGGATACCCATGGCGCCTTTCGGGTAATCCATCGCACCCGCTATCTTTTCGCCGCTGTAGTAGACGCAGCCGACTGTCGACAGATAAAGGTCGCGGACGGCTGCGGTGTAGTCTTCATATTTGGCGAGCGACTTTTTCAAGGCATCGATGTCGGCCTTGTTGGCGTCCTCGGCCCGCGCCGTAGCGACGCCCAACCATGCGCTCATCAGGCCTGTTAAAGCAAGGACGCCGCAGCGCCCAAGACTGGCTGTTCTTGGCATGCATTCCTCCCAGATTTTCTCATCTGGCCGTGCAAGACCCGAGGCGGAAAAAAATGCTGAGTGCGCGGCCAGTTGCACCGCCTCATCCCCTACGGAACGGCAATTACGCTATTCCTTTCCGTGGTTGCGGGAAAGTTTTTATTTAGCATAAACTAATGTTCTGGCGCTGATCCGAAGAGCGCCCTTAACAGCCCAAACAAAAACGGCCCCAACGCGGGGCCGCTTCGCATTCCTCGCCGAACAGATCAGGTAAGCGGCGACAGCTGGATTTCGACGCGGCGGTTCTGAGCGCGCCCTTCGGCCGTAGCGTTCGATGCGACCGGACGCGTCTTGCCGAAACCGGTGACGGCGAAGCGGCGCTGATCGACGCCCTGGCCGTACAAATAGTTGGCGACCGCCAGGGCGCGGCGCTGGGACAGGTCGAAATTGTGCTGATCCCCACCAGTCGAATCGGTGTGGCCGAACACATCGACCGTGGTCTGCTTGAACTTCTTCAGCACCAGCGCGACCGAATTCAGCACCTGGTAGAAGCCGGGCTTCACTGCGTCCTGATCCGTATTGAAGGTGATATCGGAGGGCATGTTGAGGATGATCTGGTCGCCGCTACGGGTGACGCTGACGCCGGTACCCTCGAGTTGCCGGCGCAGTTCGGCTTCGTTCTGGTCCATTGTGGCGCCGATGGCACCACCGGCAAGCGCACCGATGCCCGCGCCGATCAGCGCGTTGCGGCGGTCATTGCCGCCGGCAAGCAGGCCAAGGCTGGCACCCGCCAGGGCGCCAAGGCCAGCACCGGCAGCGGTGTTGGAAATCTTCTGGTCGCCTGTATACGGATCAGTGGTGGTGCAGGCACTCATGAGCACAGCCGTCGCCACGACGACGAGCACAGTCTTTTTCATAGGATGGTCCCTCTCCAAGTCACGCCTTGCGGTGGCGCCAAATCAGCCCTTCCGGCGACTTGTACCATGAATTGCGGCGAAAAACGGAACGGCAAAAACGCCGCCCACGGCTTTTCCGGGGATCACACCCCGGCGACGGCGCCGCATCGCCACGCCGGGGTGGCCTGAATTAGGCTACCAGAGATTCTTGCCATCGATGACCACCACTTCGACCTTGTCCAGATCGAAATCATCGAACAACCGCGAATTGACGCTGATCTTGGGATTCTCGAAATTAGGCTCGCCCGTCGACCAGTCCGGCGTTTCCGTGAAGGTGCCGCAGCCGCAGGTAGCGCAAAACCCATGATTTACCGTTTTCGACCCCCATCGGTAGAAAGAAACGTTCTCCATCGGGCTGGTGAGCTTGAATTGCGATGGAATGTAGTAGGCCCAGAGCGAGCCGCGTTTCGAGCAGAACGAACAGGTGCATTGCGTCACAGTCTGCGGTGCCTGCGAAACCTCAAACGTCGTCGCCTTGCAATGACAGCTTCCCTTGATGGTCATCGACGAATTCCTCTCCATTGCCCGCCACCTATGGGGCAAAGGCAGCATAAAGAAGTGCTCCTGACAACCGTCTGTCATCATGCGTCCACCGAACCACGAATGCCCGGGCTGCCCAGGCATAGACAAGCTCCGGCAAGTCAGTAGCCTGCCCCATTACACGCGGCCGCGGATGTCGTGTCGTCAATAAGAGCGAGGCGGCACGAACAGGCAGATTGTCTTGCCGGCGTCGAGACCGGCCTGATGCGCGCACCAGTGGAACTCACCGTCAGGGCTGTCCTTGACGCGCTTGTCGCTCATGGGAACAACCTCACCCGTGCCGGCGATGACATAGCCCTCGGGTTTTTCCAACACTTCGCCAGTATGAGCCGTACGACAATCATAGTTGGCGCAGCATGCGAATGGGTAACTCCAGCCTAGTGGCTTTGCCGCTGTCGGTGTGGCGTCATGCGCAAAGGCAGGTGCCGTCAGCATTGCGATTGCGGCAATTGCGAACAGGGAAAACAAGAGTCGGCCGGCCGGTTCAGCGGCATGGGCCGATCTGGAAGTGGCAGCAGACATGGAAGCGTTCCTTTCAAACGAGCATCAAGCAGTTCGCTTGCCCGTTCCCGGAACGTGTCTTCCCAGCGGCCAGATCGTCAGCTTGCAGATATGCCGCGCCCGGCCATAAATGCTTTTTGTCTCCCCTCAATGCCGTGATGGTGAGCGCAAATGTGAGTCGGCGCAAGAAATTGCTGCGTTCACGAGTACCGCGGCGCATGCCAACCAATCATCCGCTACCGACCGCTGAAATCAACTTCCCGGCAAACAGGTGTCGAATAAACGGGATCGGTGCCGTGTGGTTCCAGCCTATGGCTGGTTGGCGATCACATGCTCTTGATATTGAGGCAGGCCGTCGGCATTCTCTCCTCGTCCTGGGGCGCAGGGTTCGGGTCCATCAGCACCGGCAGCGCATGAGCCGCCGTTTGCAGGCCGGCCTCACCTGAATATGAGCATACCCTTAGTCCAGGTCCGCCACTGCTTCGCCGGCACCGCCTTCGATGCGCTGCGACAATGAGGCCTCCATGAAATCGTCGAGGTCGCCATCGAGCACGCTCGACGGGCTGGTGCTCTCGACGCCGGTGCGAAGATCCTTCACCAACTGATAGGGCTGCAGCACATAGGAGCGTATCTGGTGACCCCAGCCAATATCACTCTTCGAGGCTTCGGTGGCGTTTGCAACCGCCTCGCGCTTCTTCAGCTCCTCCTCATAGAGACGCGAGCGCAGCATTTCCCAGGCCTTGGCCTTGTTCTTATGTTGCGAACGTTCGGCCTGGCAGGCGACAGCGATGCCGGTCGCAAGGTGGGTGATGCGCACCGCGGAGTCGGTGGTGTTGACGTGCTGGCCGCCGGAGCCGGACGAGCGATAGGTATCAATGCGAACATCGGATTCGGAAACGTCGATCTCGATCGTGTCGTCGATGACCGGATAGACCCAGACGCTGGCGAAGGACGTATGCCGACGTGCGTTGCTGTCATAGGGCGAAATACGCACTAACCGATGCACACCGGATTCGGTCTTCATCCAGCCATAGGCGTTGTGGCCCTTGATCATCAACGTGGCGGACTTGATGCCGGCCTCTTCGCCGTCATGCACCTCCAGGACCTCGACCTTGAAGCGGCGCCGCTCGGCCCAGCGCGTGTACATGCGCAGCAGCATCGACGCCCAATCCTGGCTTTCGGTGCCGCCGGCGCCGGCATGGATTTCGAGATAAGTGTCGTTGGCGTCGGCTTCACCCGACAGCAGCGTCTCAACCTGGCGGGCCTTCGCTTCGCCCTGCATCGAACGGAGCGCGGCTTCGGCTTCGGCGATCACGCCCTCGTCGCCCTCTTCCTCGCCGAGTTCGATCAGGCCGATATTGTCTTCCAGCGCCTGCGTCAGCCCTCTCACCGAGGCGATGCCTTCTTCGAGGCTCTGACGTTCGCGCATCAGTTTCTGCGCTTCCAGCGGTTCGTTCCAGAGACTGGCGTCCTCGGCGCGCACATTGAGGTATTCAAGCCGTTTTATGGCCTGATCCCAGTCAAAGATGCCTCCTCAGCAGGGTGATCGCCTGCCTGATCTCGTCGACAATATTCTGCGTTTCCGCGCGCATGGCTGGCTGTTCTGTCCTGTGTTTGCTGAAATCGGTCGGCGCGATACATAGGGAGGCCGCCGCCGGCTGTAAAGCAAAATGGGCTGGCGCAAGGCCAGCCCACCCGCCCATGAAAGTCGTCAGTAGAGGCCGCCGCCGCCGGACTGGATGGCTTGATTGGCCTGTGGCGACAGCGCGCCACCTGTGGCATTTGAGCCGTCGGCGCCCATGCCGATCACCCAATAGCTGTCAGCAGGACCGGTACCCGGCTTGAAGGCTTCCGTGATGGTGCCGGGATCACCCGCTGCGGCGCGCATGCCGGTCTTGCGATTGATGGCGACCAGACTCATGCCGTCCGGAACCTTGAAGTCGACATTGGGCGTGCCATCCAGCGCCACCCGCATGAAGTCCTTGAAGATAGGTGCTGCAAGACCACCGCCGGTGGCGCCATGACCAAGGCCGCGCGGCGTGTCGTAGCCCATGTAGAGACCGACGACGAGATTGGGCGTGTAACCGATGAACCAGGCGTCCTTCTCGTCGTTGGTCGTTCCGGTCTTGCCGGCGATGTGGCGGCCGAGTTCGCCGATGGTGGCGCCGGTGCCACGCTGCACGACGCCTTCCATCATCGAGGTGATCTGGTAGGCGGTCATCGGATCGAGCACCTGCTCGGAGTTGTCGACCAGTTCCGGCTCGGGCTGGTTCTGCCATTCGGTCGCATTGCACCCCTGGCAGCCACGTTCGTCCTGCTTGAACACCGTCTTGCCGTAGCGGTCCTGGATGCGGTCGATGAGCGACGGTTTGATCGACTTGCCGCCATTGGCCATGATCGAATAGGCCGACACCATACGCATCACGGTCGTTTCGCCGGAGCCTAGCGCCATCGGCAGATAGGGGGCCAGATGGTCGTAGACACCAAAGCGCTCGGCATATTCGACGACCAGCTTCATGCCCATGTCATTGGCAAGCCGCACCGTCATGAGGTTGCGCGACTTCTCGATGCCGGAGCGCAGGGTCGCCGGGCCCGCGACGGTGCCGTCGTAGTTCTTCGGCGTCCAGGTCGTGTTGCCGCTCTGGATGGTGATCGGTCCGTCCATGATCACCGAGGCCGGCGTATAGCCATTGTCGAGAGCCGCCGAATAGACGATCGGCTTGAAGGAGGAGCCCGGCTGGCGCATGGCTTGCGTCGCGCGGTTGAATTCGGACTGAGCGTAGGAGAAGCCGCCGACCATGGCCAGCACCCGGCCGGTATGCGGATCCATGGCGATCAGGCCGCCTTCCACTTCGGGGACCTGGCGCAGGCTGTAGGCGCTATCGGAGCCATCGTTCTTCTGCACGAAGATGACGTCGCCCGGTTTCAACACCTCTGCCGGCGACTTGGCCTTGACGGTCTTGCCGTCGACCACATGGCGCATGGCAAAACCCATGTCCTCCTTGCTGACGGTGCCTTCGACGCGTTCCTTGGCGATCTCGCCCGACGCCTGGCGCGCTGGCTGAAGGCCGATCGACAGACCGGTCGCCGAACTGTCGAGCACGACGGCGAGCGACCATTCCGGAACATCCTCCAGCCCCTTGACGCTGCCCAGCGGCACGCCCCAGTCGCCGGACACGTCGATTGACGTCACCGGCCCGCGATAACCGCGCAGGGTGTCATATTTCATCAACCCGTTCTGCATCGACTTGCGGGCAATGAGCTGGATCTTCGGATCAAGGGTGGTGCGGACGGAAAGGCCGCCCTCGTAGAGCGCATTCTCGCCGTAACGGGCAATGATCTGGCGGCGCACCTCTTCGGTGAAGTACTCGCCGGCAAACAGATAGTTGCCGTTCCGGCGCGGCGTCACGCCCAGCGGCTCGGCCTTGGCCTTGGCACCTTCCTCACGCGTGACATAGCCATTCTCGACCATCTGGTCGATGACCCAGTTGCGGCGCTCCAGCGCGCGATCGGTATGCTTGAAGGGGTGATAATTGTTCGGACCCTTCGGCAGGGATGCCAGATAGGCGGCCTCGGCCACGCTGAGCTCGTTGACCGACTTGTCGAAATAGGTCAGCGCCGCACCGGCGACGCCGTAGGCGCCGAAGCCGAAGAAGATTTCGTTCAGGTAGAGTTCGAGAATACGGTCCTTGGGATAGGCCTGCTCGATGCGGAAGGCGAGGATCATCTCCTTGATCTTGCGCTCGTAGGTCTGGTCCGAGGACAACAGGAAGTTCTTCGCCACCTGCTGGGTGATCGTCGAGGCGCCGACCTGGCGCCTGCCGGAGCCGAAATTCTGCAGGTTGACGATGATGGCCCGGCCGAGACCGGTCACGTCGATGCCGGGATGATTGTAGAAGTTCTTGTCTTCCGCGGACAGGAAGGCCGCCTTGACGCGATCCGGTATGGCCTGGATGGGCAGATACAGGCGCCGTTCGCGGGCATATTCGGCCATCAGCGCACCATCCGACGAATGGATGCGGGTGGTCACCGGCGGCTCGTATTTGGCCAGCACCTCGTAGTCGGGCAGATCCTTCGACAAATGGCCAATGTAGATCGCAACGCCCGCCGCGACCAGAAGGGCCAGCGTCGTGCCGATGCCGAAAAAATAGCCAATAAGACGAATCATACCCGCTCCAGTCCTTGGTTCGGGAATTTCCTAAACGAAGCCGCCTTTCGCGCAAGCATTCGAGCCGGTCCCAATCCGTAATCGAAAACCCTTGTCGCCACCATGTGGGCAAAATACGGCAATGCCGGATTTCGCGGCCCCGAGCCGGAAATAAAAGCACTGGTGTTGTCGTCGCGCCACGCCGGCTCTGGTTGCAGAGCCGCCGGACATGTCAGCCTCCGGCCCTTGCTCCGGCTTTGGCTGAAGCGAAAAGCGCAACGGCGTTGGTTATGCTCTGGGCCGCCTTGCCGCGCCAGTCGGGGTTGAGCAGCTGGGCCTCGTCCTTGGCGTTCGAGAGGTAACCGAGTTCAACCAGCACGGACGGCACATCGGGTGCCTTCAGCACCTTGAAGCCCGCCGAACGCTGCGGATTGTTTATGAGCCCGACGCTGGTCGACAGCTGGCCGACCAGCGTGTGAGCGAAACTCATCGAGAAATTGTGCGTTTCGCGGCGGATCAGGTCGATCAGAATGTCGGTGACTTCCTTGCTGTCGTTCTTGATCTCCATGCCGGCGAACTGGTCGGAGAGGTTCTCACGGTCGGCAAGCGCCTGCGCCTCGGGATCGGAAGCCTTGTCGGAGACGGTGTAGACAGTGGCGCCGCGGATACCCTTGACGCTGATTGTGTCGGCATGGATGGAAATGAGCAGGTCGGCCTCGTGCTGGCGGGCAATGCGCACGCGATCGTCCAGACGCAGGAATTCGTCGGTGTCGCGCGTCATGAACACATCGTAATTGCCGACGGCGGCGAGTTTGTCGCGCAACTCCGTGGCAAAGGCCAGCGTTACGTTTTTCTCGATGGTGCCGTTCAGGCCCTCGGCGCCGCCGTCGATGCCGCCATGACCTGGGTCGATGACGACGGTGAAGCGATGGCCCGGATTGGAGACCGGTCCAGTGCCGACCCGCTCGCCCTTGTCGGTCGAAACCGTCGATCCGGTGGTCAGCGCCTGATTGGCAAGTGCGGCATCGAATTCGCGCTCGGAAGCCGCCGACATGTCGATGGCAATGCGGTAGCCGGTTCCGTCCTCGTTCTTGAGCACATCGAGCTTGTCGACGGCGAAGGGCCCCTTGCCGGTGAGGATCAGCCGCGAAACGCCCTCGCCGAGATCGCCCAGGCGTACGCCCTTGACCAGGCCGCGTGCCTTCAAATCCTTGGCGTCAATGGCGAACCTCGTATTCGCTAGGTCGATGACAAGGCGGTTGGGGCCGCGCAGCAGGAACCATTTGATATCGGGCTCACGGTCGAAATCCATGACGATCCGCATCTTGGTGGCGTTGCCCGCCATCTTGTAGCCTTTTGCCACGGCCGGAGCGTCGTCGGCTTGGGCAATCGAGGAAAAGGCAGACGAGATCGTCAGCAACAACAAGAAGCAGAAAGTGGCCAGAATCCGACTGCCGACACGACATCCCTTGTCTGTGAAGTCTGCCGGTCCCATCTTTCGTCCAGTCGCTCCCGGTTTGGCGCCAGGCGCCTGGTCGATTCGTCGAAGTGCCGGTTAGGCCGCGAACTCGATTAACGATTGGTATCCAGAGAAGGTTAACCAAGCCTTTTCATGCAAGGGTCGAACCAGACTTACGCAACGGAACTGCTTTTTGCCGGCATCGGAAATCGGGGTTGCCTTCCACCCCGCCAAATCATAAAAGCGATGGTGGATCACTGCAATCCTGGAACCGCCCTCCTCCGCAGCTTCCTGCTACAGGGTCAGATGAAAAAGGCGGCTCCTTTCGCTTCACGCGAAAAGGCTCCAGGTGATCGCGACGAATTTCGCAGGTGTGCGCCCGTGGCGGGGGAATCGCCTGCGTGAGGAAAACGGCCGGGTTTGTTCCCGTGCCGGCTCTGTATGAGCAAACAAGCTGGTCCGGTTCGTCCGGGCTTTGGTTCAAAAGGTTCTGCTGGTGACGATGGCTTCAAGCGCAATCATGGAAAGGTCCGCATCAAACCGCGCCAGTATGGCTGCGGGCGGCACCGCCATGGCGCTCAAGCGGCGGCCGGCGGACGTTAAGATATCCGGCACCCACACTCCAGAAACGCAGCAGCAGGCATTGCCTCGCAAGCTGCGGCTGACGGCTGCCGGGGGGAAACGAAATAATGCCCAACAAAATGCTGATAGACGCCTCCCACCCGGAGGAAACACGCGTTGTCGTCGTTCGCGGTAACCGTATTGAAGAATTCGACTTTGAATCCCAGGACAAGAAGCAGCTTAAAGGAAACATCTACCTAGCCCGCGTAACGCGCGTAGAGCCCTCCCTTCAGGCAGCCTTTGTCGAATATGGCGGGAACCGTCACGGTTTTCTCGCCTTTAGTGAAATTCACCCCGATTACTACCAGATTCCGGTCGCCGATCGTCAGGCACTGCTGCGCGCGGAAGCGCAGGAGGCCGAGGACGAGGAGAATGAGGACGGCGATGGCGAAGATCGCCAGAGCCGCGATCGTGGACGGCGCGGCCGTCGGCGCGGCGGCAAGACACGCGACCGTGGTGAGCACAAGCGCGATGCAGCCGAATCCGGCGAGGCAAGCGAAGCTGCCGGGGCAAGCGAAGATAACGACAATGGCGCCGACGCTGTTGTCGAGGACATCTCCCACACCTCCGAGATCATCGAACATGCGGCCGATACGTCGGAACATGCCGATGCGTCCGGACATGAAGAAGCTGAGCAGGACGAAGGCGAAACCCGCGAAGGCGGTCCGACATCGATCGCAGCCTCCGTCGAAGCCGATGTGATTTCCGAATCCGTCCCGCAGGCCGAACAAAACAGCGAAGCTACGTCAGGCGACAGTGATCGCGGCATGCTGGAAGAAGTGCAGTCCTCGCATCCGGATGATCATGAGATCGAATCGGTCGGTGCCGAGGATGCGCTGGAAGAAGTGCGCAACCGGCGCAAGCCGGTGCGCCGCCAGTACAAGATCCAGGAAGTGATCAAGCGCCGGCAGATCCTGCTGGTGCAAGTCGTCAAGGAAGAGCGCGGCAACAAGGGCGCGGCGCTGACCACCTATCTTTCGCTTGCCGGCCGCTATTCGGTGCTGATGCCGAACACGGCGCGCGGCGGCGGCATTTCGCGCAAGATCACCAGCGCGGTCGACCGCAAGCGCCTCAAGGAGGTCGTTGCCGATCTCGAAGTGCCGCAGGGCATGGGCGTCATCCTGCGCACCGCCGGCGAGAGCCGCACCAAGGCGGAGATCAAGCGCGATTACGAATATCTGATGCGGCTTTGGGAAAATGTCCGCAGCCTCACCTTGCAGTCAACGGCGCCTGCCCTGGTCTATGAGGAAGGCAGTCTGATCAAGCGTTCGGTGCGCGACCTCTACAACAAGGATATCGACGAGATTCTTGTCTCCGGCGAGGAAGGCTATCGCGAGGCCAAGGACTTCATGCGCATGCTGATGCCGAGCCACGCCAAGGTGGTTCAGCCTTTCCGCGACACGACGCCGATCTTCGTGCGCAACGGCATCGAGGCGCAACTCGACCGCATGCTGCAGCCGCAGGTGACGCTGAAGAGCGGCGGCTACATCATCATCAACCAGACCGAGGCGCTGGTTGCCATCGACGTCAATTCGGGCCGCTCCACCAAGGAGCACTCGATCGAGGACACCGCGCTCCACACCAATCTGGAGGCCGCCGAGGAAGTCGCACGCCAGCTCAGGCTGCGCGATCTCGCCGGCCTGATCGTCATCGACTTCATCGACATGGAGGAGAACCGCAACAACCGCTCCGTCGAGAAGCGGCTGAAGGATCACCTCAAGAACGATCGCGCGCGCATCCAGGTCGGCCGTATCTCGCATTTCGGTCTGATGGAGATGTCACGCCAGCGCATCCGCGCCAGCGTGCTGGAATCGACCATGAAGCCCTGCCCGCATTGCGGCGGCACCGGCCATGTGCGGTCCGATTCGTCGGTAGCGCTGATGGTGGTGCGGGCAATCGAGGAGTTCCTGCTCAAGGATTCGCGCAGCCACATCACCGTGCGGACACCGGCGGCGACCGCGCTCTACGTGCTCAACCACAAGCGCGGCACGCTTGTGGAACTCGAGAGCCGCTTTGGGCTGACGATCACCATTGAGGCTGACGATTCAGTCGGTGCGCAGCACTATGCGATCTTCCGCGGCGCGCTGGCCGAGAAGCCGGAAGGCTTTGTCGAGGCCCGCAGCTTCCCGGCCTATGTCGAGCCGGAAGAGCCCGAGGACGAGATTGTCGTCGTCGAGGAAGACGATGAGGCGCCGGTGCAGGCCGAACAGCCACGCCCGCAGCCGCAGCAACAACCCCGACCCGCTGCCGGCGGTGAGGAAGGCGAAGGCCGTGACCGCAAGCGTCGCAAGCGCCGCAGACGTCGCGGCGGCAAGGATCGCGACCGCGAACATGGCGCGCCAACGGACGGCGCTGTCATTTCCGCTCCAGCCGGCGAGTTCACAGAATCCGCCGCCAGTGACAGTGACGCGGAAGCGGGCGACAACGCCCCTCTCGGTGTTGCCGAAACGGCTGAAACTTCGGATGAAGGCCAAGGCAAGAAGCGGCGGCGCGGCAAGCGCGGCGGCAAACGCAACCGCCGCGAAGACGGCGAAGGCGAGGCCGAGGCAAGCACTGGCGAAACTGCCGACGCGTCTGAAGGCGAAGTCTCGGTAACCGAGGCCAGCGAACCTCTGGTCGCCGCACCGGTCGAAGAGCCGGCGGCGCTTGCTCCGGCCAATGACGACGCGCCCAGCACCGAGAAGCCGAAGAAGCCACGCCGTGCCGCCAAGCCGAAGAAGGCCGCGGCCGAGGTCGTCGCGGAGGAGCCGGCTGCCGAGGCGGAAGCACCGGTCGAGACGCCGGCCACTGCGTCAGACGAGGCCATTGCCGTCGAGCAGGCACCGAAGGCCCGCCCGTCGCGGCGCAAGCCGGCCGCCGTCAATGCGCCGGTTGTGCCGGTGGTGTCCTCGACCGTAGCCGAAGAAGCGGCGGCGAAAACCGAGGACAAGCCGAAGCGTGCAGGCTGGTGGCAGCGAAAAGGGTTTTTCTAAGCCTTTCAGTCGCTTGAAGTGATTTTCTGACAAATAAATCCCGCGCTGTTTCGAAAGACGGCGCGGGATTTTTGGTAGCGAGGGGCGGCGCCCCTGGTTCCTCGTTGACCTATCTGTTCTTGCCCGGCAGGTCCGACGTGGTCGTCGTTGAGCAGTTATTACAGTCGGTCTCGCCCTGTTTCACCTGACCATGTGGTCCTGAAGTCGTGGTTGTCGTTGTCGTCGTGCCACTGTTGTCCGGGTTGGCGCTGTCATTTGTTTTTCCGCCATTTCCCTGTCCGGATGTGGTTGACGTATCGCTGTCAAATCCATTCTTCACGGCAGACGCGGGAGCGGACGCTGCGAGCGCGAGTGCCAAAGCCGCCGCGAAAGTAAGGAGCGCTTTCATCTCTTCCTCCACTGAGAAGCCTAAAGGCGACGCATCTTTTTTGAGAGGCCGCATTTTTTTCTGAGGCAGAGGCACGTGAGAGGCAGAGGCACGGCCTGATGCCGCAAAGAACTATATGAGACCCTTCCAGCGAAGGGGGCCATTCTCCGTTCGATAGTATTATGGTCAATGGCCCGGAACTGATCGAACGATATATGTCGTTCGGGTTAGACGGTGCCGCGGCAGGCGCTGTGGGCACTCGCCGGCAAATCCAAGATTCTGAACTGACCCACTACCGAATTTTTCACATCTGGCGTTCCGACCCGCCGCGAAATGCTAAAGCGCTTCTTTGATTCTACGTTCTACGCATGCCGTTGTCCCAAAATCGCTGCGCACTTTTGGACGACACGCATCAAGGCGCGAAGATCGACCAGTTCATCATCCTGGCCAACTTTTCCAGCGCGATCGATCCCAGCTTGGAATTGCCGTTGGCGTTGAGGCCGGGCGACCAGACGGCAAGCGACGCCACGCCCGGGACGATGCCCAATATGCCGCCGCCGACGCCGCTCTTGCCGGGGATGCCGACGCGGAAGGCAAAGTCACCGGAGCCGTCATAGTGGCCACAGGTTAGCATCATGGCGCCGATGCGTCGCGCCCGCTCGGCCGACACCACGGAATGCCCGGTCGCCGGATTCTTGCCGCCATTGGCCAGGAAGCGGCCGGCCAGCGCCAGTTGCCGGCAGCTCATGGCGATGGCACAATGATGGAAATAGACGCCCAGCGCCAGCTCCGGCGCATGGTGCAGATTGCCGAAGGATTTCATGTAGTTGGCGAGCGCGAAGTTACGATAGCCGGTGGCGCGCTCGGACGCGGCGACCTCGCGGTCGATGATGATCGTTTCGTCATCGGCGAGGAACTGGACGAAGCGCAGGATTTCGCCGATCGCTTCGCGCGGCTCGTGGCCGGCGAGCAGGATGTCGGAAATGACGATGGCGCCGGCATTGATGAACGGATTGCGCGGAATGCCGTTCTCGTGCTCGAGTTGGACGATCGAGTTGAATGGATTGCCCGAAGGCTCGCGCCCAACCCGCTGCCACAGCGCGTCGCCGACATTGCCGAGCGCCAATGTCAGGGTGAACACTTTCGAGATGCTCTGGATCGAAAAGGCCTGTTCGGCATCGCCCGCCATCAGCATGCGGCCGTCATTGGTGACAGCCGCGATGCCGAACTTCTTCGGATCGACCTTGCCCAGTTGCGGAATATAGGACGCGACGTCGCCACGATCGGTGCGTTCCGCCATTTCAGCGGCGACTTCGGCCAATGCCTGATCAAGTTTCGTAGCCTGTCCGAGCTCCGGCATGGCGCTACCTCAACCAGCGTTCAATGCGCGCCATCGCTTCGACCATGTCGTCGTGGCTGCCGGCATAGGAAAAGCGCATGGTTCGATGTCCCGCCTGGGTATCGAAGTCGCGGCCGGGGGTTGCCGCGACATGCGCCTCAGCCAGCATCTTTCGCGCGAAGGCCATGCTGTCATTGGTATGCCGGGTGACATCGCAAAAGGCATAGAAGGCGCCGTCCATGGGTGCCGCCAGCGGAAAGCCGAGCTCCGGCAGGCGTTTCATCAACAGCTCGCGATTCCAGGCGTAGCGGGCTTTCACCGCTTCCAGCTCCTCGATCGCCTTGAACGCTTCGATCGCTGCTATCTGCGAAAGTTCCGGCGGCGAGATGTAGAGGCTCTGGGCGACACGCTCGACCGGTCGCACCAGATCTTCGGGCAGCACCATCCAACCGATGCGCCAGCCGGTCATGCAGTAGTATTTGGAGAAGGAATTGATCACCGTCACGCTATCCCCATAGGCGAGCGCCGTGGTGTCGGGGGCGGCGTAGGCCAGCCGGTGGTAGATCTCGTCCGAGATCACGGCGATGCCAAGTTCCTCGGCGGTCCGTACCAGCGCCGCCAGGTCATCGGCCGGTATGACCGCGCCGGTCGGATTGGCCGGACTGGCGAAGAGCACGCCTTTCAGCGGCTTTTCATGATGCGCCGTTTCCAGGTGGTCGGCATGCAGGTAGGCGGCGTCGCCGAGTTCGATCTCGATCACCTCGATGCCGAGTGCTGCCATGATGTTGCGATAGGCAGGATAGCCGGGAGCCGCGATGGCGACGCGATCGCCTGGATCGAACATCGCCAGGAAAGCGAGGTTGAAAGCGGCCGACGATCCCGTGGTCACGGCGATCCGGCCGGGCTCGATATCGAGCCCGTAGTGATCGGCATAGTGTTCGGCAATCGCCTTGCGCAAACCTGCCAGTCCCAGCGCGTCGGTGTAGCCGATGCGTCCGTCCTGCAAGGCCTTGGCCGCGGCCGCGCGAACCAGAACCGGTGCGGGATCGGAAGGCTGGCCGACGGCCATCGAAACAACCGGCACGCCTGCTGCCTTCAGCCGGTTTGCCTCGGCCAGAATGTCCATGGCATGGAAGGGCTCGACATTGCCACGGCGTGAGAGCGAAACGACCATTTTATCCCTGTTCCCGACCAAGCGCGCCAAGCCCCTGACGCATACGCCGCACAAATGCCCGATTGATGTGAGGATCACAAGTTGAGGAAGTTTCCGGCGCCGACTTTTCATCTTTCGCCCGCTCGTCTACCAGTGGAGCCATCATGTTGAGCCGACCCAGATCGACGATTGCCCGGACAGCGCGCGTCTTCGCGACGCTTTCGCTTGGCGTTGCGGTCGCAGCGGCAAGTTCGGTCAGCGCCTTCGCCCAGAACGTGCCGGTCGTACGCGACGCCGAGATCGAAGCGCTGGTGCGCGACTACGCGCGGCCGATCTTCAGGGCGGCGGGTCTGGCAAATGACGGCATCGACATCGTGCTGGTCAACGACCAGAGCTTCAACGCCTTCGTCACCGGGCGCCGGCTGTTCATCAACACCGGTGCGCTGATGACGGCCGAGACGCCCAACGAGATCATCGGCGTCATTGCCCACGAAGCCGGCCATATCGCCGGCGGTCACCAGCAGAAACTGCGCGACCAGCTCGAACGCGCCAAGACGATGGCCATCATCGCGACGTTGCTTGGCGCCGGCGCCATGGTCGCCGGTGCGACCACCAACAGCCGCGGCCTTGCCGGCGCCGGCATGGGCGTGGCGGCCGGTGGCGGCGAGATGGCACAGCGCAGCATCCTCGCCTATCAGCGCACCGAGGAGATGACGGCCGATCGCTCGGCGATCACTTATCTCAACGCCACCGGCCAGTCCGGCATGGGCATGCTGAAGACCTTCCGCCGCTTCCAGACGGCGCTGTCGCTTTCGGGAGCGCAGGTCGATCCCTACCGGATCAGCCATCCGATGCCGCAGGACCGCATCTCCAATCTGGACGTGCTGGTGAAACAGAGCCCCAATGTCGATAGGCTGGACCCTCCCGCCCTGCAGCAGCGTCATGACATGATGCGGGTGAAGATCGCCGTCTACATGGATGGCCAGGCGGCTGCGTCGCGGCTGATGCGAAAGATGCAGGGAACACTGGCCGCACAGTATGGCGACGCTCAGTCGACCTACCTGTTCGGCAACATTGCCGCTGCCCTCGCCAAGACCAATGCATTGATCAAGGCGCAGCCGAAGAACGCCTATTTCCAGGAACTGCGCGGCGATATCCTGATGAAGGCGAACAAGCCCAAGGATGCGGCCGAGGCCTATGCGAAGGCAGTCAGCCTCGATCCGGCGCGGTCCGGATTGCTGCCTGTCTCCCTTGGCCAGGCGCTGATGGCCGTCGGCACGCCCGACTCGCTGAAAAAAGCCGTGGTGCAGATCAACAATGGCCTCGAGCGCGACAAGGAAAATTCGGCCGGCTATCGTTATCTGGCGCAAGCCTATGGCGAGCTGGGTGATATTCCGGGCGCCGAACTCGCCACCGCCGAAGGTCACTTCTATTCCGGCAACTACAAGGATGCGAAGATTTTCGCCATGCGGGCGCAGCAAGAGATGAAGCGCGGCGAGCCGCGCTGGCTTCGCGCCCAGGATATCATAAACTACAAGCCATCAACCAAGATCAAGTGAACCTTCCGGCCACGAGCTGCGACACAGCCAGGCCGGGAAACAGGTAGAAGGAACGGAACGATGAAAAAGGCACTGCTGCTGGGCACCACGGGGGTTGCGGTCGCGTTGGCCATGCTGGCTTTCGGATTCGTGGCCGGAAGCCCGCAGATTGCCAAGGCCGGTACGACGCAGCCCGTCGAGACGGTAGCGGCCGACACCAAGATCGACCGCAGCGAGGTGGAAGGCATCATCCGCGACTATCTGCTCAAGAACCCGGAAGTCCTTCTGGAGGTCCAGGACGCACTCGAGGCCAAGCAGAAGGAAGAGCAGCGCATCGCTCATCTCGGCGTGATCAAGAACGCCAAGGACCAGATATTCAACTCCGCTTTCGATGGCGTCGTCGGCAATCCGAACGGCAAGGTCACCATCGTCGAGTTCTACGATTACAATTGCGGCTTCTGCAGACGCGCCATCGAAGACATGAGGGCGCTGACCAAGTCCGATCCGGACCTGCGCTTCGTGCTCAAGGAATTCCCGATCCTCGGACCGGATTCGCAGAAGGCGAGCGTCGTCTCGATGGCCTTTCACCTGATGCACCCGGAAAAATACGGCGAGTTCCACAATGCGCTGCTAGGCGGCCAGGGACGTGCCACCGAGGCGGCGGCCATCAAGGTCGCGCTGTCGCTCGGTGCCGACGAAGCAACGCTGAGCGAGAAAATGAAGGACCCAAGAATCACCGAGGCCTTCTCCAAGACCTACGATCTTGCCAGCAAGCTGGCGATCACCGGAACGCCGTCCTATGTCGTCGGCAACGAGGTGGTATTCGGGGCGCTTGGGCAGGAAGTGCTGGCCGAAAAGATCGAGGCGGCGAAAGCCGCCCTCTGATCTTGCTACCAACCTATTTTTCTCACGGGCACATTTCCGCCTGTTGTGGACAGTGAAAGAACGCACTTGCGCTCTTTCCGCGGGCGGGTATGCCCATTATAGAAGGCCCAGCGCGTCGACTTGATGTCAGCGCCGGAAAAGGTCGGCTTTTTTGAAAACGGTTTTCGTTCTGAACGGTCCCAATCTCAACGCGCTCGGCAAACGCGAGCCTGGCATCTATGGCGGCAAGACGCTTGCCGCCATCGCCGAAGACTGCAAACAGGCCGGCACGGCACTTGGACTCGAAATCGATTTCCGCCAGTCGAATCACGAGGGCGACCTTGTCGACTGGATTCAGGAAGCCGGCGACAAGGCTGTCGGAATCGTCATCAATCCTGGCGCTTACAGCCATACCTCGATCGCCATCCACGACGCCATCCGCGCTATCGCGCCGTTGCCGGTGGCAGAAGTCCATCTTTCCAACATCCATGCGCGGGAACCATTCCGCCACGTCTCCATGGTCGCGCCGGTTGCCGTCGGCATGATCTGTGGCTTTGGGCCGCTCGGCTATACGCTGGCGCTGCAGGCGCTGGCCGCACGCCTATGACCGGCCAACAAACAGAAGGCTCGAAAATGTCGATAAAGAAGAACGGTGTTGACCAGCAGCTGATCCGCGATCTGGCGGGCATACTGAACGACACCAATCTCACGGAGATCGAGGTCGAGCTGGGCGACCTGAAGGTGCGCGTCTCACGCCAGGCGCCCGCCGTTCACGCGATCGCAGCACCGCAGCCGGCCTATGCGCCGGCAACAGCTCAGCCAGCCGCTATGGCCGCCGCCCCGGCGGTGGCCGACGTGTCGAAGAACGCGGTCACCTCGCCCATGGTCGGCACCGCCTATCTGGCACCGTCGCCCGACGCCAAGGCGTTCATCGAAGTCGGCCAGAAGGTCAAGGAAGGCCAGACGCTGCTGATCATCGAGGCGATGAAGACGATGAACCAGATCCCCTCGCCGCGCGCCGGCACGGTGACGGCGATCCTTTTCGAGGATGCGACGCCGGTCGAATACGGCATGCCGCTCGTCGTGATCGAGTAGAGCGGACTGATGTTTCAGAAGATTCTCATCGCCAATCGCGGCGAAATCGCTCTTCGGGTCCTGCGCGCCTGCAAGGAACTCGGCATCCAGACGGTGGTGGTGCATTCGACTGCCGATGCCGACGCCATGCATGTGCGGCTCGCCGACGAGAGCGTCTGCATTGGCCCGCCGCCATCGCGCGACAGCTATCTCAACATCCATCAGATCGTCGCGGCTTGCGAAATCACCGGTGCCGACGCAGTGCATCCGGGCTACGGCTTCCTGTCGGAGAACGCCAAGTTCGCTGACATCCTGGCTGCGCACAACATCACATTCATCGGCCCGACCGGCGACCACATTCGCATCATGGGTGACAAGATCGAGGCCAAGCGAACTGCAAAACGCCTCGGCATTCCGGTGGTGCCCGGTTCGGACGGCGCGGTCACCGATCAAAAGGAGGCCAGGCGCATTGCCGCCGAGATCGGCTATCCCGTGATCATCAAGGCATCCGCAGGCGGTGGTGGGCGCGGAATGAAGGTCGCCCTTACCGAGGCTGAACTTGAGATCGCCTTGCAGACAGCGAGCAGCGAAGCTGGAGCGGCCTTCGGCGACGATGCCGTCTACATCGAAAAGTACCTGGAAAAACCACGCCATATCGAGGTGCAGGTGTTTGGCGACGGCTTTGGCCGCGGCGTGCATTTCGGCGAGCGCGACTGCTCGCTGCAGCGTCGCCACCAGAAGGTCTGGGAGGAGGCTCCCTCACCGGCCCTCAACGCCGAAGAACGGGCTCGTATTGGCGGTATCTGTGCCAAAGCCATCGCTGATCTCGGCTATTCCGGCGCCGGCACGATCGAATTCCTTTATGAGGATGGCGAGTTTTATTTCATAGAGATGAACACGCGCCTGCAGGTCGAGCATCCGGTGACGGAAGCGATCACCGGCATCGATCTCGTGCATGAACAGATCCGCGTTGCGTCCGGCGGCGGCCTCTCGGTGAGGCAGGAGGACATCAAGTTCAACGGCCATGCCATCGAATGCCGCATCAATGCCGAGGACCCGCGTACCTTCACGCCGTCTCCCGGCACGATCACGCACTTCCACACACCGGGCGGCCTGGGCATACGCGTCGATTCCGGCGTCTATTCGGGCTATAAGATCCCGCCCTATTACGATAGCCTGATCGGCAAGCTGATCGTGCATGGGCGCAACCGCGTCGAGTGCATGATGCGCCTGCGCCGCGCGTTGGACGAATTCGTCGTCGACGGTATCAAGACGACGTTGCCGCTGTTTCGCGATCTCGTCGGCAATGCCGACATCGCCAATGGCGAGTATGATATCCATTGGCTGGAAAAATATCTGGCCGAGGAAGAGTAACGCGGAGACGCGATGACCCGTCCCTACGCGCCCGGCTATCGCATTCCCACCGACCTTCTGCTCAAGGCCTATGCGTCGGGCGTGTTCCCGATGGCCGAAAGTGCCGGCGACCCGGAAGTGTTCTGGGTACGGCCGGAGACGCGTGGCATCATACCGCTCGACCATTTCCACACACCGAAAAGCCTTAGGAAAGCGATCAAGAAGAGCCCTTTCGACATCCGTTTCGATTTCGACTTCGAAGCGACGATCGACGGTTGCGCCGAGAAGCGCGCCGAGCGCCGGTCGACCTGGATCAATGCGCCGATCCGCGAAGCCTATGTCGAACTGCATCGGATAGGGCATTGTCATTCGGTCGAGGCGTGGCGCGACGAGCGGCTGGTCGGTGGCCTCTATGGTGTGTCGCTCGGCCGGGTGTTCTTTGGCGAGAGCATGTTCGCCAGGGAGACCGACGCTTCCAAGATCTGCCTTTATTATCTCGTCGAGCGCCTGAAGGCGCGGGGCTTCGCGCTACTTGATACGCAGTTCACCACCGAGCACCTCAAGCGCTTCGGCGCGGTCGACGTGCCGCGCGGCAAATACGAGAAGATGCTGGCCGATGCGCTCAAGGGCGAGGCCGTATTCTACCCCTGACGATTAGCCCCGACTTCGATCGGCGTCTGCGCATGGAACATCATCTTCCAGCCATTGGCGCGATGGACGTAGCCAGTGCTGACCAGCGCCGCGTAAGGCTCCCCGTTGTCACGTGTCGCGTGCGCCTCGTAAGTCAGCATGACGATGTCGCTGCCCGGCTCGATAATTCCCTTGAGGTCGATGTTCAGATCGCGCCAGCGATTGGGTTTGGTTGCGGTCTTGGCGAGATCGGCATTGTCCATCGCCTTTGCCATCTGCGGAAATGCTACGAGGCATTCGGTGTCGGCATTGGCGGCATAGTAGGCCGCGTCGCCCGTCCAGAACCCCTTTTCGAGTTCAAGCAATTCTGCCTTGCTGGCCGTGATGCGCTTGCTGTCTGACATCGGAAGATCCTCCTTACGCATAGATGCGCAGTCTTCCGTGGCCCAACGCTTGGTGACCGAGACGGTTCCGGAGGATCAGTTGGCGTCGGTCGAATCGGGATCCGAAGCGTCCGGCTCAGTCACATCCGGTTCTGTCACATCTGGCGTTGTCAGGTCCTGCTCGGTCGCGTCCGGGGTTGCCGCAGGTTTCGGTTTGGCTGCGGCGGGCTTCGAAGCGTCGGCTTTGGTGGCGTCAGCCTTGGCGCCGTCGGGCGCCGGGACATCCGACTTCTGTTTGCATTCCTTCAGCCAGACGTCGTAGACGGCATGCTCGACGGCGTTGAGGCCGGGGCTTTCGGCAAACATCCAACCGGTGAAGATGCGGCGGATCTTGCGGTCGAGCGTGATCTCGTCGACCTCGACGAAGGAATCTGTCCTCGGCTCTTCGTTCTGCGGCCGCGAATAGCAAACGCGTGGCGTCACCTGCAAGGCACCGAATTGCACTGTCTCGTCGATATAGACATCGAAGGTGATGATGCGGCCGGTGATCTTGTCGATGCCGGCGAACTCGGCGACGGGATTGGTGACCCGCTCCGATGCCGCGGGCGGTGCCGGCGCCGGTGCGGCGGGTTCAGGCGAGGCAGCAAACGCCACCGTGCCAACGCCAAGACCGGCGGCTAGTATCATACCGCCCATCGATGTCAGGTTGAAAAAGCTCATGCAATGGTACCGGTGGTTCGCGCCCGGGCGACATTATCGATCGCCAAGGCTAGTCGCCGTTTTCTGATCAGCAAGCAGCTAAACACCAATTGTGGCGATAAAGGACCGTCCTGCACCCTATAGCTACGATCCAGGTGTCCAGGCGTCGTAGTCGCCAGTAACCTGCGGGCGATGCTGATTGGTCAGCACCGAGCCCTTCGGGCGATAGGCAGCCGGGCTGCCGGTCAGGTTGGGCTGATGAGGCTTCTGCCAGTCGCGCGGCTTGTAGTCTTCGCTTGCCGGCGCGACATCGACGCGGTGATGGATCCAGCCGTGCCAGCCGGGCGGTATGGCTGAGGCCTCCGAATAGTTGCGATAGATGACCCAGCGGCGCGTGCGGCCTTCCGAATCGATACCGCCTTCGTAATAGACATTGCCTGCTTCGTCCTGGCCGACCTTCTTGCCATGCCGCCAGGTGTGCAGGCGCGTCCCCAGCGTCTGGCTGTTCCACCAGGTGAAAAACTGCGTCAGGAAAGTCTTCATCTTTAGAACCCTCGCGCCGGCAGGCCGTTTCCTGCTTATGGCGTCAGCCCTTGGCGAAGGCAAGGCTTTTGCCACGGGGAACGCCCAATTGGCTTGCCAAAACGCGACACAAGCCGGTGATCTCCTCCGTCGCGGGATCCGCGCTTGCCAAGCCGTTGCGGTCTTTCTAAAGCTCTGCGCGCGCCTTGCGGGTATCCAAGCCGGCAGCAGGCCAAAGGAGGTGAAGATTGGCCACGGAATTGCCGACCACCGACATCCGCATCAGCGCCGAGCTGATTCGCCGCCGCAAGGGCGGCACGCCGATCGTCTGCCTGACCGCCTACACCTACCCCATCGCCCGTCTGCTCGACGACCATGTCGATCTGCTTCTGGTTGGCGACAGCGTCGCCATGGTGCTGTACGGGCACAAGACGACGCTGGGAGCCTCGCTCGAGATGATGATCGCGCATGGGCAAGCGGTCATGCGCGGTTCGGTCAAGGCCTGCGTCGTCGTCGACCTGCCGGCTGGCAGCTATGAGGATTCTACGGTGCAAGCCGTCGCTTCGGCGCGACGCGTTATTGACGAGACCGGCTGCCAAGCGGTGAAACTCGAAGGTGGCGTCGACATGTTCGGGCAGATCGCGGCCATCGTCGCCGCCGGCATTCCGGTCATGGGACATATCGGCCTGCAGCCACAATCCGTCGAAAAGGACGGCGGCTACAAGATCAAGGGCCGCACCGAGGAGGCTGTTGCGGCTTTGCTTCGCGATGCGCTTGCCGTCGAAAGCGCCGGCGCCTTCTCTGTCGTCATCGAAGGCACGGTCGAGACGGTCGCCGCCGATATCACCGGCCGCATCGCCATTCCCACCATCGGCATTGGCGCCAGCGGCGACTGCGACGGCCAGATCCTGGTCATCGACGACATGGTCGGGCTCACCGTCGACCGGGTGCCGAAATTCGTCAAGGAATACGCCGATCTGCGCAGCGTGATCTCGCATGCGGCTGAAGTCTATGCGGCGGAGGTGCGAAGCCGGGCATTCCCCGGCCCCGGACATGTCTTTTCGGCGACAAACAGCAGGGACGACACATGAGCCGGCCACTCGTTGTCGACAGCGTCGCCGCACTTCGCGCGCAAATCCGCGACTGGCGGCACGACGGTCTTCGCGTCGCCATGGTGCCGACCATGGGCGCACTGCATGACGGGCACATCTCGCTGGTCAAGATCGCGCTCGATAGAGCCGAGCGCTGCGTCGTGTCGATCTTCGTCAACCCGACACAGTTCGCGCCGACCGAAGACCTCGACAAGTACCCGCGCCAGCTCGCCCGCGACGTCGACCGGCTCGGAATGGCGAGAGCCGACCTTGCCTTCACGCCGACGGTTGGCGAGATGTATCCCTCCGGCTTCGCCACGAGAATCTCGGTCGGCGGCCCCTCGGCCGGGCTCGAAGCGGACTTTCGGCCGACCTTTTTCGACGGCGTCGCCACCGTGGTGGCAAAGCTCTTGCTGCAGGCAACGCCCGACTGTGCGATCTTCGGCGAGAAGGACTACCAGCAGCTTTGCGTCGTCAGGCAGCTCTGCCGCGACCTCGACTTGCCCGTCGAAATCATCGGCGCACCGACGATCCGCGACGCGCATGGTCTCGCCATGTCGTCACGCAATGCCTATCTCGACGAGACCGAACTGAGGATCGCCCGCCAGTTCAACGTGATATTGCGCGACACTGCAGCGGCCTTGGCGGCAGGCGCCGGCCAGAGCCACGCAACCGAAGAGGCCAGCCGTGCCCTGATCGCGGCCGGTTTCCAGAAGGTCGACTATGTCGAGGCACGCGAAAGCCTGACGCTCGCGCCATGGCATCGAAACGGCGAAGGGCGCCTGCTCGCGGCCGCCTGGCTCGGCAAGACCAGGCTGATCGACAATGTGGAGATCCCCTCTACATAGCTCGATACGAAGTCTTGCTGCTTCGGCGCAGCGGTTTTCTGCCCGCGCCTACCGCTCTCCTAATCGTCTGCTGCCTCTGGCGAACAATTGCCCTACGAGGATTCCGACAATACCAGCACAGGCTTTCACGACTGCGTCGGCAAGCTCCGCGTGGCGACCGGGGTCGACGATCTGAAGCAGTTCCAACATGCCGGCGGTCACAATCACGAAGATCACCACGTGATAAAGTCGGTTGGGGAAGCCGAGCCCCAGGGCGAAGCCCAACAGTGCGTAAGCCAAGGCGCGCTCGACATTTGCCTCAGCGAAGTGCGGCCGCATCTGGATCGGCGACAAAGTTGCGAAAACGATGATGGCGAGCAGCGTCAGCGCGGCAATGCGGGACAGTTTGGTCATGTCACTGCATATCCGTCGTAAGCCGGCACAGCAAACGCCGGGATGACGCAGGGCCGGATCGTTGCCGCCATGCTCGAACTACTCTTCGCTTGGCATATGCAGATACATCGACTGGATGCCGACCCGGCCCGGTCCGGTGAAGCGGTTGACGACAAAGTTCATATTGGCACCGAAGAAGCCACTCGACAGGCGATCGATCTTGGTTTCCATCGTGACCGAAACATCCTTGAACAGCCAGCCACCAGGCTCGATGTCGATGGTCTCGCCGGCGGCGAGCGTCTTTTCGAAGACATTGCCATAGCCGTGCAGCCAGACGATGCCGTCCCCGGAATCACCGCGAAACCGGTCGATGAAAAAGCCGCTCTGTCCGAACAGCATCGTCGCCAGGCCACGCACACGCTCGAAAGAGTAGTCGACATTGCCGGTCGCGGCGAGAAACTGGTGCTCGCGCACCTGTATCTCGTCACCACGCTGGAGATGGATCGGTACGATGTGGCCCGGCCCATCGCGGCTGAAGGCGATAATGCCCGCCCCTGACGCCTCGGTGACGAATATCTGCATTCCGGCCATCATGCGCTTCAGCGCACCCTTCAGCGATTTAAGGCCGATGGTGATTGTGGAATTCTTCCACAAAAGGATGTGGTGCTCGAAATAGACTGGCATCCGTGTCACGTCGACCGAGAGCACCGCACCAGTTCGCCGGCTATATGATAGGTGACGCCACCAAAGGTCTCGTCCGACACCTGTGTCGGCATCAGTTCCGGCAAGCTCGGCATGAAAGTCCCCCTCGCCGTCGCGCCGTTGGATGCGGACGCTGGCCCAAGCAGCGTTGATACGGCTGCGGGGGCAGGTCAAATCAAAAACGCGAGACAATTGGCGACCGGACACGCCGATCTAGCCGAGCGGCTTCTCAAAACTCAGCATCGTCGGCCTTGAGCTGTCGCGGGATTCCGTCGCGGCGCCGACGGGCAGAAACCCTTTCGATCGGTAGAAGGCGATGGCGCCGCTATTGGCCTCCTCGACCTCGACGCGCAGCACTTGCGCTTCCGGGAAACTGTCCTCGATCTCGTCGAGCAGCGATTGCCCGATGCCGCGCCTTTGGCAGTCCGGATGGACGTAAAGCTGGTTCAACAGGATGACCTTCGCATCCGCGGTGGCGGCGGCGAAAGCCATGCCGCCGATGCGCTTGCCGTCATCGGCCACCAGGAACTCCGAATTCGGCCGTGTCAGCCGCGAACGAAGCGAGGCAATCGAGTGCCATTCATCGGTGATCTCGGTCACTTTGGCAGCGCCATAAAGGGCGTCATAGGTCGCATGCCAAGTCTCGACCAGCAGCGTCCGCACAGCGGCAAGGTCGCGCTCCCCGGCGGTGCGGACGAACACAGCCCTACTCGATGCCCAGCTTGACCTTGACGAGATCGTTGACCGCTTGTGGGTTGGCCTTGCCACCGGTCGCCTTCATCACCTGGCCAACGAACCAGCCCGCCATGCTCGGCTTGGCGCGCGCCTGTTCGACCTTGTCGGGGTTGGCAGCGATGACCTCGTCCACGGCCCTCTCGATGGCGCCGGTGTCGGTAACCTGCTTCATGCCACGGCTCTCGACCAGCTGGCGCGGATCGCCGCCCTCGGTCCAGACGATCTCGAAGAGGTCCTTGGCGATTTTGCCGGAGATGGTCCCATCCTTGATGAGATCGATGACCGCGCCCAGCTGATCAGGCGAAATCGGAGCGTTTTCAATGCCTTTTCCTGCCTTGTTCAATTGTCCGAGCAGATCGTTGATGACCCAGTTGGCGGCGAGCTTGCCGTCGCGGCCGGCGGCGACCTTCTCGAAATAATCGGCGATCGGCTTTTCCGAAACCAGGATCGAGGCGTCATAGGTCGAAAGGCCGAGCGACGAGATCAGCCGCGCCTTCTTGTCGTCCGGCAGTTCCGGCAACTCCCTCGCCAGCGCATCGACATACGCCTGGTCGAATTCCAGCGGCAGAAGATCCGGATCGGGGAAATAGCGGTAATCGTGCGCCTCTTCCTTCGAGCGCATCGAACGCGTCTCGCCCTTGACGGCATCGAACAGCCGCGTTTCCTGGTCGATCTTGCCGCCATCCTCGAGGATGGCAATCTGCCGGCGTGCCTCGTAGTCGATGGCCTGGCCGATGAAGCGGATCGAATTGACGTTCTTGACCTCGCAGCGCGTGCCGAACTCACCGCCCGGCTTGCGTACCGAGACGTTGACGTCGGCACGCATCGAGCCTTCGTCCATGTTGCCGTCGCAGGTGCCGAGATAGCGCACGATGGTGCGCAGCTTGGTGACATAGGCCTTGGCTTCGTCGGCCGAGCGCATATCCGGCTTCGAGACGATCTCCATTAGCGCCACGCCCGACCGGTTGAGGTCGACATAGGACATGGTCGGATGCTGGTCGTGCATCGACTTGCCCGCATCCTGCTCCAGATGCAGCCGCTCGATGCCGACCTCGATGTCCTCGAATTCGCCCTGGCGGTCGGGACCGACCGAGACGATCACCGTGCCCTCGCCGACGATCGGCTGCTTGAACTGCGAGATTTGGTAACCCTGCGGCAGGTCGGGATAAAAGTAGTTTTTCCGGTCGAAGACCGACTTGTGGTTGATCTGCGCCTTCAGCCCAAGGCCAGTGCGGATCGCCTGCTTGACGCATTCCTCGTTGATGACGGGCAACATGCCCGGCATCGCCGCGTCGACCAGGCTGACATTGGCGTTGGGTGCCGCTCCAAAGGCGGTCGAGGCGCCGGAAAACAGCTTTGCTTCCGAGGTGACCTGCGCGTGGACCTCGAGACCGATGATGATCTCCCAGTCGCCGGTGGCACCAGAAACAAGGCGCTTGGCGTCGGGCGTGCGGGTGTCGATGAGGGACATTGTGGCCTGCGTATTGGAACTACGGATTATGCGTTTACGCATATTTTGGTGTGCAACTTCGCTAGTGCAAACCGTTCAACGAGACAAGCGCAAAGCCACGGACTGGCCTTTTCAGCCGCTTTCGCCTATAGGACGCCCATCCCAATGGAGAGTGGATGTCCACTTACGCTCAGTCCCGGTAAGGCCCTGACCTCCTAGCGAGGCAGGGCAGAAAACCTGAAACCCCGTGCCGTGAAGTTTCGCGGCGGCGGCATTTTCTGTTTTCCCGGAAACTCTCCCATGGATATTTCGCGCATTGAACAGCGCATCCTGCACCTGCTCGCGCAGGGCGGACGCATTGAAATCGAAAAGAACGAGAAAAAGCGGATCGCCTCCGTCAAATGCCTGACCCGTGACGGCTGGCATTATCCGGGCGTCGATCTCGACATGTTTCGAAAGCTGAAGCGGAAGAAGGCCGTTTCTTCGTCGGGCGGTGGACCCTACCGCATCACCCGGCGTGGGCTGGAACTCGTCCGTTCCGAACTCGACAACAGGTAGACACGGCTCCGCCGGTCGGTGCTCCGGCCGGCGGTTCCCTCCACCGCTCAGGCGGTGGCGATATAGGCCCTGATCTCTTCGGCCTCGCGCTCGACATCCTCGATGCGGCGCTTGACCACGTCGCCGATAGACACGATGCCATCGAGCATGCCGTCCTTTTCCACCGGCAGATGGCGGAAACGGCCTCGGGTCATGATTTCCATCACCTCGTTGACGGTGTGGTTCTCGTTGCAGATCTTCACCTTGGGCGTCATCGCCGAACGCACGGCTATATCGAGCGCGGCACCGCCTTCCTTGGCCAGAACCCGCACAATGTCGCGCTCGGAAAGAATGCCGACGATCTTGTGGTCACCATTGGTGATGACCAGCGCGCCGATCCTGTGTTCGGACAGGATGCGAATGGCTTCGCTCAGCTTTTCGTTCGGCCCGAGCGTCAACACATCATGGCCTTTTTTCTCGAGAATTGCCTTCACCGTCATGGCTTCCTCCTCTGCTTTTTGCCCGCCGGTTCCAGCCTGACCGGCTTTCACATAAGAGTGAATATCGTGCGCCGTGATCGGTCGCATTTCAAGTGCGGTGGTCGGTGTTCTCCCATTCCGGCGCCTGCCACCGCCTGTCGAACCAGCGCAGGCCGAAGAAGCCGGCAACGAAGCCGCCAATATGGGCTTCCCACGCGATCTGGCCCTCTACACCCGGGGCAAAGCCAAGAAGACCGGTGGCAAGATTGATGATCATCCACACGGCGAGGAAGATCACGACGCCGCGCAAGCGCAATACCAATGCGATCGGCAGCACCGGGCCGGCGAAGGCAGCCTTGCCGGCCGAGCGATCGGTACGGAAACCGAACCGCGCCGCAGCTCCCATCATGCCTGATATGGCTCCCGAGGCACCGACCAGCGGCGCTTCTCCATAAGGATGCATCGCCCAGAAAAGCGCGACCGAAGCCAGCCCGGTTACGGCAAAGAACAGCGCGAACCAGAGCGTGCCCAAACGATTTGCCAATGGCGAGCCAAAGGCTGCAAGCCAGACCATGTTGATGGCAATATGGGCAAAGCCGCCATGCATGAAGGCATAGGTGAACGGCCGGGAAAACAGGAACCAGTCGAAGCCATATTGTCCGGTGTAGAGAACCGGGATGAAAGCCCCGTCGTACAGCAATAACATCTGCTGTGCTTCGTTCAGCACATATTGCTGCAGCAGATAGACGGCGACGCAAATGCCGATCACCGCCAGCACCACCGGGGGCAGGTTGAACACCGGCTCACGCCGCCGTGGCGGCGCGTCGTCCACCTGTTGTGTTTCCGAAGGGTCTGCCGGTTCGCTCATGCGCATCTGATCCAGGATTCCTGCGCGTCCTTTAGAGCAAGGATGCTCGCGTTGGAACAATTCTGTTTCCCGGACAGCGAATGCCCCGCACCAGGTCGCCTTCATTTGCTAAAAGACCGAAAGGAAGCGAAGCGGAAATGCTCCGGGATGCGAAAAACTCGCAACGAGCGTTCTCGGAAGCGATGATCCCCCTCCCTAGAATGCCGCCAATTCCAAAGGGGTCCCCACATGATCAAGCATCTTCTTTCCCTGGCCGTCGCTGGCATCGCCAGTCTCGTCACCGCCGCTTCGGCGCAGGGCATATCCGGCGCACCAGCTCCCTTCGACAAGGGCGGCGTCAAGATTGCCGTCGTCAGCTTCCTCGGCTCCGGCGACTGGCTCCAGGCATTCGAGGCCGGCGTGAAGCGCCAGGCCGACGCGCTTGGCATCGAGGCCAACATCTCGCAGGCGCGCAACGACATCAACACCGAGCGGCAGTTGATCCAGCAGGCGATCAACCTCGGCGTGCAAGGCATCATCATCAACAACGGCCAGCCCGAAGCCATCAAGGACGTCGCACAGGCGGCGCTTGACGCCGGCATTCCGGTGGTGGCCTACGACACCAATCTCGACAATCCAAAGATCCCGCAGGTCGAACAGTCCGACGCCGATATGGCGCGCCTCGTGCTCGACCAGGCGGTCAAGGACCAGGGCCAGAAATTCGATGGCGGCGTCCTCTATGTCGCCGGCTTCGCGCCGCTCGATCGCCGCTATGCGGTCTGGAAGGATTTCGGCAAAAAGTACCTAGGCATCAAGGAAGTCGCCACCTGGGGCGTGGTCAACAACACCGTCGCCGCTTCGGTCGCGGACCAGACCAAGGCTGTGCTCACCGCCAACCCGACGCTTTCGGTTGTCTTCGCTCCATGGGACGAATTCGCTCGTGGCGTGAAGCTCGCCATCGACGAGCTTGGCGTCGCCGATAAGGTGAAGATCTATGGCGTCGACATCTCGACCTCGGACATCCAGGCCATTCTCGAACCGAACAGCCCTTGGGTGGCGACGGCCGCAACCAATCCGGCCGTGGTCGGCGAGGCTTCGGTGCGTGCGCTTGCCCAGCTGATCGCCGGACAGAATCCCGGCCATTCCGTGCTGATCCAGCCGACGCTCGTCACCAGGAAGGATCTCGTCGACAACAACATCAAGACGATCGAGGACCTGCAGGCGAAGTTCCCGGCCTTCAAGGACAGCGACGCGGCAAAAGCACCCTGGATACCTGCGTCCAATTGAAATCCGGCATCTTCCTTCAGACAATCAGCAATCGGAACAATCATCCCCGGCCTGACCGGGGATGATCACACTGGAATGCCCGACGACGACCGCATCTGTGCCTCCACCCGCTCCGGCAGGCAGGAGGCACCGGCCCGACCTTGCGAAAGACGATCATGAGTTCTGTCCCTGCCCCCGACTATTTCAGCAACATGCGCCTGATCGGCCATTCCGATCAGGGTGGGCGACCGGACGGATTGCAGGTGATGGTGCATCGGGGCTTCGCCTATGTCGCGCATCCCTGGTCGCAGGGTTTTTCCATCATCGATGTGCGCGATCCCAAGAATCCGGGCGGGACCGTGTTCGTGCCGGCGCCACCGAATACCTGGACGATCCATCTACAGACGCATGAAGACCTATTGCTGGTCGTCCATGCGCGCGATCTGTTCGCCGATGCTGCTTTCGCGTTCGATGAGAAGGTCTACTACACCAAGTCGATCGGCGAGACGATCGGCACCGCGTCCGGTTCGGGCTCGGCGCGGGCCTGGTCGGCCGGCATGGCCATCTACGATATCTCGAAGCCAAAGCAGCCTCGCCAGATTGGCTTCTTCCCGGTCGATGGCATCGGTATTCATCGCATCTGGTATGTCGGTGGGCGCTACGCCTATGTGTCGGCGCTTCTCGACGGCTACAGCGACTACATTCTGCTCACTGTCGACCTTCAAGACCCGACACGGCCCGTCGAGGCCGGTCGCTGGTGGATACCCGGCATGCATCTCGCCGGCGGCGAGACACCGGGCTGGCCCGACGGCCGACGCTACGCGTTGCATCATGCGGTCGTCGAAGGCGACACCGCCTATGCCTGCTGGCGCGACGGCGGGCTGACCGTGCTCGATGTCGCGGACCCTGCCCTGCCGAAGCTGATCACCCACAAAAACTGGTCGCCGCCCTATGGAGGCGGCACGCATTCGGCGCTGCCGCTGGTCAAGCGCGGTCTGCTCGTCGTCGCCGACGAGGCCGTGCTCGACCATGAGGAGGACGGGCGCAAGCATACCTGGATCTTCGACATGCGCGATCCGGCGAACCCTATTTCGATCTCGACGCTGCCGACCCCGGATGAAACCGACTACACCGCCAAGGGCGGACATTTCGGCCCGCACAATCTGCATGAGAACCGGCCGGGCAGCTTCGTGTCCGACACGCTGATCTTTGCAACCTACCAGAATGCAGGGGTGCGCGTTTTCGACATCTCCGACCCCTATCGGCCGAAGGAGACAGGAGCGCTGGTACCGCCAGCGCCCAGCCGCATGGTCGACAAGCGTCCGAACCGGCCACGAGTGATCCAGTCGACCGACGTGTTCGTCGACGCCAATGGCATCATCTATTCGCCCGATTACAATGCCGGGCTGGCAATCATGGAATATGGCGGTTGACAGACGCGACCGTGCCCGTTGGCTTGCCTGCCTTTCTCAGTTCTCACCCAATCCATAACCGGCTGAACCACTTGTCCCTCACCGCCGCCCCCATTGCCGTCGCTGTCGCCGGGATCGAGAAATCTTTTGGGCCGACGCGCGCGCTCGCCGGAGCCGATCTTGCCGTCGCGGCCGGGGAGGTGGTGGCGCTGATGGGCGCCAATGGCGCCGGCAAGTCGACGCTGGTGAAAATCCTTTCGGGCTCACATGTGCCCGACGCGGGAACGATCACGCTTGGCGGCAGGTTCGTCGCCTTCGCCTCGCCCAGCGCCGCCAAGGCTGCCGGCATCGCGACCGTCCATCAGGCGACGGACCAGGCCGGCGCCGCTGGATTGACGGTCGCCGAGAATCTTCTGCTCGATGAACTTTGCCAGCCCGGCGGGCGCTTCTTCGTCTCGGCCACGTCTATCCGCAGGCGTGCGCGCGCCATCGCGGCGCTGATCGATCTCGACCTGCCGCTCGACCGCGACTTCGTCGATCTGCGGCCGGCGGAACGGCAATTGGTCGCCATCGCCCGCGCCGTAGCGGCCAAGGCCTCGGTCCTCATTCTCGATGAGCCGACATCCAGCCTTTCGGCCAAGGAAGCGGACCGGCTCTTCGCCATCATCCGGCGGCTGCGGACCGGCGGCATGGCAATCCTCTACATCTCGCACAGGCTTGGCGACCTTGCCGCCATCGCCGATCGCGCCGTCATCATGCGCGGCGGTCGCATCGTCGGCGCTTTTGCCAAGCCGATCGATTTCCCTGCCGCCGTTGCGGCCATGATCGGCCGAACATTGGAAGCCGCCACCCATGACGGCAAGACGTCGACGGCCCCGATCGTCGCCTCCATCAAGGGCGCGCGGCTGATTCCCGGTGCACGGCCTTTCGATCTCGACCTGCGCTCCGGCGAGGTCGTCGCGCTGACCGGCACGCTCGGCTCGGGCAAAAGCCGGCTGCTGCGCGCGCTTTTCGGCCTGGAAACGCTGGCGCAGGGCAGCTTCGTGCTCGATGGAAAACCGTGGCTTTCGAACGGACCGGGGCGATCGATCGAAAACGGCGTTTTCATGGTCGCCGAAGATCGCTGGGCATCGTCGCTTTTGCCAGCCGAGATTCCGGGCGCCTCGATTGCCGGCACGATCGCCCTGCCGCATCTGCGGCGCTGGTTTCCCAGCGGTCTGCTGCGGGCCGCGCGCGAGCGCAGGGTCGCCTCCGAGGCGATCGCCCGGCTCGGCATCAAGGCGCGCGGACCCGACGACACACTCGATGAGCTTTCCGGCGGCAACCAGCAGAAGGTCGTGCTCGCCCGCTGGCAAGCGGCACCTTGCCGGCTGCTGTTGCTCGACGAGCCTTTCCAGGGCGTCGACGTCGGCGCGCGTGCCGACCTGATCGCCGCGATCCGCAACAGCCAGAGCGATTCCGCCACGCTGATCGCGACAAGCGACACCGAAGAGGCGCTGGAGGTTGCCGACCGCATCCTCGTCATGCGCGATCATTCACTTCACGAGGCCGGTGACGGCCATGGCTCGCTGACAGACCAGATCGGCAAGGTCGAGAGCGAAAAGGCCGGAGATCATCGATGACGAACCTGACGACCGAGCAACCAGCCGCCCCGCGCACATCGTTCTTCCGGGAGACGCGCCGCTACGCGCTCTTCGTGCTGCTGGCACTGATGGTGATCGGCTTCTGGTATGCCCAGCCCGCCTTCATCCGCTCGGCCAACCTGTTCTCGATCCTGCAGGCGGTTTCTGTCGTGGCGATCCTCGGCGTCGGGGTTTCTATCACAATGTCGGCCGACGGCTTCGATCTCTCGGTAGGCAGTATCGCCGCCTCGTCAGTGATGGCGGCGAGCTACGCCATGGTCGTCTGGCAGCTGGACGCGGCTGAGACCATGGTGCTGGTCCTGCTGATGGGCGCCTTCATAGGCCTCTTGAACGGGCTGCTGATCGTGCGTGTCGGCGTCCCCGATCTTCTCGCCACGCTGGCGACCATGTTCCTGCTCGCCGGCCTGCAGCTGATCCCGACAGGCGGCCGCTCGATCACCGCCGGGATGGTGCTTCCCGACGGCTCATCGGTCACTGGCGCTTACGATCCAGCCTTCCTGATCCTCGGCCGGTCGCGGCTCTTCGACACGATCCCCTTGTCTGTCGTGGTCATGGCGGTCGTCGCCGTCCTCGCCTGGTTTCTGATGGAGCGTACGCGCTGGGGCCGCGTCTTCTATGCGATCGGCGGCAACGAAACGGCCGCGCATCTATCCGGCGCGCCGACCAAGGCATACCGGCTCTGGGCCTATATCCTGTCCGGCACTCTTGCTTCGCTGGGAGGTCTGATCGTCGCTTCGCGTGTCGGCCGCGGCGATGTCTCAGCCGGCAACTCGCTCCTGCTCGATGCGGTGGCGGCCTCGCTGATCGGATATGCCGTGTTCGACAAGCGTCGCCCGCATGTGATCGGCACTGTGGCCGGCGCAATCTTCGTCGGCGTCCTCCTGAACGGCCTCACCATGCTGAACGCGCCCTATTACACGCAAGATTTCGTCAAGGGCGTCGTGCTGGTTGGCGCTCTGGCGCTGACGTTCGGCCTGGGAAAGAAACGATAGTTCACGCCGGCACAGGCGTTATCTCCCCTCCTTCGCGGCGAAACGAGGGAGGGGAGAAAAGGTCAGTTGGTGGGGATCCAGCTTGCGGTCGCTGCGTCGCTCTGACCAAAAGCGGGCAACTTGGCATCGAGATCCTCGATCGTCTTGATGCCGTTCTTGCGCAGCTCCTCCTGTGTCAGCAGGACCGGCTTGACGACGATGTTGTGGCCGGGATCCTCTCCCGCGATCAGCTTTGCCGCCGCCCGCACCGAAACGGCGCCTACGACGGCCGGGTTGGTGGCCGCGGTGGCGACCCATGGACTGCCTTCCGCGGTGATCTCGGTGATATCGGCGGTCGACACATCGGCCGAATAGATCTTCACCTTGTTCGAGATGCCGAGCTCATCGGTGGCGAGTTTCACGCCGCGCGCGAACTCGTCATAGGGGGCAAAGACGACGCTGATGTCGGTATTGGCCTGGAACGCCGCCTTGGTCTGGTCGGCGGTCGACACCGCGGTCGTATCATTGACCGTTCCCCAGCGGGCTTTCTCGACGATCCCGGGATTGGCCTTCTTGGTCTCCTCCCAGATTTCATTGCGACGGTCGAGCGGCGCGAAACCGGCGACGTAGACATAACCCGCCTGGAATGAGGTGCCGTTGTCCTTGAGGGCCTGGCCGAGGGACGCCTTGGCCAACTCGTGATCGGATTGTTCGACTTGCGGGATTTTCGGATTGCCGAGATCGACGTCGAAAGCCACAACCTTGATGCCGGCGTCGAGGGCCTTCTGCGCGACATCCTTTAAAGCTTCCGGCTGGCCATGGTCGATGATGATCGCCTGGACGCCGAGATTGATCGCCTGTTCGATCTGGTCACGTTGTGCCGCCGCATCCTGCCGGCCGGAAAAGACCGTGAGATCGATGTCGAGCGCTTTCGCCTGTTTCGTCGCACCGGCCTGGTAGGCCTGAAAGAAATCGCCGGCGGAGATGAAGGTGACGAGTGCCACCTTCACGCCGCCCTTGTCGAAGGGCGCCGGCGCTCCGGCCAACCCGGCGGCCTGTGCCGCCCCGGCCGGAATGGCACAGGCGAGCAGGCTGGCGGTGATCAGTCCAAGAACGGAAGTCTTCATGAAGGTCCCCAGAAAATAACGCCGACAAGGCGCGTCTCCGACCGCGGGATCGCCGCCGTCGCGCCTCAAGGAGCGAATGCGCAAGAGTACAGCGGCAATCGAGCCGTTCGGAACGCAGATTTTTCTCTTTCGAAGCGCGTGATTGGCAAATGTTGCCGTTGCTTGTCGCAGGCTTGGGCGATGCCGCGTTGTCGATCATCGGGATTGTTGGCGGTATCGCGGCGAGCGGAAATCCCAGCCCGCTATTAACCGCGAATCGCTGGGCGCGAATCAAAAAAGAAGCCGTTCAAGGTTTCCCTTGAACGGCTGGTCGAGCCCCCTGCTCCCCTAAAACTCTGACTGAAGTGCTGCCGATCGTCGCGAAACGACCGCTTCTGGAGTGGTTTTTGTGTGCCACGGGGCTTGCTTCGACGCAACGTAAACCACTTGTTAACCTTAACGGCCCCGACCCGTGAACAAGTGTTAACGACGCTGGCACGCTTCCTGCTCCGCAACGCATGTAGGTCATCGGAGGGCGCCCTTCTGTTCACCGATGGGACATCAGACGACAGATTGCGCGGAGCAGCATAATATGAACCAGAATGGATCGATCACGCTGTTCCACTATTGGAATCGCCTGCGTGACGGACGCCCTGCCCCGAAGCGTTCGGAGGTCGAGCCGGCCGATATCAAGTCGCTGCTGGCCGACACCTTTATCCTGGAACGGGACACGCGCGGGCAAGCCGTGTTCCGGCTGGCCGGCACCAGGCTTTGCGCCTGCTATGGCCGCGAACTCAAGGGGTTTTCCTTTCCATCGCTGTGGCGCGAGAAGGATCAGCGGCTCGTCTCGCGGCTGATCCATGGCGTCTTCGAGCAGAAGTCGGTCGTGCTCATCACCTATGAGGGCTTCAGCCGCAATGGGCGCTCCAACAAGTTCGAGCTGCTCGCTTTGCCGCTTGACGGCGGCGTCGAAAATCCGCGCTGCCTGGGCGTCGTCAGTGCCGTGGAGAAGCCCTTCTGGCTGGGCGCCGACCCGATCACCGACGCGTTGATCGATTCGATCCGCGTCATCGACCCGGAGAAGGAGCTCCTGAACAACCGTCCGGCGATCGATGTTCCCTCGCTCGTTCCCGACGATCTCGGGGCACCCGAGACGATCTCGGCGCTCGGCCGGGCGCGCCGCATCCGTCATCTTGTCGTCTTCGATGGCGGGCGCGAGGAATAATCCGCAGTTTCGCGTCTCGGTAACGTCGCCCAAAAGTGCGCAGCGGTCTTGGAACAACGACATACATACAAAGGGAAGAGCCTAAAAGCGCCCGCTTTTCCCCTTTGTTAACCTGCTTTGTTGTACTTCTTTGATGAAGTTCTCGCATCGACGCGTGGGACGCAAACAGGGTGAAGGCAGTCATGAGGTCAGCGGCGATCGACTATGCGCCGTCCCAAGCTGAAAGGCGTAACTTCCAGCGCGTCCGCGTCAAGATTTACGGGCGCTTCATGCTGGAAGACCGCACCGAGCACCCCTGCCAGGTCGTCGACATGTCGCCGGGCAATGTAGCATTTCGCACCGACCGCATCGGCATGCCCGGCGAAAAAGTCATCGCCTACATCGATCATATCGGCCGCATCGAAGGTGTCGTCACGCGCACCTTGCAGGACGGTTTCGCAATGACCGTCATCGCGTCGGATCGCAAGAAGGACAAGCTTGCCGCGCAATTGACCTGGCTTGCCAACAAGCATGAACTCGACCTGCCGGAAGACCGTCGCCACGAGCGCGTCGCGCCGCGCAATCCGACCAGCGTTCTGCAGCTCACCGATGGCCGCCAGTACCAGTGCCGTATCATCGACCTGTCGCTTTCCGGCGCTGCGGTCGAGATCGACGTCAAGCCGGCAATCGGCATCCAGGTCATGCTGGGCACCATGCGCGGGCAGGTCGTCCGCCATTTCGAGGATGGCGTCGCCATCGAATTCGCCGTCATCCAGCGTCCCGAAACGCTCGATTCCGAATTCAACGCGCCGCGCGCCTGACAAGGCCAGCAACGCTTCATGAAGCCGGCCCTTTGCGGCCGGTTTTTGCGTTCGCGACATCGCCGATTGAGATGCTTCAGACAAGCTCGAGGCCGTTGCCCTGCAAGGCCCGCGTGACATCGAGCCCGAGGATCAGCTTAGAAAGCCCAAATGATTTAATACTCAAATGATTCAAATTTTATGTTTATTCTACTGGCGTTTTACTCAATATCTACTTCGTGCTTTTGCCTCAAATAAATCCACATGTGGCAATGTCTCCTTCGAACGGGGAGACTACAACAATGAAGAAAACGAGGCGCAAGCTGTTGCTGGTGGCAATAGCGATGCAGCTTTCCGCCTGGGGATCAGCATATGCCGCGGGACCGGCCTATATGCACACCGGCGGACGTACCACGCAGCCTGTCGGCCATTATGAGTTCTGCCAGCGCATAGCTGGCGAATGCAGCGAAAGGACCCCCAAGGGCGCGCCGGTCGAGCTGACCCGCAAACTGTGGGCGACGATCGTCAACATCAACAATTCCGTCAACACCCGCATCAAGCCGCGCACCGATATGGAGAACTACGGTGTCGAGGAATACTGGGCCTATCCGGATAATGGCTATGGCGATTGCGAGGATTACGCGCTCGAAAAGCGTCGTGAATTGATGGATGCGGGCGTGCCCGCCGGCAATCTGCTGATGACCGTCGCGCGCCAGCCGAATGGCGACGGTCACGCGGTACTGACCGTGCGCACCAGCCTGGGGGAATTCATCCTCGACAATCTGGAGACCAAGGTCCTGTCCTGGACGGACACCGACTACACCTATCTCAAGCGCCAGTCCGACCAGAATTCGGGCGTTTGGGTGACGATCAACGACGGCCGCTCCGACGCGGTCGCGAGCGTCCGCTAGATATCACAGATCAGGCGCTCCGCATGAGTGCGAAGCGCTTAAGGAGAAACCCGGTCGAGTCCCCACCCTCCCCGTCCCCAACGACCGGGTGAAAGGAGCCGGCCCCGTCCCCGGGCCGGCTCCGCCATTTCTGGCGATGAAATGGCATCCGCTTGAGTGTCGTCACTTGTCAAAATGATATTATGTCAGACCACCCATCGGAAGGTCGCGGCTGCTACGGACATCGGACAAAGCCAGCCCCTTGCCCCTGCGATCCAGCTTTCAAATGGCTTTTGATCGCTGCAGTATGGGCGATCAAATTGCCACCTCTGGATCACCGCGATGTTGGAAATCCCGGAAGATCGCTGCGAGCGCCATCGCCTGTACAAGGCCATCGACGATGCCTTCAAGGCGGGCGATTTCGATGGTCTCGGCATGGCTATGGGTGGCTCGCCCCGCTGGTTCGACGAGCGCATGCCGTTTGAGCTCGGGCTCGGGCATCCGCTGGAATTTGCAATCTATTGGAGCCCCGTCGGTTTCATCTCGACCTTGCTGGATGCTGGCTCGGATCCAAATTATCAGGATCACGGCGGGTTTCCGTCCCTCATCGCGGCGCTGTCCACCGACCGGGCCGACAGGCTGGACATCGTGCGGGTATTGATCGAGGCCGGTGCCGACCCCAACATGCGGGGTGTGAACGACTGGACGCCGCTTCACTATTCGGTGGCCATCCGCAGCGTCGATGCGATCCGCCTGCTTTTGGCGGCGGGCGCCGACCCGACGCTCGAGACCCGCATCGATCACTACAGGACAGCCATCGAGGAGGCCGACATTGCCTGCTTTGACGCCGGTGCGTCCTTGCTGCGCGATGCGATAGCCGGGCCTGGCTCCAACCGCCGGTGAGTTAGGCCGCGATGAAAGATATAGGCCAAACTGGCCTCAGGCATTCTTCAAGCCCGCCTTGAAGCGCTTGCCATTGGCAACGTAGTGCGCCGCCGAGCCGCGCAACTTCGCCACGGCCGCGTCGTCCAGCACCCTGATTGCCTTGGCAGGCGAGCCGACGATCAGCGAATTGTCCGGGAATTCCTTGCCTTCGGTGACCAGCGCACCCGCACCGACCAACGAATTCCTGCCGATTTTCGCGCCGTTCAGCACGATGGCGCCCATACCGATCAGACTGTTGTCGCCGATCGTGCAGCCATGCAGCAAGGCGCGATGGCCGATCGTGCAGCCCTCCCCGATCGTCAGCGGAAAGCCGGGATCGGTGTGCATGACCGTATGTTCCTGCACATTGGTGTCGGCGCCGATGACGATGCGCTCATTGTCGCCGCGAATGACGGCGCCGAACCAGAAGCCGGCATTGCGGCCGACCCGAACGTCGCCGATCAGCGTCGCATCGGGCGCGATCCAGTTGGTCTGCACATCCGCGAAACTGGGCCCCGTTCCATCGATCGCGTAGAGCGGCATGTCTTGGTCTCCGAATCGTCTCAGCCTGGCAAGTCGGACCCTAGGAGACGGATCGTCCAAGAGGCAATGGCAAGCACGACCACGCCCAGCGCCAAGGACCAGGCTATTGCCGTGCAGCCGCAGGACATCAGCGCCATCATCGAAATGCGGCGCTCGCGCCGGGCATCGATGGCATCGTTGACGAGCATGAAAGGGCCGGCACACGCGGTGGCGAGCAGCGAGCGCAAGATATGGGACGGCGACACATAGGGTTCGGTGAAGGCGACCTTGCGGCCCGAAACCAGTTCCATGGCCGATCCGGCCATCCCGCAGGCGGTCAACCCGACGACAAAAGCGAAGAGCGTGAGTTCCAGCGGTCCCATCTTAACTTCCCATTTACCATGAAATTGCACAGTCGTTCCATGAAGGCTGCAAAAGCCATGCCGTGCGACGTGTACCGCCCAGGGACACAGAGGCGGCTGGGATCCGAGAACCGAGATGAAACAGGCAGCGCTCGCCAACGAACTCACCGTGGTCGATTCCAGGCTGATGAAGCGGGTGCTCTACGCGTTCGCGGCGCTGGCCCTGCTGTCGGCAGCGATCAGCCTCGGCGGCAAATGGTTCGGCCATTCGATCGCCATGGCCGGATACACCGACGACGCAACAATCCACCAGGTGGTGATCGGCAACAATGTCATCGCCGTGCCGGCCAACGCCATCCGTTTCGCCCAGGCCAGGCGCGACGGTATCGCCTCGCGGCTCGATCTCTATCTGCGCTACCCCCAGATGGACGGCTACAGCGAGGCCGCGCGCGACGATTTCAACCACACCGGGGCAGCCAAGAACATCGTCTTCCTGTCTTTCGAACAGCGGATGATGTCGCGTGACATGAGTGGCCGCTTCGCGCCGATCTACAGCGCGTTGATCACCAAACCCGGCATTGCGGGGCCTGGCGGCACGACGGTGTACGGTTTCAACGAGAAATCAGGCTATTTGAACGAGGTGCTGGTTGTCGCCGAGCGCCCCGGCAAGGACCCGTTCGTGGCACGTTGCCTGAGCGGGCCGAGTGCCGACGAATCGCTGGCGCCGTGCGAGCGCGACATCCAGGTCGGCGACGAACTCAGCCTCACCTATCGCTTCCCAAGGGAGTTTCTGGGTGATTGGCAGACGCTTGACGCGGCAATCGCCACAGAAGCCGGGCGTGTCCTGAAAACAGGACATTAGAATAGAAAGCGTCGGGAGATCCGGCTGGCCGGCCGCATTCGAGGCGCAGCCGGCCAAGCGCAAGGTGCTGGCTCAGGCCAGATCGATGTCGAGGATTGCCATCGAAAAATTGTAGTCGCCGTCGTCTTCATCCTTGAAGACGATGCCGAGGAATTCGTCACCGACATAGACCTCGGCTGAATCTTCCTTGCGCGGCCGTGCCTTGACCTCGAGCTTGGGGTTCTGGAAGACGCGCTTGAAATAGGCGTCCAGCTTTCTGATTTCGTCCGGCTTCAACAGTCTTCTCCGATCATCGGGCTTGCTCGTTCGAGCGCGCTTCTGACACGTCGACAATGGCGATGTAAAGGCAAGCGGCCCGATAAGGCGAGACAACCGCCACTCATGCCCACGGCCGGAATCCGGCAGCGGGCGGCGGCCTTGTGAAAATCAGATGTCGAAGCTGACGACCTGATCCATCGTCTGCGACGGCAGAAGCTGGTCCATCTGGCGCGACGGCTGATCGCAGCCGGTCTCGCCAACGACGCGAGCCGGTACGCCGGCAACCGTCTTGTTGTGCGGCACTGGCGACAGCACCACCGAGCCTGCCGCAATCTTCGAGCAATGGCCGATTTCGATGTTGCCGAGGATCTTGGCACCGGCGCCGATCAGCACGCCGTAGCGGATCTTGGGATGACGGTCGCCGCCGGCCTTGCCGGTACCGCCCAGTGTTACGCCATGCAAGATCGACACATCGTCCTCGATGACCGCGGTCTCGCCGACCACAAGGCCGGTGGCGTGGTCGATGAAGATGCCCTTGCCGATGCGCGCGGCCGGGTTGATGTCGGTCTGGAAGACCGAGGACGAGCGGCTCTGCAGATAGAGGGCGAAATCCTTGCGGCCCTGGCTCCACAGCCAATGCGCCAGGCGGTGTGTCTGGATGGCGTGAAAACCCTTGAAATAGAGCACCGGCATGATGAAGCGGTCGCAGGCCGGATCGCGGTCGTAATAGGCCTGGATGTCGACGCGCACGGTCGTCGGCCAGTCCTTGTCGTCGGCCAGCATGGATTTGAAGGTCTGGCGGATGAGATCGGAGCCGATGTCCTGGTGCGCCAGCCGTTCGGCCAGGCGATGGATGACCGCTTCCTCCAGGCTGTCCTGGTTGAGGATGGTCGAATAGAGGAACGCGGCGAGCAGCGGGTCGCGGTTGACAGCCTCCATCGCTTCGTCGCGGATCGAGCGCCAGATCGGATCGACCGGCTTCAATCCGCTGTGTCGGGAAATGCTGATGCTGTTCATCGCCGTCTCGTCCTGCGCCCTGCCGGGCTTGCCTGTTGTCCGGCCGCACATATAAGCCAGATCATAGCACGATTGAACTCAATTTTCCTCAGTGCATTGTCAAATGGATTTGGTTCGCGGGAATTCAAGCAGCCATGGAAAACGAACCCTTGATCGATGACGCTCTGAAGAGCGAGCTTTCAGCGCTCTACCGGGGACCAGGCCGCCATTACCACAACCTTGCCCATATCGAAGCGATGTTGGCGCTTGCAGGTGACTATCGGGCGGCGCTCGGCGACCCCGGAGCCGTCGAAGCGGCGATCTGGTTCCACGATGCCATCTATGACAGCAAGGCCAAGGACAACGAGGCGCAAAGTGCTGCCCTAGCCGAGAAGAAGCTGGCGGGCCGCGCGGACCCTTCCCGCCTCAACCGCATCTCGGCGATGATCGTCGCCACCGCCACACACCAGGTGCCGCCGTTTGACGACGCGACGAGCACACGCGACGCAAGTCTTTTCCTCGATATGGATCTGTCGATCCTGGGTGCCGCGCCGGACGCCTTCGACGCCTATGAGCGCGCCGTACGACGCGAGTACGCCTGGGTGGAGGGGCCGATGTGGCGGGCCGGGCGCAGTGCCGTGCTGAAGAATTTCTTCGCCCGCCCACACATTTTCCACACGGAGGAATTCCGGCAACGCTTTGAACGGCAGGCCCGCGAAAACATGGCGCGGTCGCTGGCGGCTCTCACCACAGGCTGAGGGCAGTCACGTCCCGCTCCCCTCGCCGTCCGCTCAGAGCGGATTTTCGGCATAGAACTCCACCACACGCTGCTTGAAGGTCTTGTCCCCGACTGCCAGCATGTGGTCACGGCCCACAATGTGAAAGGCCCCGGCGTTCGGCATCAACGCCGCGAGTTCATCGGGCGAGCCGCCAATGTCGTCGGTCGTGCCGACAGCGACCAGCGTCGGCTGGGCGATGCGGGCAATATCCTGCTCGCTCAGCAGTTCGCGCGATTTGGCAATGCAGGCGGCCAACGCACGGCGATCGCTGCGGGTCTGGTCGGCGAAGGCGCGAAACGAACGGCCGCGCGGATGGCTTGTCGCGGCCGGATCATCGGCAAGCAGGGCCGCGGCGATCGGATCCCAATCGCCGACGCCATCGATCATGCCGATGCCAAGACCTCCGAAAACCAGCGTCGCCACCTTGTCCGGATCCGACAGCGCCAGGAACGCCGCGATGCGCGCGCCCATCGAATAGCCCATGATATGGGCGCGCTCGATGCCGAGGTGGTCGAGCAAGGCGGCGGCATCCGAAGCCATCTTCGCCGGCGTATAGTCGGCCTCCTCATAGCTCTTCGAAGACGAACCATGGCCGCGGTTGTCGAAGGCGATGGCGCGGTAACCGGCATCGTTCAGCGTCTTGAACCAGCCGGGCGACACCCAATTGACATAGTGGCTCGAAGCGAAGCCGTGGATCATGAGGACCGGATCGCCCTCGCCCGACGCCGGCTGGCGGTCGAGGAAGGCAATGTCGAAGCCGTCATGGGTGAAAAGCTGCATCGGCGATCCCGCCTGTCCACTCAACCGCCGCCGCCATTGGGCGCATCGCCATTGTCGGCGGGCGGCATGCCGGGGCCGGACGCTGTGCCCACGGCCGGATGGCGCACCAGGTCGCCATATTCGATGCCGTTGCTGGCGGCCGTGCCGGCCTTGAGTTCGAGCACGAAACGTACCGGGACACCTGGCGAAATAACGGCGTCGGATTGCGGCTCACCGCGCTTGATCGCCCGGATCTTGCCGTCCTGGCCGACAAAGATCAGATCGAGCGGCATCGGCGTGTTCCGCATCCAGAAATTGACCTGCTGTGGCATCTCGAAGACGAACAGCATGCCGTGATCGTCGGGCATGTCCTGGCGATACATCAAACCGGCTTCGCGCTCTGGATCGGTGTCGGCGATTTCGATGGAAAAGGAGCGATCGCCGCCTTTCGTCACCACGACCAGTGGCGTCGGGTCGACCGCAAGGATCATCGCCCGACTGTCCGCCGCGGTCGGCCGTTCGGAATAGAAGAAGGCGCCTGCGGCGACGATGACGGCAATCACGGCGCACACCACGCCCGCCGCCAGCCAGTTCCTGTGAGCCATTCGAAATCCTCAGCCGGAAATCGTCCTAGTGCGAGACCGGCAAGGTCCCCATATCGGGGTGAATTTCGGCGGCCATAAGGCCTTTGTCGCCGCGTCCGAAACGAACCAGAACGACTTGGCCTGGCCGAAGCTCGGTGATGCCGTAGCGGCGCAAGGTCTCCATGTGGACGAAGATGTCCTCGGTGCCCTCGCCGCGGGTCAGAAAACCAAAACCCTTGGTGCGGTTGAACCACTTCACCAAAGCGCGTTCGAGACCGCTTTCCGGCGTCACCGCGACATGGGTGCGCTGCTCCTGCATCTCGGCCGGGTGAACCGCTGTGGTGAGATCCATGGAGAGAACCCGGAAGGCCTGCAATCCGCGGTCGCCATGCTTGACGAGGCAGACCACGCGCGCGCCCTCCAGGGCCGTCTGAAAGCCGTCCTTTCGAAGACACGTCACATGGAGGAGGATGTCGCCCGAAATGCCGTCATCCGGGAGGATGAAACCATAACCCTTGGCCACATCGAACCACTTGATCACGCCGGCAATTTCGAGCAGGTCGGCGGCGTCACCGCCTTCGTCACGCTGCAAGGCATCGCCTAGAGGTTCGTCCCGCCCCATGAAAGAGGCCTTTTCCCCCATAAGAATGCCCCCTCTTTTAAAGAACACCGCAACTGATTCTTGGGGACCAGATTAACACTGCCGCTTCCGGTGTGTGCAAGACCTGCCGTGCCTTTTTTCACGGTTCAATGGGGTGAATACCGGATTTGTTCTTTGCCGGCATTGCGCGATGCCGCATGATTGCCCTTTGACGGGGTCGACCCTATGTTGCACCGCAATGCAATTCCCACGAGGAATCCTCATGCGCTATCTGCACACCATGGTCCGCGTCGCCGACGTCGATGCCTCGCTTGACTTCTACTGCAACAAGCTCGGCCTCAAGGAGGTGCGCCGCTACGAAAACGAGCAAGGCCGCTTCACGCTGATCTTCCTCGCCGCGTCGGAAGACGAGCAAAGCGGCATCGCCGACAAGGCGCCGCTAATCGAACTGACCTACAATTGGGATCCGGAAGACTACAAGGGCGGGCGAAATTTCGGCCACCTCGCCTATGAGGTCGACGACATCTACGCCACCTGCCAGCATTTGATGGACAACGGCGTCATCATCAATCGGCCGCCGCGCGACGGCAATATGGCCTTCGTCAAGTCGCCGGACGGCATTTCGATCGAACTGCTGCAAAAGGGACCGGCGAAGCCCAAAGCCGAGCCTTGGGCCTCGATGCCGAACACCGGCACCTGGTAGCGATCACGCCATCTTGAGTGGGGCGGCCATGCGGACAAGCCGGCCGCCTTTGCCGTTCTGATCGAAGGCACCTATCTACCTGCTTATCGCGCCTGCCCGCCGAGGCCGGCGCTTACCAGGAGAATTCATTCATGCCGACCAGCCGTGCCGATATTGCCACCGAGCATGCCAGCCGCTACCTGCAGCAATTGTGCAAGCACTGGGCGCACAAATTCCCGGTCGAGTTCGATCCCGCCCATGGCACCATCGATCTCTCAATGGGCCGCACGGTTCTGGACGCAGACGCGACCGCGCTGCATATCACGGTTTCAACTGACGAAGCCGGATCGATCGAAGGGCTGGAAAGCGTCGTCGCCGATCACATCAAGCGCTTTGCTTTCCGCGAAGAGTTGACCTTCGACTGGAAACCCGCGCCGGCGGCATAAGCGCTTATTCGAGCACGACTTCTGGCGAAAACCGGTACCCACTTTTCGGGATCATGCTTCACTTCCCATCGGCCTGAGCGGCCATCGCCAGCAGCGCCTGCACCGAGCGCCAATTGCGCGCCGTGCCTGGCACTTTCAGGGTGCGCGGGATCAGCCCGGCAAACACCGATTTGCCCAGTCCATCCGGCGCATGCAGGTAGAGCACATCGCCCTTGACCTCGAAGCGTTCGGGCCCTGTGCACTTTTCGGCCAGCCGCGCCACCTCATCAGCGGTCGGCTCGCGTTCCAGCACATAGGCATGGAGCCTCGTGTGGTCCGCAGCCACGTCCGGATAGGGATTTTCGTTCACCAGCCGCTCGAACCATGAGAGATCGCGCACCATGATGCGGGAATGGAAACCCCATTTCTTCTCGAAGGCTGCTTCGAGCTGTTTTGCCAGCGTGACCGCGTTGCCCTTCTTCGCCTTGAACACGGCATTGCCGCTCTGCACATAGGTGGCGACATCGGAAAAGCCGAGATCCTCGAAGAATGATCGCAACTCCGCCATGTTGACGATGCGGTTGCCGCCGACATTGATGCCGGAAAACAGCGCGACGAAGGTTTTTCCGACACCGCTCATATGATGAACCCGGCCAAGGTCTCGTTGTCGGTGATGTCCTGGTACTGGACGCCTTCTGCCTCGAAATTCGCCTTGAGCAGGTCGAAATTGCGGCGGTCCTTGGTTTCGATGCCGATCAGCACCGAACCGAAATTGCGCGCCGATTTCTTCAGATATTCGAAACGGGCGATGTCGTCGTCCGGACCGAGCAGTTCGAGGAAGTCGCGCAGCGCGCCTGGCCGCTGGGGGAAGCGGATGATGAAGTATTTCTTCAGGCCCTCGAAGCGCAGTGCCCGCTCCTTGACGTCGGGCAGCCGCTCGAAATCGAAATTGCCGCCCGAGACCACGGCGACAATGGTCTTGCCCCTGATTTCCTTTCTGGAGAAATCCTTCAGCGCATCGATCGCCAGGGCACCGGCCGGCTCCAGCACGACGCCCTCGACGTTGAGCATCTCGATCATGGTGGCGCAGAGCCGGTTTTCCGGGATCAGCCGCACGGTGTCGGCAGGAAAATCCTTGAGATGCCGTAACGGCTCGCGGCCGATCTCGGCCACTGCCGCGCCATCGACGAAATTGTCGACCTTGGCGAGCTTGAGCCGTTTTCCCGCAGCGAGGCTCTCTCGCAGGCTCGGTGCGCCGGCTGGTTCACAGAAGACGAAGCGCGCTTCCCGGCCCTGATCGGCGAAAAAGTGAGTGACGCCGGCGGCGAGCCCGCCACCGCCGACCGGCAGCATGACGATGTCGGGCATGCGGGCGCCGGGCATCTGGTCCGCGATCTCATAGGCGACGGTCGCCTGGCCCTCGATGATGTCCTTGTGGTCGAAGGGCGGCACCATATGGGCGCCGGAACTTTCGGTGAATTCGAAGGCGGCGCGATAGCAATCGTCGAAAAAGTCGCCAACCAGCCTGATCTCGACGAAATCGCCGCCGAACAGCCTGGTCTTGTCGATCTTCTGCTGCGGTGTCGTCACGGGCATGAACACCACGCCCTTCTTGCCGAAATGGCGACAGACGAAAGCAAAGCCCTGCGCATGGTTGCCGGCGGACGCGCACACGAACAGTTCGGCCTCGTTGCCCGCCGCCAGCGTTTTGCGGAAGAAATTAAAGGCGCCGCGGATCTTGTAGGAACGCACGGGCGACAGATCCTCGCGCTTCAACAGCACCCGCGCGCCGGTCTTTTTCGACAAATAGTCGTTTTCCTGCAGCGGCGTTTCCGGGAAGATCTGACGGATCGCGGCAGCAGCGCCAGCAACGCGGGAAGAGAAACTGTTCATTGGAAACCTCTTCGCGGCGCATGTCGTCGGCAGACCTCGTCACCGATTGGGCTGCGCACCGTCAGTTGTTGGCGTTATGCTACGATGCAGCACGAACCCGCCTATTGCATATCCGGCCTTGCGACGCCATCGTCCCGCCATTCATGTCTTCTCGCAACGGGCATTCGCAAAAGCTTTGCAAGCTCTTGAAGGCGTTTTTTGATGCATTGGTGGCGGTCGGCCTGAAATCCTGTCCCTGCCAAAACCGGCGCGTCGACGGTAGATGCGGCTCATTGTGCGCACCAGGGAGGCGTTCCTCGCGTCATTTTGGCTTTCGCGCAACACTGCGGCGGCTGTAGCCGGGCGCTGATCACATTTCGATGGGACACGACTTAGTTCCGCCGCACTCTCCCTGTCCGGGAGGTGTCGCGGGGGTAGACAGGCCTTTCGGCCGGAGTTGGAATTTCAAGCGTGCCTTTGAAGAAGATCTTTACCGTTGTCCTTGCCTTGTTCGTCACCGGCTGCGCCGGCTCGCAAACACAGGAACTGCTGGGTAGCGCCATGGTGTCCGCCCCGGTGACGGAGATCGCCGGCAACCACAGCATCTTTATCGCCACGACGCGCAAGAAATCCGACGATCCCAATAAGGTTTTCGACGGCGAGCGCTCGGCGACGCTTAACTACGCGCGCGTCAACGTCACCGTTCCGGGGATCCACGAGACCGGCCAGATCGAGCGGCGCTCGCGCGGCAAGTCGGACGACCCGGCCAAATATTTCATGGCCTCCGAGGTCGTCGGCTACGACACGCAGCCGAAATTCTCCAGCGCCCTCAACGCCGACATCGCGGCGCGCGGCGGCCGCGTCATGGTCTTCGTGCATGGCTACAACACCGGCTTCGACGCCGCCGTCTATCGCCTCACCCAGATTGTCCACGATTCCGGCTATCCCGGCACGCCCGTGCTGTTTTCCTGGGCATCGGGCGCCAGGACCACCGACTATGTCTACGACAAGGAAAGCGCCAGTGCTGCCCGCGACCAGCTGGAAGTGACGCTCAGGATGCTGCAGCAGTCGGGCGCCCGGCGCATCGACATAGTCGCCCACTCAATGGGAACCTGGGTGACCATGGAAACGCTGCGCCAGATGGCCATCAGCGGCGACCGCGATCTCGGTGGCAAGCTCGGCGACGTGGTGCTGGCCTCACCCGACATCGACGTCGACGTGTTCAAGAGCCAGATGCGGCGCTACGGCAAGCCCGACAAGCCGTTCATCCTGCTATTGTCCGACGACGATCGGGCCCTGAGGCTCTCAGGCCTGATCGCCGGTTCGCGGCCGCGCGTCGGCGACTACAAGGATGCCGCCGATCTTGCCTCCTACGGCGTGACCGTCGTCGACCTCTCCACGGTCAAGGGAAGCGACAGCTTCAACCATACGAAATTCGCCGACAATCCAACGCTGGTGAAGATGATCGGCCAGCGCCTGCGCGAGGATGACGGCTTTGCCAGCGACCGTGACGTGACCGACCGCATCGGCCTGCTCGGCCAATAGATGGGGTCCCGCGGTTTCGCCGTGCCTGTTCAGTATTGCGGACGTATGGACTCACTTTGAACTGGACCGCGCCGGTGTCTGGCTCTATCGGAGTAGCCAGCGACGTCACGCGTTTGACGTCCCCCCCTTACGGGAGCTGGCGCGTGACCGTGCGTTCGAAGAGTTGCCTCGTCGTTGCTATCGCGCTCGCCGTGACCGGCTGCGCCGGCCAGAACACGCATGACCTGCTCAACAGGACCGCTGTCTCGGTGCCCGCTTCCGACATCGCGGCGACGCATGAGATCTTCGTTGCAACGACCCGGCAGAAGGCAATCAAGGATCCGCGACAGGTGTACGACGGCGATCGCTCGCTGACCACCAGCTTTGCCCGTGTCGACGTCACCGTTCCGAAAAGCCATCAGGTCGGCGCCATAGAGCGGGCCAAAGGATCGGCAAATAGCGCTCCGGCCAAGGACTTCACCGCCAGGGACGTAACCTTCTACGAAGGCGCGCCGCAATTCGCCAAGGCGGTCGGCGCAGACATCGCCATGCGCGGAGACCGTGTGCTGGTTTTCGTGCATGGCTTCAACAATGGCTTCGATGACGGCATCTATCGGCTGACGCAGATCGCCCACGACACGAAATATCCAGGTACGCCGGTGCTGTTCTCATGGGCGTCGAGCGGCAAGACCACCGGTTACATCTACGACAAGGAAAGCGCCAACGCGGCGCGCGACGACCTCGAGGCGACGCTCAGGATGCTAGCCAAGACTAAGGTCAAGAGCATCGACATCATCGCGCATTCGATGGGAACCTGGGTGACCATGGAGGCGCTGCGCCAGCTCGCCATCACCGGCGACCGCGATCTCGGCGGCAAGCTCGGCTACGTCATCCTGGCCTCGCCCGACATCGATGTCGATGTGTTCAAGAAGCAGATGATCCGCTACGGCAAACCCGATAAGCCGTTCGCCATTCTGCTCTCCGCGGATGACCGGGCTCTCAAGCTTTCCTCCCTGATCTCGGGCGACAAGCCACGTGTCGGCGACTACGGCAATGCGGCCGACCTTGCCAGCTATGGCGTGTCGGTGGTCGATCTTTCCCAGGCCAAGGGCGGCGACCGGCTCAACCACGCCAAATTCGCCGACAACCCGATGCTGGTGCAACTGCTCGGCGACCGGCTGCGGGCGCCAGCTGGCCTGGCCTCGGACGAACCCGGCCCGACACAGCTCAACAATCTCGGTCAAGGCCTCGGCAAGGCCGTCGGCTCGGTCGCCGAGATCGTCATCACCACGCCGTTCAAGGTGCTGACCATAGCCACCGGCGGGTGAGCGAGCCATCAGCCAGGATTGGTCGAGATTCAGGTCAGGCCGAGCCGAAAATGGTGGTGTCCGAGAACCGGAGCGGAGCGTACTTAAGTACGTGAGCACCGGAAGCGCAGGAAACCGGCGTTTGCAGGCCGGCATCACCTGAATATCGACCAATCCTAGACGAACAGGTCGACCTTCTGGAAAGTCGTCACATCGATCAGGCCGACATCGGAAATCCTGAGCTCGGGAATGACGACCAGCGCCAGCAGCGAGTGCTGCATATAGGCGTTGTTTAGCGAACAGCCCATCTTGCGCATCGCCTCGGTGAGCTTGTCCGCCTTGGCCGCGACGATTTCCGCCCGCTCGTCCGACATCAGCCCGGCGATCGGCATTTCGACCAGCGCCAGTTCCTTGCCCTTGGAGAACAGCACGACGCCGCCGCCGACCTCGCCCAGACGGTTCACGGCCAGCGCCATGTCCTGCTTGTTGGTGCCGACGCAGATAATGTGGTGGGCGTCATGCGCCACGCTGGACGCCATGGCGCAGTCGGCCATGTAACCGAACCCGGAGACGAAGGCGTTGGTAACGCCGCCCGTGCCTCTGTGGCGCTCGACAAGCGCGATCTGGCAGACATCGTTGCGGCGATCCATGGCGACCAGCCCGTCCTCGACCGGCAGATCGGCCTCCAGTGCCCGCGTCGGCGCCTGGTTCTCGATGACGCCGATGACGCGCACCCGCACCTCGTTGGCGCCCTTGGGAGCCACGATGTCGAAGTCGCCGCCCTTCAGCTTCTTGCCGAGCTTGACGGTATTCTTCGCCGTCTTCGGGTAATCATAGGCCGGAATATCGATTTCGAGCTTGCCGCCCTTGGCCAGCCTGACTCCGCGTGAATAGACCTCGTCTATGGTCATTGCGGCGAGATCCGAGACGATCAGCAGATCGGCCAGCCGACCCGGTGCAATCGAGCCGATCTCACGTTCCAGTTTGAAATGCCGGGCGGTGTTGAGCGTCGCCATCTGGATCGCCGTCACCGGCTTCAACCCCTGTTGGATGGCGTGGCGCACCACGCGGTCCATGTGGCCTTCATGAACCAGCGTGCCGGAATGGCTGTCGTCGGTGCACAGGATGAAGTTGCGCGGGTCGATCCCGCTCTCCGTCACCGCCTTGATCTGCGAGGCCACGTCGTACCAGGCCGAACCCAGCCGCAGCATCGCCTTCATGCCCTGGCGAACACGCGCAATGGCATCCTCGGCGCGCGTGCCCTCGTGGTCGTCTTCCGGGCCGCCTGCGACATAGCCATGGAACGGCAGACCGAGATCGCGCGAGGCATAGTGGCCACCGACCGTCTTGCCTGCCTTGACCGTCGCGGCGATCTCGCCCGACATGACCGGATCATTGGCGGCGACGCCGGGGAAATTCATCACCTCTCCCAGTCCGATGATGTTTTCCCAAGTCATCGCTTCCGCCACATCGGCGACCGTCAGTTCGGCGCCCGCATGTTCCAGCCCCGGCGCCGAAGGCACGCAGGACGGCATCTGCACATGCACGTTGATCGGCATGGCGACGGCCTCGTCATGCATCAGCCGCACGCCTGGCAGCCCCAGTACATTGGCGATCTCGTGCGGATCGATGAACATCGACGTGGTGCCATGCGGAATGACAGCCCGGCAGAACTCGGTCACCGTCACCATGCCACTCTCGACATGCATGTGCGCGTCGCAGAGGCCGGGCACCAGATAACGCCCGCCTGCGTCGACCACCTTGGTGACGCCCTGGCCGATGGCGTGGCTTGCATCAGGCCCGCAAAAGGCGAAGCGCCCGCCGGCAATGGCGATGTCGGTGCCGGCGATGATCTCGCCCGAATGGACGTTCACCCAGCGGCCGTTGCGGATAACGAGATCGGCGGGTTTGCGCCCCATGGCGACATCGACCAGATGCGTCGCCATCTCGGTCCAGGGTTTGGGTTTCGTCGCATGCCCCGACGGCTTCTTTGTCATGAAAGACTCCTGTTTGCCCGACTGTGCCAAGCCGATGTGGTTTTGGCCAGCGCTGAACGGTCTTTGCTCCTGTCGATCAACGGATTACGCCGTCTTCACCACATATTGGTCGCAGTCGGAATGGAATTCCGTTTTGTGGCAAATCAGGTTACCCTTTCCGCAAGGACATTTCTGGATCGCCATTTCGGGGAGTTCGATGCGTCGCCTGATGGTCGCAAGTGCCGTTTTTCTTGTCGCTTCGGCCGTGCCGGCTTTTGCAGCCGACCAGATGGTCGACGTGCCGATGACAGCGCCCGGCTTCGACTGGACGGGCTACTACGCCGGTCTGCAGGGCGGCTATGGCTGGGGCCGATCCGATATATCAACGACGGAAGGCGCGCCGTTTTCCATCACCCCCGATATTGATGGCGGCTTCGTCGGCGGCCATGTCGCCGGCCTGTGGCAGTTCGACCAAGCGGTGCTCGGCGCCGAGGCAGAGCTCAACTATTCGTCGATCGAAGGCACGACGGAATCGGGCCTGGGAAGCCCATTCGGGACCGACATCAAATGGTTCGGGTCGGTCAACGCCAAGGCCGGCTACGCCATGGATCGCCTGCTGGTCTACGGCATTGGCGGCGTCGCCTTTGCCGGCATCGAGACATCGCAAGTCGCGGGTCCGGCGTTCGCCAGCACGCGCACAAATGTCGGTTGGACCGTTGGTGCCGGCGTCGACTACGCACTGACCGACAAGTTCGTCGTCGGCGCGCAGTATCGCTACTATGATTTCGGCTCCGAGCACTACGACGTGGCGGAACCCTTCAACGATCGCGATCAGAACGTGAAGCTCAACACGGTCGGGATCAATTTGAGCTACAAGTTCTGAACCAGCCCACTGTTATCACCAAGCCGCCCGGGCCGTACGTCCGGCCAAGGCCAAAGACACGACTTGACGGCCTGTGTCTGGCGTCTGAAAAGGGCTGGCCTGCGGACGTGGCGGAATTGGTAGACGCAAGGGACTTAAAATCCCTCGATCTCTGATCGTACGGGTTCGATTCCCGTCGTCCGCACCAGATTGAATTCCAACGACTATCGCATTCTGAGGTGGTGGATGCCCAAGGAAATCATTGGTGGGAAGCCGAGCGGTGCGCAACATTTGACTTTGAGCGGGAATCGGAGCTTGCCTTGAACCTGACCTGGCCCTGCCACGAAACTACACCGATTCAAGAGCTCTTGAATCTGCCGGCGCCGAGGTCACCGCCGAGAACGGCGGCGGCGCTGACTTGAGGCTGCGGAAGGATCGGGTATGATTGCCACGATGTTTCGATGGGGCGCGATCCTTGGCGTCATCGGCTTTATCGGCGGGTTCGTGGGGCCGATTGTCTTCACGCCCGAAGCAAACCAGGGCCCGCTGCTCGGCATCTTCATCACAGGTCCGCTGGGCTTCGTGCTCGGCCTGATTGTCGGGCTGGTGCTTTCACTTCAGCCGAGGCGTTACTGAAATCGTCAAGCACTTCAGTGCGATCGAATCCGCATGCAGCGTGCCTCGTCCTGGCGTTGATAATCAGGCACGCAGGTGAGAACACCGGCCGGCGGTCGCGGCCCGACTCGCAAATAGCGATTCAATTAATTAGCGCGTGCTTAATCAGATCCGGAGGATTTTAACGAATCGTTGACCGCGCTGTCCCAGAATAGGACGGCGCGGTCAAACCCAACCGGACTGCGCAGGCGGCTCCGGCACTGAGCGCCCGCCGGACTGTCGGAGCCGCCACCTTACACTACAATATACCAGCAATGGTTGAATCAACCGTTACCGCACGTTCATTCGAGTGCGCGCCGCACCGAGGGGGCCGCCCTGCTTTCGGCGGCGCTTTGCTCTGGGACCGTTGCTTCGCGGGACAGGACTTAAGTCGCAGCTGAAAATGTTGTCGGAACCTTCCGCCCATTCCGCTGTTCTTGCAGCAGGTTTTTCGGGACGGAGGCGTCGCTTGCAAAACGTTACGGCAGAGCAGTCGCGAGCAGCACGAGCGCTCTTGAACTGGTCGCGCGCTCGACTTGGCGCGAAGTCCGATGTCAGCGAAGACACCATCCGCGAGTTTGAGAATGGCAACAGAATTCCCCGCAACGGCAACCTTACTCGCATTCGCCGAGCATTGGAGGCCGCCGGTGTTGTCTTCACCTCTGGATCGCCGTCGCTAAACTACCCCTCTGGTGATGCGGTTTAGCATAGGCTGCTCAAGGAAATGGAGACGCCGTTGGCAGGTGCTCCTCGACCACAACAATTGAATTGAAAATTCGGTCAAGGAACGCGGCCTAGCGATTTGCGCGATCCTTCGCCATGACGTTGAAAAGTACAAAGCATGCCATCAGCGATACGAAAGCGCCTATGAGGTCGTCGCCGGCCAGCCCCGAATTGTAGACCAAAGCAAACGCCAATACGGACATTTTCCCTACCCGGGTTTCAAAGCCTCGATTGAGATTCAACTTTCACGCAGCGCTAATGTTCCACTGCAGCGGCCCTATCGCTGGAATGAAGACGACTGTGCCGAGCACAATGCGTTTGGCCGTTGCATGAAAAGTCATGTCCAAGCCCTAAGGTTGCAGCCGGCGTTCTATGTCCGCAACCAGAAGCTGCATTACTTCAAATCAAAATCATCGGCAGACTGACAAAACCGAATGAACGCGCGCCAGATGGCCGCGCGCAGGTGAAATTGAGAATCCCAGCTTCCGTTGCTTTTCTGCGGATGGGCCTGCGGCATTCCAACTCAATATATTTGAATGCCAAGGCGCTCACGCCTTCGCCACCTCACCACAGCTCGATAGCTGGCGTCATCTTCAGGCACTTGAAGGGTAAAACGGTCGGGAATTGTGATGCTGGGGTCAACCCGCAATTCCGCACCGTGAGCGTGTTGATTCCGAACGCAGCAATCGATCTTCGCATCGTCCGTGATGATGGTCGCATCCTTCAGGACAATCCCACGTGTGTGAGAGCGTCGCTCCATCGGCGGATCGGTTGGGGTCATCGCGTTTTCTTCCCGTAAATCAGCGGTGAACGGTCGATGAACTTCAACGCATGACTCGCAAAACCATGATTCAATCAGCTATCACTAAAATGGTTGCCAAAACGCAAAGCCGACGCCCTTCTCGGTTTGTCTGCTCGAGAAGACCTCCGGTGGCCGTCAGTTGGTCTGCTTTGGTGACGCTGTGGTCCAGCGCCCGATGCCTGTAGGGCGCCGGATCGCCGCCAAGGGTCAGGCGGGGATCGGGTTCAGCTTCAAGTGCTGAATCAGAATAATGGTCTTGGCGTCGATGATGCGGCCGTCGGCAATGCCGGCCAGCGCCTCGTCGAGCGGCATTTCCAGAACCTCGATGTCCTCGCCTTCGTCCGCCGCACCGCCGCCTGCCGAGATGCGGTCAGCGGGCGAATAACGGGCGATAAAGAACCAGAGCCGTTCGGTGACGCTGCCCGGGCTCATATAGGGCGAAAACAGCCGCTCCACATTCTGCAGCCGGTAGCCGAGTTCCTCCTCCGCTTCCTTGCGGATACAGGTTTCCGGATCGTTTTCGTCGAGCAGCCCGGCACAGGCCTCGATCAGCGGCTCGCGGTGACCGGTGACGTAGGCGGGATAACGGAACTGGCGCACCAGGAGCACGGTCGAGCGCGAGGGATCGTAAGGCAGGATCACCGCGCCGTCGCCGCGATCATAAGTCTGGCGCACCTGCGTCTCCCACTCCCCGTCACGCCGGCGGTAGTCGAAGACGGTCTTCTTCAGAACGGCCCAGTCGTCGGAGAGAATTTCCTCCGAACGGATGCGAACGCGATCTTCCATCATGATCTCCATGCTTTTTTCGGGTCGAGGCCTAGCCGCGAACAAGCGTTTCGGCAATGCCCTCAGTGATTGGTCCAGAACCCGTTTCACCGCCTCGTGTCTGGCGTAGACGCGAACGGTTGCCTAAATAGCTGCTACCCCTCCCCGGAGCGCTTTTCATGACAATATCGCTTTTCCAGCCGATCACCCTCGACGGCCTTACCTTTCCCAATCGTATCGCTGTCGCGCCGATGTGCCAGTATTCGGCCGAAGACGGCTCGGCCGGCGACTGGCATCTCTACCATTGGATGAACCTTGCCATGTCCGGTGCCAGCATGGTCACCGTCGAGATGACCGATGTCGAGCGGCGCGGACGCATCACGCATGGCTGCCTCGGCCTCTATTCCGAAGACAATGAGGCAGCTGCCCGCCGGGCGCTCGACGCGGCAAGACGCGTCGCCGCTCCCGGCACGAAGTTCGGCTCCCAGCTTGCCCATGCCGGCCGCAAAGCCTCGAATCGCAAACCGTGGGAGGGCGGCGGACCGCTGCAACCTGATGAAGACCCCTGGCAGACAGTCTCGGCCTCGGCCATCGCTTACGACACCGGCTGGAACGTGCCACGGGCGCTGGAGGACGAAGAGATCCTGCAGCTCATCGAACGCTTCGCAGACGCGGCAAGGCGCGCCGAACGCGCGGGCTTCGACTTCCTCGAACTGCATGCCGCGCATGGCTATCTGATCTTCCAGTTCCTGTCGCCATTGTCCAACCAACGCACCGATCGCTGGGGTGGCTCGCTTGAGAACCGCATGCGTCTTGTCGTCGAAATCGCCAAGGCGGTGCGGAACGCGACGCCAAAACTGATGCTGGGCGCGCGGCTTTCGGTGAAGGATTGGGTCGATGGCGGCTTCGACGTGGAGGATGCGATCGAAGTGGCGAAAGCACTCAAGGACGCTGGCGTCGCCTATCTCTGCTGCTCGAGTGGCGGCAATTCTCCGTTGCAGAAATTGCCCACCGGTCCCGGCTACCAGGTGCATCTGGCAGAGGCTGTGCGCAAGGCCGCCGGCATTCCCACCCGTGCAGTTGGCCTGATCGACGATCCGAAGCAGGCCGAAGCGATCGTTGCCGAAGGCCGCGCCGACATGGTGGCGCTGGCGCGCGCCTTCCTGGCCGATCCGCGCTGGGGGTGGCGTGCGGCGGCAACGTTCAGCGAGACAATCCACCCGGCGCCCCAGCTTGCGCGCTCAGTGACCACGATGCAGCACTGGATGAAGGCGGCGGGCTGACCGGCCCGTTTTGCCGACGCCAACCTGCACTCTACCCTGGACTGTTCGCCCCGCTTCAATTCTCGCCGCAAACTGTTACGGTCGGTGAGGCTGCGGCGGGCGCGGTCGGGCTTGGGAGGAAATCATGTCGTTGAGGGCATTCTTGCCGGTTGCAGCGCTGACCGTTGTGGCCGGACTTTGGATCGGCACATCGGCGCCGGCCGGCGGACAATATTGCGAGGGCACTGTGCACGGCCTTTCCGGTCGCTACAATCTGGCGACCGGCAGCGGCTTTCTCGCCGTGCGGACGCGGCCGAACTCGTCGTCGCGGATGGTCGGGCAGCTGTTCAATGGCGATCATACCGAGATCTTCGACCGACGCGGCAACTGGTATCAGGTCGAAATCGGCGGCCGGACCGGCTGGGCAAACGCACGCTGGCTGCGCAACGACTGTGGCTACTGAGACGCCGGTGCATGTCACCCAAAAGTGGATCCGGTTTTGGGATAGCGACATGCATCAAACGAAGACCTAAGGCGCGTCGCAAATGCGACGCGTTTTTTGGGCGCAGTCTGAAGGCCATTGTTGCAACCAAATTGACTGCTTTGCGTTGCGGCCATCATGGACGACAAACCTTTTGAAGTGCCGGTCGTCGTCGAACTTGGCCACGTCGGCAAATATCGCCATATCCGCAGCGCCAAGGAGGCGGCGGAATGCTTGATGACCGTGTGGCCGCTCAATCGCGGGCCGCGCCATCGTGATGCCCTCGACACTTGCCTCAAAGTGCTGGAAGGTTATCGTTCGACAGCGGATGCGCGCCGGGCGCTGATCGAAGCTGCCAAGGAATCGGAAGTTCTGGTGCCCGACGACAAACTGCCCGACGACCGGCTGCATTGAGCGGTCGGACCTTTCAACTGGAGGCTTTCATGGCGAAACTGACTTACAAGATCGTCGAGCATGACGGCGGCTGGGCCTACAAGGTTGGAGCGACCTTCTCGGAGACGTTTCCCACCCATCAGGACGCATTGCGCGCCGCCGAAATCGCTTCGGCCGAGCAACGGATCGCCGGAGCCACGGACGGCATCCAGTACGAGGATGCCGATGGCGAATGGCATGAGGAACTGGCCGACGGTCGGGATCGGCCGCAGACAGAGGTTTCCGATTAAGTCTACAGTCAATTTTTGGCTGCATTGAGCGGGACGCCAGCCGCAGACGTCCGGAGAGGAAACGTCCCGCAGCCAGCAGCCGCTACGTGGCCCTATTTGCCGCAGTACTGATCGTTGACGTTCTGCCTGGAATTAGCGTCTGGACCGGGCGTGTGATCGGCACATGGGCCAATCCCGCCGGTGTTGCCCAAAGTGTTCAACCCGGACCTATCTGCATTGATGCTGCCGGTGGTGTTGGTATCGACAGCCGTCCGATCTTGATTGCCGAACAACCACCAGCGATGGTTGGAATAGTTGCTGTCCGACGACTGCGCCATCGCCGATGTGGCGAGACCGATGGTCAGGACGGATGCTGCGAGAAGTTTTGTGTACATCGCTTTTACTCCTATCTTGGTCGCCTTGGAGCGACAGGATAAAAGCCAGCAGTCAGCCGAACGGTTGCTTGAAATTGTCGTGAAGCCGATTTGATGTCGGATCGGAGAACGCACGGGTCGCAAGGCGTTTGATGAAGGCAATGACCCGGTCCGGCTCGACGAATTGAGGCATGTGGCCGAGGCCGTCGATCGTTTCAAAATCAAGTCTTTCGATCCTGCTCCGCAATGGCTCGCCATGGGTACGGACATCGATGACACGGTCGGCTGTTCCGAAAAGAATGCCGGCCGGCATGACGATCTCGCCATAACACCGCTCGATGCGACCGAGATCTTGCTCGACCGCGACGACATCGGAGGACGTGGCGTAGAAATGGCCTGGCCTCAGCCCGAGCCAGCCACCTGCGTCGACCATGTAGTCAGCAGGAAACACCTGCGGCGCGAAGATGAATTCCATTGTCGGCCGCGCATATCGCAGACTTGTCGGTATCGCCATGGTGTAAGCCATGATCCAGCGCCGCAGGCGTGAGGGGATATAGAGCAAGCCGGACCTTTCGCGCATGCCGGCTTCCGGATGAGTCAATGGCGCCAAAAGCGCGATGCCGGAAATCGCCTCGGGGTGCTCCACGGCCAAGGTCAGCGCGACGGCGCCGCCCAGCGAGTGGCCGACCACCAGCGGCCTTTCCAACCCCAGGGCTTCAATGAAGCGTCGCACGATCTCGGCCTGTTCGGGCAGCCGACCCGTGGCGCCGCTCGCGCGCCCCGAATAGCCCGACCCCGGCCGATCGAGCGCGATCAACCGGTAGCCCGGGCCGAACCGCCCGAACAGAGTGTACCGGAAATGATGGAGTTGAGCGCCAAGCCCGTGCACAAAGACGATCGGCCGCCCCTCACCCTGGTCGACATAATGGATGCGGTTGCCGTCGATCTCGATGAATTTTCCGACCGGCGGCACCAGCCTTTCGGCTTTGGCCGCGATCCACAGCGTCGCGACCACCAAACTGGCGACCCCCAGGATCGCTATCAGGAGCAGCGTGCCCAAAAGCCATGACAGAACCGGCAAGATCATCGTTCACCCGCACCTGAGCCCGCATGAGCTTACCTGCCTCCGATCCAGGTGCAACCTTCCCCTCGAACCGCGAGCGCGAAGGCCGCACACTTCGACGGTCGACTTCTGTGGCGCGGCACCCTGTCGGGCATGCAATGGATATATCTCGGTTTATGGGTGCAGATTGTTCACTGTCCGGGGCGGCATTGCGGCCGCCGCCGAGCCGCGCTATCTCAGGCTACCCGTCATGCCGGAGCCTTCCATGCCTGAAATCGTAACCGCCGCCATGCTCGTCATCGGCGATGAGATTCTGTCTGGCCGAACCAAGGACAAGAACATCGGCCATCTCGCCGATATCATGACGGCGATCGGTATCGACCTGAAGGAGGTGCGCATCGTCCCGGACGAGGAAGACGAAATCATTGCTGCGGTGAATGCCGTGCGCGCCCGTTACACTTACGTGTTCACCACCGGTGGCATCGGCCCGACGCATGACGACATCACGGCCGATTCCGTCTCCAAGGCTTTTGGCGTGCCTTGCGAATACGATGCCAAGGCCTATGCACTGCTGGCGGCAAGCTACGCCGCGCGCGGCATCGAATATACGGAGGCCCGCAAACGCATGGCACGCATGCCACGCGGTGCCGATCTCATCGACAACCCGGTGTCCGTTGCACCCGGCTTCCGTATCGGCAACGTCCATGTCATGGCCGGTGTGCCGTCGATCTTCCAGGCCATGCTCGACAATGTCGTGCCGACGCTAAAGGCGGGTACGAAAATGCTGTCGGCAACCGTGCCCTGCCCATTCGGCGAAGGCCTCATCGGCGGGCCGCTTGGCGATATCCAGAAAGCGCATCCGGACACGATCATCGGCTCCTACCCGAAATATGGCGACGGCAAGTTCTGGACCGAACTGGTCGTGCGTGCCCGCAGCCAGTCGGCCCTGGATGCCGCGCGTGCCGACGTCGAGGCAATGGTCACCGGGTTCAGCAATTCCGGTTGATCTGTCCAGACCGGAACCAAGCACGTCGCTGCAACGTTTCCTCGGCACGAGTTCGGTAGCTCGCAGATTGAGGGATTATCATGCGCTTCAAAACCATCGTCGCCATACTGCAGAACGAGCAGGACGCGGAGCGCGTGCTCGACTGCGCCATTCCGCTCGCCACCCGGTTCCAGAGCCATCTGATCGGTATCCACGCCGAAACGCTTCCCGTGCCTTACACTTCGGCCACGGGCTTTCCGGACACGGAATTCCTGCAGGTTTCGGCCGACATGAACCGGGAGCGCGCTAAAAAACTGGAAGCGACTTTCCTCAAGCGTATCGAGGATTCCGGCCTATCCTTCGAGTGGCGAAGCCTTGAGAGCTTTTCGGGCGACAGCGCGCTGACCGGCATTTCGAGCGTGCGCGCCGCCGATCTGATCATTGCGGCGCAGCGCGAAACGGGCGGTGACCCGAGCGCGGATGTCGACACGCTGGTCTATGATGCCGGCCGCCCGGTGCTGGTGGTGCCGCATGGGGGGCCGCTGATCACCACCTTCAAACACGTACTGCTCGCCTGGAACGGCAGCAAGGAGGCGGCGCGCGCCGCCTTCGACGCGCTGCCCTTCATCATCGAAGCCGAGAAGACCGACATATTGGTCATCGACCCGCCTGAAACGCTCGACGACAGTCCGGAGGCCGCCGGCGCCGAAATCGCGTCGGCGCTGTCGCGCCACGGCGCCACCGTCAGTGTCTCGCTGCAACAGTCGGGCGGCAATTCGATCGACGACATCATCCAGACCAGGATCGCGGAGACCGGCGCCGATCTGCTGGTGCTCGGCGCCTACAGCCACTCCTGGCTGCGACAACTTCTGTTCGGCGGCGTGACCCGCAGTGTGCTGCGCACCGCGCCAGTGGCAGCCTTCCTGTCGCGTTGACGCATGTCGCGCAAAAATGGTCGCGGATTTTGAGACGATGACATGCAGACTTGAAGCGGATCGCATGAATCTGTTTTGATGCGACGCGTTTGAAGTCCACAGCGATCGCTCAGGCCTGCCCTGGCCAAGACCCCTGCTCTTGCCAAGACCGCCGCTCTTGCCAAGACGGGGGCTTTCCAGCTAATTCCGCGCGCATTCCCCTGTTTCTTGCGCGCGATCCCCGCGTGCTGCGGAGTGCGCGACATGTCCCTTCCCGAAAAAGCCTTTCCGGTCTCCTGGGACCAGTTCCATCGTGACGCCCGCGCGCTCGCCTGGCGGCTTGCCAGCGCCAACAAGGGCCAATGGAAAGCGATCGTCTGCATCACCCGAGGCGGGCTGGTTCCCGCTGCGATCATCTCACGCGAACTCGGCATCCGGGTCATCGAGACGGTCTGCGTCGCCTCCTACCATGACTATACCAGTCAGGGGCAGATGCAGGTCCTCAAAGAGATTACACCGACCTTGCTCACCGAAGATGGTGCCGGCGTGCTGATCATCGACGACCTGACCGACACCGGGAAGACGGCGGGCATCGTGCGCGCGATGATGCCGAAGGCGCATTTCGCCACCGTCTATGCCAAGCCGAAAGGCCGGCCGCTGGTCGACACATTCATCACCGAAGTCAGCCAGGACACCTGGATCTATTTTCCATGGGACATGGGCTTCACCTACCAGAAGCCGATCGCCGAGGACCACGCCGGCTGATTCGCAACAACCTGCCTATTACAGATCAGCAGCTTGCACCGGGCGCTATTTGCTTTCGCAAACGGGCCCGGCAGGCCAGATATTTTGTGAAATCGACATCTATCGACGGAACTCAGCCGGGCGAACGAAATTTTTTACTTTTATTGCCGACAATTAGCCGTAAGATTCGTGAGACGGCAAACGATTCCGGAGGCTGGGGCTAGCTTCTTCGATGTTGACGAGGCCAACGACGCATAATCATCTGGCCGAAAGGGTCCGACGGCTCTTCGGCACGGCCCCGTGCCGGCTGCAGGTTGCCGCCCTACCCTGGCGCGATACCGGAAACGGTGTCGAGATCATGCTGATCACCAGCCGCGACACCGGCCGCTGGGTATTGCCCAAGGGTTGGCCCGAGGCCAGGGAGCCGCTCTGCGAGGCGGCTGCGCGCGAGGCCGGCGAGGAAGCTGGACTGCGCGGGACTGTCTCCCATCTCGAAGCCGGCCGTTACTTCTACGCCAAGGTACTGGCTTCCGGCGAAGAAGTGCCGTGCGAGGTCCTGGTGTTCCCGCTGCACGTCGACAAGGTCGCCGACCGCTGGAAGGAAAAAAACTTCCGCACGCGCAAATGGGTCAGTTCCAGCGAAGCCGTGCGCATGATCAACGAGCCCGACCTTTGCCAGATCATCGCCTATTTCTGTGCCGACCCGCACAGCTTCCCCTGAAGGGACATTGAACGGCCGCGGCGCCGCGCCTCAACGTGAATGCTTTGCTAAGGAATCAAAGATACGATTCGGTAGCTCTGGTATTTTTCATCGATGGCGAACCCTGCGAGTCCAAATCCGAACCAGTCCGGCCAGCCCCAGCGCGAGCATCGTCCGCGCGTGCTCAAGGGCGGGTCGATCATCACCGGAATTTCGAATTCGGAAGTCGGTTGCACGCTGCGCAATCAGCACGAAAGCGGCGCCGAACTGAAGATACCGCTCGAAGCCCGCGTTCCCGATCGCTTCCTTCTCTATGTGCCGCTCGACGGCATTGCCTATCGATGCGAGGTTCGCTGGCGGCACAACGACCGCCTCGGAGTGCAGTTCACCGGCACCGAGCCAAAACCCCGGCTTCACTACGGCTGATCCTGCCTGGACCTGGTGTGGCAAGCTTGGGCCTCAGCTTAGATCCACTGGCGAGCCTTGCCGCATCCACGTTTCCCATTGGGCGGCAAATTGCGATCCCCGCGCCGGCTTTCTATCCCCGTTATCCACATGTGTGACACACAAGATGTTGGGGTCACAAAAGCTACGCAAACGAATCCTTGACGGCGCAAAACGAGTCGCCTTTTATAGGCCATGCGCTTCTGTTGAGAGTGCGACCGGAAAGTTCTGAGCCCGGTCTTTTTCCCGGATTATGTGCGTTTTTGCTCGCATTTCCGCCCGTTTACGAGGCCGGCGGAAGCGTTGGAATTGTGGGGCGGTTGGGGACAATTGGGACAATTGTCGGGCTTGAATAAATTGTCTGTTAACACTATATTTAGTGTTTGCAGGTAGGTTCGACGCTAGATAGTGTGAATTTTCCCTCAAGTGAGGGAATCGAAAAAAATCAGTTTTGAGGGACCCGTAGGGTTCGCCAGCGCGTTGGACAGTAACTTCGCAAGGAGTTTTGACCAGCAGGGTCGGCGGAGACCGCGAAATGGAGAGCCGGCCGTTTTCGAACGCCGGCAGACGGCGGACATGCGCGTTTCGCATTGGGGGCAGAAATCCCCTGACGAAAGCGCTATATGTAGACAAAAGGGACCGGACCAATGCGCATCGAGCGTCGTTTCACCAAGCCAGGACAATCTGCCTATGCGGAGATCGAATTCCGCAAGGCGCTTTCGGAGATCAAGAATCCGGATGGTTCGGTGGTGTTCCGCTTGGACAACATCGATGTGCCGGCGCAATTCTCCCAGGTTGCCGCCGACATCCTGGCGCAGAAGTATTTCCGCAAGGCAGGTGTCCCCGCGCGCCTGAAGAAGGTCGAGGAGAACGACGTCCCCTCCTTCCTGTGGCGCTCCGTCGCCGACGAGGCCGAACTTGCCAAGCTGCCGGAAGCCGAGCGCTACGGCTCCGAGATCGACGCCCGCCAGGTGTTCGACCGGCTGGCCGGTACATGGACCTATTGGGGCTGGAAGGGCGGCTACTTCAAGGCGTCGGAGGAAGACGCGCGCGCCTTCCGTGACGAGCTTGCCTATATGCTGGCGACGCAGCGCGTGGCGCCGAATTCACCGCAATGGTTCAACACCGGCCTGCACTGGGCTTATGGCATCGACGGCCCGAGCCAGGGCCACTTCTATGTCGACCCGTTCACCGGCAAGCTGACCAAGTCGAAATCCTCCTACGAGCATCCGCAGCCGCACGCCTGCTTCATCCAGGGCGTGCAGGACGACCTCGTCAACGAGGGCGGCATCATGGACCTCTGGGTGCGTGAAGCGCGTCTGTTCAAATATGGCTCCGGCACCGGCTCCAACTTCTCGCTGCTGCGTGGCGAAGGCGAAAAGCTGTCGGGCGGCGGCCGCTCGTCCGGCCTGATGAGCTTCCTCAAGATCGGCGACCGCGCGGCAGGCGCCATCAAGTCGGGCGGCACGACGCGCCGCGCCGCCAAAATGGTCATCGTCGACGCCGACCACCCCGATATCGAGGAATTCATCGACTGGAAGGTCAATGAAGAGCAGAAGGTCGCCTCGCTGGTGACCGGCTCCAAGATCGTCAAGAAGCATCTCGAAGCGATCATGAAGGCCTGCGTCAACTGCGAAGGCAATGGCAACGACTGCTTCGATCCGTCGATCAACTCCGCGCTGAAGCGCGAGATCAAGGCGGCCAAGAAGTCCGCCGTGCCGGAGAACTACATCTACCGCGTCATCCAGTTCGCCAAGCAGGGCTATTCGTCGATGTCGTTCAAGACTTACGACACCGACTGGGATTCGGATGCCTACCTCACGGTTTCGGGCCAGAACTCCAACAATTCGGTGTCGCTGAAGGACAATTTCCTGCGCGCTGTCGAGGACGATGGCGACTGGCACCTGACCGCCCGCAAGGACGGCAAGGTGCTGAAGACGCTGAAGGCCAGGGATCTCTGGGAAAAGATCGGCTATGCCGCCTGGGCATCGGCCGATCCGGGCCTGCATTTCAACACGACGATGAACGACTGGCACACCTGCGCTTCCGCCGGAGCGATCCGGGCCTCCAACCCGTGCTCGGAATACATGTTCCTCGACGACACGGCCTGCAACCTGGCCTCGATCAACCTGCTGCCTTACCGCAATGCCGACGGCACCATCGACATCGCCGCCTACGAGCACACCGTACGGCTGTGGACCATCGTGCTGGAAATCTCCGTGATGATGGCGCAGTTCCCGTCGAAGGAGATCGCCAAGCAGTCTTATGAATACCGCACGCTCGGCCTCGGCTATGCCAATATCGGCGGCCTGCTGATGACCTCGGGCATTCCCTACGATTCCGACGAGGGCCGCGCCATCTGCGCCGCACTCACCGCGATCATGACGGGTGTCGCCTATGCCACATCGGCCGAGATGGCTTCCGAGCTTGGCGCCTTCGCCGACTACGACCGCAACGCGCAGAACATGTTGCGCGTCATGCGCAACCATCGCCGTGCCGCCTATGGCGAAAAGCAGGGCTATGAGAAGCTCGCCGTCAATCCGGTGCCGCTGGTCGCTTCCGACCTGAAGCAGCAGGACCTCGCCGCCCACGCCAAGGCCGCCTGGGACCGCGCCATCGAGCTTGGCGAGGAGCATGGCTACCGCAATGCGCAGGCGACCGTGATCGCGCCGACCGGCACGATCGGCCTGGTCATGGATTGCGACACCACCGGCATCGAGCCCGACTTCGCCCTGGTGAAGTTCAAGAAGCTCGCCGGCGGCGGCTATTTCAAGATCATCAACCGCGCCGTGCCGGAGGCGCTGCGCACGCTCGGCTACTCCGAAGCCCAGATCGGCGAGATGGAGGCTTATGCGGTCGGCCACGGCAATCTCAACCAGGCACCCGCCATCAACCCCGGCGCGCTCAAGGCAAAGGGTTTCACCGACGAGAAGATCGCGGCGCTCAACGCAGCCTTGAAGTCCGCCTTCGACATCAAGTTCGTCTTCAACCAGTGGACGCTCGGCGCCGACTGGGTGAAGGAGACGTTCGGCTTCACCGACGAGCAGCTCAACGACTTTTCGTTCGAGATGTTGCCGGCGCTCGGCTTCTCCAGGAAGGACATCGAGGCCGCCAACATCCATGTCTGCGGTGCGATGACGCTGGAAGGCGCGCCCTTCCTCAAGCCCGAACACCTGGCTGTGTTCGACTGCGCCAGCCCGTGCGGCAAGATCGGCAAGCGCTCGCTTTCGATCAACAGCCACATCCAGATGATGGCGGCGGCGCAGCCCTTCATCTCCGGCGCCATCTCCAAGACCATCAACATGCCCAACGATGCGACGGTGGAAGACGCCAAGGGCGCCTACATGCTGTCGTGGAAGCTGGCGCTGAAGGCCAATGCGCTCTACCGCGACGGCTCGAAGCTGTCGCAGCCGCTCAACTCCTCGCTGCTCGCCGATGGCGAGGACGACGAGGACGAAGCTCTCGAGCAGTTGATCGCCGCACCGGCGGCGGCGCGCACGGCGCAGATCACCGAACGGATTGTCGAGCGCATCATCGAACGCGTGTCGCGCGAGCAGGAAAAGCTGCCTGGCCGCCGCAAGGGCTACACGCAGAAAGCCAAGATCGGCGGCAACACCATCTTCCTGCGCACCGGCGAATATGACGATGGCCGCCTCGGCGAGATCTTCATCGACATGAACAAGGAAGGCGCGACGCTGCGTGGCCTTCTCAACAACTTCGCCATCGCCATCTCGCTCGGCCTGCAATATGGCGTGCCGCTCGATGAATATGTGCACGCCTTCACCTTCACCAAGTTCGAGCCGGCCGGCATGGTGCAGGGCAACGATGCGATCAAGAGCGCGACGTCGATCCTCGACTACGTGTTCCGCGAACTGGCGATCTCCTATCTCGGCCGCAACGACCTCGCCCATGTCGACCAGTCGGACTTTTCCAACACCGCACTTGGCCGCGGCATCAGCGAAGGCAAGACGGATGCGGTCTCCAAGGGCCTGACCCGCGGCGCCTCGCCGGTGAAGCTGGTGTCGCGCGTCAGCGGCAATGATCCGAAAGGCTTTGCGGCTCCCTCGGGCGCCCCTGCCCGCTCAGTGCCGACAGCTTTCTCCGGCTCCAACGTGCTGGCGCTGAAACCGACAAGCGACGAAGCGGTCGCCTACAAGCGCGACTATGAGGAGCGGGCCAAGGAATTGGCCGAGGACATCGCCTTCGAGGAAGCGGCTGCTTCGGACGCCACGGCGGGATTGTTCACCGACGCCGCGGCCGTTGAGGCGGCCGAAGCCAAGAAACTCGCCAACGACCGCCGCGCCAAGTCCCTGCTCCAGGGCTACACCGGCAATGCCTGCTCCGAGTGCCAGAATTTCACGATGGTGCGCAACGGGACGTGTGAGAAATGCGATACGTGCGGCTCGACGAGCGGGTGCAGCTGAGGAAATTCACGCGCCGCCGCCGCCCACCACCAACAACGCGAATCCGCTCTCGGCACAAGAGACGTGCTGAGAGCGGAGGCTTATAAAAATGCCACCAGAGCCCAAGCAACAGCACTACATCCCGGAGACCTATTCGAAGCATTTCTCGGACGGAGACGGCTGCATCAAAATCTACGACATGTGAGAAAATTGTAGACTTTTCTGTACTTCCCCCAAATCGGCGTTCAAAGAGAAATATCTATACTCACAACCAGTTCACGCTGAGGCGTGTTTTGACAACGCGATCGAGAGACTTTTTTCCGACACGATAGAGAGCGGCTGGGACCGAGCTGTGAACATTATCGCGGAAAAGAAACCGCTCTCACTTGATGAAATTAAACATTTCACTGAATTCCTCTTGTCCATGCGATGCCGTGTACCTAACGCGCTTAGATCGGTCATGAGCCTTTTGCGAGACTCTGTTGCTAGGATATCGGATGCAGTTTCAGCTCCCGTACCAGAGGCCTTGTTGGAAATTTATCGGAAGACAACAGGAGACGCATCGAAACCGATTAGAATGCAAGACTTGATGAATGCCGGCATAATTCAAATAAACATCGACCCACACACCGCCCTTCTTTCGATGCCAAATATCATTAAAGGCATGCTGCCTGTAATGAGTCGATACAACGTACCTGTTTTTATACACAACGAGACGGCCGTTGATTTTATTTCTAGCGATAATCCAGTTTGCTACTTTAAATCTGGAACGCCGATAAGTAAGATCGTTCCATACAACGTCGGAAATTTTGATGATTTTGAACTTGTCTTCCCGATAACTCCGCGGATAGCGTTGTATCTGGACACCAGAAAGCAGACGGACGCATTACACAGGGAGGTACGCAGCCGCCAGACGATAGATCGCATCAATGAGGTAGTATCTCTTTTTGCCGATCGCTATATATTTAGCCGACGGGGAGATATCGAAACCTTAGCATCCAACTATTTCGATAAGGGGCCAGTTCCGGACTTCGAACGTTCGATAGTTGGCAACGGCTTGGTGCAGCGAATAAGCTACAAGATCGGACAGCCCTCAGCTCTATCGAATGCATGGGAATACCCATTCCGGCGATGAGATTCTGACAGGAACGTGAGCTGTAACGCTGACTAATCCACCTAATGGGCCGATGACATGCGCTACGCAGTAGTAATTGAAGAAGCAGGCGATAATTTCTCTGCTTATGTGCCGGACTTGCCTGGCTGCATCGCGACCGGCGCGACCGTGTCTGAGGTGGAGACCGAAATTCGCGACGCAATACGCTTCCATATTGAAGGCTTGCGCGCCGATGGGCTGGATGTGCCTAACGGTGTCAGCCTCGCAGAGTACGTGGAGGCATAGCAGGCAGCCGCCAGCAGAGTTGCTCTAGGGGGCGAGATGGTACACAGATCGGCCGCGGAAGCTCTCGCAGAGGACAGAGCCGTTCTAGGTAATGATTACGGAACCGCGTTCCACCATTGTTGCCAAGAGCTTTGGCGAGTCTCGTCGTCATGGGATCGCTATCAAGCTCTATTTTCAACTCAAGAGCGCGTTGACCTCCTAAACCACAGCGGCGGAAACTTTTGGCATTCAATTCAGGGAATTGTGTTCGAAGACGTACTACTGGGTCTGTGTCGCCTTACCGACCCCGCGAAATCTGGACGCAAAATAAATCTGAGTGTTCGTAAACTTCTGGAGCTCGATCTTTCCAAACATAATATCCGACTTCGACAGCGCGTAGTTGCATCTGAGAGGAAAGCGCAATTTGCTCGAACTTGGCGTGACAAGCGTGTTGCTCACAATGATTTCGAACAGATAACAGGCGTTGCAAATAAGTTGGCGCCGGCCACCGGTAGAAAGGTAACAAACGCGATCCTTTCCATCCACGAGGTGTTTCGATGGATCAATGCCAAACATTTTGGCGGCGATATGGGTTTGATAGACATGGGCGACAAGGATGCCATCGAAGTAATGTCGGTTATCGCGGACGGTCTGAAATTTGATAGGCTTCGCCAAGCCGAATATGCGCGCGGGAACTACGGCACTTACGAGCATTCATTCGAGTGGATGGGGCATGGCCCTGATCCTGCGAAGCGATACGAAATTACGCAACATTGGAAGCTTCCGCACAGTCCAAGGCGTTGAAAAATGCCGCTCCGCCCAAGATCCTTGACCGTCTCGGCGCAGCGCGCCATTTCACCGCCTGGCGAGTCACCTGTCTCGCACCCTTCGGGCCCGGAAGGCGAGACGCGCTCAGACTCGATTCACTCAATCCGGACCGGCTGATCCCGGCACCTACCCCGCCGGCAACACCCGCAGCGTCTGCTCGTCAAATAACGGCTCGTCCTGGCCTATACGCACGAACAGCACTTTCTGCCCCTCACCTGGTGGCATCTCGAAATACTGGATGCCATCCGGCACTTCACCCCAGTCGCCGCAGGGCGGCTCCGGAACCTCGTTGGGGTCGGCTACCGCTTTCAGCTCTTTCGCATAGTCGGCGTCGGGGCTGAATGTGTAGCGCTTGACGCCGGCGGGCACTGGGCCCTCCGTGTAGGGCGCGAGCACGCAGCGCGCGCTGACAGCCTTGTCGGTCTTTTCCAGGAACAGGCGCTGCAATGCGGCCTCGGCGGTTTCGCCTGATATGATGTCGAAGACCTCGACAAGAGGGTCGGCCGCGCCGCCATCGCTGTATTTGATGGCGAGTGCGTTGCCGGCAAATTCGAAGTGGATCTGGCGGAAGCCGAAGTCGCAGCGCTGCGTCCAGGCGCCCAGCCCGACACTCTTGTCGGTCAGCCTTTCCCAGACGCACTTGTCGATGGGCGGGCGTGACGGCGCCGGCTCGTCCGCCACGGCGGATATCGTCGCGGACGCAAGCAGGGCGCAGGTCAAGCTGATCGATCTCATGACGCTATTCATCGCTGCATCCTGTCAACGTGAAGGCATCCCACGCCGAGCCATCGGGGTTGGCGTTGGCGAAATCGGCCCATTCGGTAAAAGCCACGCCGAATTCCGGCAAGAGCAGCCCTTTCGGCGCCGGTGTCGCTTCGCGCGAATTCAACTGCTCGGCGCCGCCGCCGGTCAGGGCGTAGACCTGGCCATCCCATATCCTGCACAGCCCGCTGCCGTCCTGCAGGCCCGCTTCGCGATCGTCGTTGGTGCAGGTGTGGCGGATGGTGCCGAGCGGAAACGAATTCTTGCCGTTGGTCCAGGTGATGTCGGCCGGCAGGCTTGTCACGGTATTGGGCACGGTCAGCGAAAACACTTCGGCCGTCAGCGCCGCCGGCTCGTTGTCGAGCGGCCGAAATTGCATGACGGCGCCCGAGCGCGGTTCCCGATAGGTGGCGTGGCTCAGCAGACAGTCCTTGGCGTTAGCCGCCTGCATCGGGCCAAGCAGGCCCAGAAAAACGAAGGCCAGTGTGCGGGTGGTCATCAGATGTCTCTGGGAAAGCGTTGCCTGGGTACTGGCCCGCACAGTCGCATCATCCGCGCAAAAGCATAAGCGAAATCCGGAACGGCTGCGTTTATCCGCTCCTGGACGAAACATATCCCTTGATCCCCAACAGTCTGTATGGTCGAGCGCAACGGCGATGGGGAAAAATCCGGTGATGCAGCGTTTGGTAATGATGATGGCGATATCCGCATTCGCGGGCAGCACGGCACTGGCGGCGGCGCCCTATGTCGGGACATGGTCGAGCGACAGGTTCAACTGCCACGCGGCCGCCGACGTCCAGAGCAAGACCGTCTTCACCGTGGAACAGACCGCGTTGTCGCTTCCCGAATTCGGCTGCGAGCACGCGACATTTCGCAAAAACCCGACGGGCTGGGTGGTGAAGGCAAGCCAATGCTACGGCTCTGACCCGTCGATCGAGGAGCCGTTCACGCGTATCATTCATATCGTGAGATATGGCGCCACGCTGCGGTTCACCTGGCCTGGCTTCGACAGCGGCCCCCTCGTCCGCTGCTGACGGCATCCCGGCGCCTCAGAACAGCCCGACCAGAAAGGCGGCGCCGCCGAGCAAGCCAGCAGAACACACCCATAGCATCCAGAGCCCGCGCACCCGGCATTCGAGCACCGCCGAACCGGGGTTGGCGAGGTCATAGTGCACGTCGACCTTGCTGCCCTCGACATACTGCCGTGCCTGACCGCCGACAAGGCCGGGCAGCGAAGCCATCACCGTGGCGCCAAAGGTCACGCGATCGGCGCTGTAGCGCTGACCGGAGACGCCATAGGAGTAGACGATGCGGGATTTGAAGACGGTCCGCCAGTGTCGATAGCCTTCATGGGTTCGCAGCGCCTGCAGGCCTGAGGTGTCGATGCGGCCGGCGGCGACCGGCCATTTTGCCGCCTGCTCCGCAAGCGACTTCTGGGCGAAGCCCATGCGCAGGGCGAACAGGCCCGTGAACAACAGCAGCGCACCGGCGCCGAGGTTCTGCGGCTTGGGTAGATGCGAGCCGATCGCCTCCAGGATGCCGCCGACGGAAAACACCAGCACCAGCGCGCCGATCACCAGCCCCGCCGAAAGCTGGACCATGAACTTGAAGGCGCCTTCGGGCATGGTGCGCTCGATGACGGCTTTGCCCGGAGCCGCCGGATCATAGAACACCGTCACCTGAGCGCCCTTGGCAAACCGCGCAAGCGTCTCCGTGACCTCGAAATTTCCAAGGTTCTCCTGCACGCTGTAACGCGAACTTTGAAATGTCTTGCCGCCAACCTTGTACTCGAAGGTGATGGCCGGGAAATTGCGCATCTCGGTGGAATCGCTGCTATCCGAGCCGCTGCCAGAGCTGCGGACCTCGCGTGCCTCGACGCGCGACGAGATGATCTTTCCCGGCGCCGGTAGCCAGCGGCTGAGCGCCTGCACCTCGCGCCATTTCAAGAAGGTGATGAGCGACAACATGCCGGCGACCGCGCAGGCAAAGCCGACAAGCAGAATCTTGAGCTCCAACTCGTCTCCCCCCAGGAGTGCAGGAACCTGCACATAGACAGCAACGCGGCAGCAATGTCTTGTCTATTCGCGAAACCTCCCCCTCGGAGTTGGAAACGACTGTCTTCCGTTGATCTGGATCAACGCACATTCACCGCGTGTGCTGTCTTCTCGATATCAATCGAAGGGAGAACCAACGTGTCGACTTACGACCTCATGATCACCGCTGCGGTCTTGACCTATTTCGGATCATTCTCCGCAGTCCTGGCCTATGTCACCTTCGATGAATCGCATCGCCGGCCACGCTGACAAGATGGCCATATGCGGCGACCGCGCATCGCGCGTCAGTTGGCGTCGGCGACGGAAACCCGACCTCCGGCCCAGGCGCGCCATTGCCGCTCGTCGCCGTGGAAAACGTTGAGATCGATGCGGCCGGTGACGCCATGCGACAGGCCGGAGCCGGAGTACTGCCAGAACAGCCATTTGCGGTCGGGGTAGACCTTTGAGGGGTGCCGCGCCACCGCCCGCACCCAAAACGGATAATCGAGAAAAGCGCCGCGCAGATTGTCGCGATAGAAATCGGGCGCGGTGTAGATGATGGGCCGCTGGCCGTAATAGCGCTCCAGCCTGTCCATGAACACCTGCATCTTCTCCAGCACCTTCTCGCGCGAAGGCCGCCGCTTGCAGCTGGACTCGCCGTTCCATTCGACGTCGATCACCGGCGGCAGCGCGCCTTCGACCCTGGGCACGTTGCGGATGAACCAGTCGGCCTGCTCGCCCGCCGTGCGGCACCAGTAAAAGAAGTGATAGGCGCCGCGTTTCAGGCTGGCGGCGTCGGCATTGCGCCAGTTCCTGTTGAACATCGGATCGAGATGGTCGCCGCCGTCGGTCGCCTTGATGTAGGCGAAGTTGGCGCCCTGGGCGCGTAGCTTTTCCCAGTTGACGTTGCCTTGCCAGCGCGAGACATCGACGCCGTGCACGGCGAGGTGGCGGGGCGAAGCCTTGCCGAAATTGATCGGCTTGGCGTCGCGAAAACCATAGCGCGTGACGGGCCCGGCAAGCATCGGCGGTGCTGCGCGGCTCAGCAGCCTCGGCGGTGATACCAGGGCCGCCGGCTCGACCATCGGCTCGACGCTGTCCGACGGGTCAGGTGCTGAAAGTGCCACCGTCTCTTCTTCGGCCAGGCCGAAAGGCCGGGGGCTCTCGTCTACCGGCGCCGTTTCCGCCCGTGGCGCGCGCCTGGTCGCGGACGCAGGCACTGCCGCGATGGGTGCCGGCGGCCGTATCACCGAGCTGGTTGTTTCGCTCGACGGTTTCTGCAAATCCAAGGCATCGACGCCGGCCGTCGACGTGCAGCCGGCAAGGCATAGCGATGCGATCAAGAAACTGATGGCGCCCGGAATCCGCATCTGGACCTGTACTCAAAACACAACAGACCGAGGGCAAAACGACAGCCAACGGACAAACCGGACCAGTTATGAACGAGAAATTGCCAATAAAGTTTGAATCAATTTTTTTCACGTAGGCCAAACAGCGAAATCTGGCTCTCCGCGCAAGGGATCGGCCAGCCTTGTGGGCAAAGCCGCTACGGCTTTCTGAATACCCCAATCATCGGCCCCAGATTCCAGTAGTCGTCATTGCGGCCGATGGCCGGCGCAAACAGGCTGGATATCGTGCCGTCGAGGAACAGCGCATTGTCGCAGCCGAGCGCGTCGCGGAAAAGACGGGCGAAGGCATGGAAGGTTACCGTGCCGTTCGAAATCGCGAAGACCGCGACGCCATCCCTACGCACGCCGACACCATCGCGGGTTTTTCGCGAGGTGCCGTCGGCCTGGAATTTAGGGTGCAGCTTGCCGTCGATCACCAGCATCGGCCCGGATTGCGTCGCATAGTCAACGGGCGGACGCCTTTTCACAAAATCCTTGGTGGCGCGGACCGCCGCCTTGCCGTCGCGCATGTAGAAAATGCCGTTCGGCTGCAGCGAAAAATTGCCGGTTCCCGACCCGGTCTTCACAGAAGCCATTTCCTGGCCCTGCTCGACATAAAGACCGACCGGCGCGAGGTTCGGATGATACATGCCGGCATTGATGCCAAACAGCATCGTGCGCCCGACCGCCTGCTGCGAGGAACTGAGATTGTGCAGCGACTGAAACGGCTTGCCCGCCGGGTCCTTCCAGAACAATTCGACCTGATATCGTTTCGGATCGACCTCGCACACGAGATAGCTGGTCGCCTCGAAGGCGAAGTCCCGGCATGGCGGCAGCGCGGCAACCCACTGGCCAAACCCCATGCCGAGTGCCGCCACCGACGGCAGCGCGCTCTTGGCCAGCGCCAGCAGCGGCGGCACCGATTGCAGAAGGGTCAAAAAATCCATGCGCGTACCGGAATCCAGATTCGGGGTCCGGTACGGATATAGCCCGTTTCAAGCGAGACTGTGAAAGTGCCCTAAACGAGCCAGCCCATCGCGACGCCCAGCAGCAGGACGACGCCGAGCACGCCGCGATAGATGACGAACGGCCAGGCCGAAAAACGCTCCAGCACACGCATCAGGCCCCAAATGGCGAAGAAGGCGGAGATCGAGGCGACGACCAGCCCGACGGCAAGGACCGACCAGCCATGGGCGTCGAGATGGACCTTGTGCAGTTCCCAAAGCTCCTTGAGGCCGGCGAGCGCAATCGCGGGCAGCCCGAGCAGGAACGAGAAACGCGCCGCCTCGGCCCGCTTGAAGCCGAGCCCCAGTGCCGCGGTCAGGGTCGAACCTGAGCGAGACACGCCCGGAATCAGTGCGCCGATCTGGGCGATGCCGACAAGCAGCGCGTCAGCCAGCGAGGCTTCGTCCACAGTGCGCCGGTGGCGGGCAAGAATCTCGGCCAGCGCCAGCAGGATCGCCATGGCGATGCAGGCCCAGCCGATCACCGTCAGGCTGCGCAGCGGCGAATTACAGGTATTGAGCAGGCCCGACAGCGCCACCCCGGCAATAACGATCGGGATCGTCGCCAGCACGATCCACAGCGCCAGCTTGAAATGCCGGTCAGCGAAATCGCGCCGCGCCAGGGCATCGAGCGAACCAAACAGGATGCCCCTGACGTCACCCCAGAAATAGCTGATCACCGCGGCAAGAGCCGCGAGTTGCATGGCGGCGGAGAAGGCGGAACCCGGATCCTGCCAGCCAAGCACAGCCGGCACGATGCGCATATGGGCGGTTGAGGAAATCGGCAGCAATTCGGTGATGCCTTGCACCACGCCAAGGATCGCCACCTTGGCATAGCCCAGGCCGACGAAGCCCGTGTCCAGGCCTTGAGTGCAGATGTCGACCAATGGCGAATTCCATACATGAGAGATTGGCTGGTGCGGACCGACCGGTCGAGGTTAATCCCGGGCAAGCCTTATAGTCATGGGCCAGATAATCAATTTACGGATTTGTAAGCTGGTGCGTCGGGGTGTGAGCGATTGAAAACCGGCCCAGCTTGGGCCGGCTTTACAGGAAAATCGCAAGGCGATTACGGGCAGAGCCAGAGTTTCTGGCATGCCCTGGCGATCACATGCGCCGGCGGAACGACGGGCTCATCGACGGCAGGCCGGCGAACCCGTTCGAGCAGCATGCGCACCTGTTCGGGGCGCACACGATCGCGCTCCATCACAAGCAGGACCATCGGATCGCTCAAAAGCTCGTCCAGGGTGCTGATGCTGTCGTTCATCCGTCGTCTCCTCGAATGCCGTTACCCGCACCCCATAAATAGGAAGACAAAGATGGCCCGCCAATGACGCTTTGCCGGCTATCTCGTGTTGATTTGGATTAAATTTTGTTCAGCATGCGCCCTCCGTTCCGAAGGAAAAACTAACCTGGCGGCGGCGCGCCTTCGTATTGCGGCAGGCCGTCATCGAGCACCAGCCAGGGCTGCTTCGAGGCCATGAAAATATGCATTTGCGGCTTGAAAACCGTGGGGTCGTCGAGCGAACCGGTGGTGACGCCGATGATGCCCGCGGAATCGCGCCGGGAGAACATCGTCGTGCCGCAGCTCGGGCAAAAGCCGCGCTTGAGGTCCGGCGAGGAGTTTATCGTCGCCAGCGGCCCGTCGACCGTCAAATCGTCGATGCGAAACAGCACGCGTGCGTTGAACGCGGCGCCGATCGCCTTCTGGCACACCCGGCAATGGCAGACGCGTTCGTTGATGGGGGCAGCGTCGGTGCGGTAGCGCACCGCCTTGCACAGGCATCCGCCTTCATATCTTGCCATCGCCCGGATCCGTTGCTGGAGAGAATAAGCCGCGAGCGTAGCGGCGGAGCCGATTGGGTCAATTCAAAAGCTTTGATACAACGTCATCGATTATGGTGATGTGGGTGGGACTGAAGTCATGATGGCATCTTCGGTGGAGTAATCGCGGCTCTGGCGCATGAAAGCGCCGAGCGAAGCGATGGGCGCGTTTGCGCCAATCGCCGGGGCTCTCGACTTATTAGGGCAGCATATCTGATCGACAAACTGGGTGTTCTTGTCGACGTGTCAGTGGCGCTTGGCTTGCACCAGATAGGCCTCGATCTCGGTCTCGCCGAGCCACTTTGCCGCTTCCAGCCGATGCAGGCCCTCGACGAGGATATGGCGCTTGCCGTCATGGCGGACCTGGATCGGTGTCTTCATGCCGTTTTCGAGAATGTCCTCGGCCAGATGGCGGACAGTCTCGGGATGCAGCGTCTTCTTGCGCGCCGTCGGCACGTAGATCTCGTCGACCTTGACCTTTTGCACTCTGAGCATGCCGACCCCCGTGGCGGAAACGCCGCCCTTTGTGGAGATAGTCTCTTTGACCACGGGGGCCAAGGGCGCGGCTAACGAATGCTGGCCCGATCGTTTCCATTTGACGCTGGACCGGCAGATCGCCGAAATGGCGGCCTTCGAACTTCTCCGGTGTTCATGACCCAACTGCCGACCGAGTTCCCCGATTTCGGACTGACGCCCGAGCAGCGCCGGCACGCGGTGCGCGGCCACTATTACGAATGGCCTGGCATGGATGGCGAGCGCGGCGAGATCTGGTGCTACAGCGACCGGTATTCCTATCGCGCCGGCGAAACGGTAGCGCTCCATGTCAGTTCGACGGCCTCGCAGTTCAACATTGAGATCGTCCGAGACGGTGGCTCCAAGACCAAGGTGTTCGAGAAGACGGGTATCGCGGCGCGCAGGCAGGACACGCCCGACCAATGTTCGGTCGAAGGCTGCGGCTGGGACGCCTCGTTCGAATTCCGCGTCGAGGCGGACTGGCCATCCGGCGCCTACCGGGTGACGCTGACCGCCGATGGCCGTGACGGCAAGCCGATCCATTGCCACCATATTTTCATCGTCACGCCCCTGCCCGGAAAGAAGCCCGGCCGTGTGCTGCAGGTGGCGGCGACCGGGACCTGGCTCGCCTACAACACCTGGGGCGGCTCCAACCACTACCAGGGTATCACCGGGCCGGACCGCAACCAGTATTCGCCCATCGTGTCGACGCAGCGCCCCTGGTGCCGCGGCTTCGTCGTGCTGCCGAAAGATGCGCCGCGCGTGCCGCTGGAAGTCGCCGTGCCGCCGAAGACGGTGCCGCGCTATCCGCACATGGAATGGGCGCTCGCCACCGGCCATTCGAAGAAATACGCTTCGTCCGGCTGGGCCAGTTATGACAGCCACTTCTTCCGCTTCGCCGAACGGGCCGGCTATGACGTCGATCTCGCCAGCCAGCACGATCTGCATTTTTCGCCGGAAATTCTCGACGGCTATGACTGCGTTGTCTTTGTCGGCCATGACGAATACTGGACTTGGGAGATGCGTGACGCCGTCGACACCTATGTGACCCGCGGCGGCCATGCGGCGCGTTTTGCCGGCAATTTCATGTGGCAGACGCGGCTGGAGGATGAGGGCCGCCGGCAGGTCTGCTACAAATACCGCGCGCGCGCCGAGGATCCCGTCTATCGCGGCGGTGATGTCACCCGCGCCACCAACTCTTGGGAAGCGCCGGAAATCGGCCGGCCTGGTTCGGCGACCTTCGGGCTCAATGCGACGCGCGGCGTCTATGCCGGCTGGGGCGGTTGCGCGCCGCGCGGCGTGCGCGGCTTTCCGGTCTATCGGCCAGAGCACTGGGCCTTCGCCGGCACTGGTATCTATTATGGCGACCTGCTGGGCGCGGACAGCCATGTCTATGGCTATGAGGTCGACGGGCTCGACTTCGAGATACGCGGCGGCCTGCCCTACCCCACGGCCACCAGCGGCGCGCCCGAAGGCCTGCAGGTTCTCGCCGTCGGCATGGCGTCCCAGGTCGAGGAAAGCGCCGATATACCAATCGAGGACCAGTTCCTCACCGATGAGGATGGTCGCTTCACCGCCGAAACGCTGTTCGGCGAGGCGAGCGACGCCAATCTGGAAAAGGTCAAACGCGGCAACGGCATGATCGTCAATTTCCCGCGCGGCAAGGGCGAGGTGTTCCACGCCGGAAGCTGCGAATGGGTCGCAGGCCTGCTAAGACAGGACCCGATGGTCGAACGCGTCACAAAAAATGTCCTCGATCGTTATCTCGGAAAGTCCTGACATGTCGAAAGCCCAGACCGCCGCTCAAGACACGGAAATCCGTCGAGAATCGCATTTGTTCTATCTGTCCAGCCTGCGCCGGCCGCTGATCGACCGCGCCGAAGGCATCTACATGTGGACGCAGGACGGCCGCCGCTTCATCGACGGATCGAGCGGCCCGATGGTCGCCAATATCGGCCATTCCAACCGCAATGTGCTCGACGCCATGAAGCGGCAGATGGACCGCGCCACCTTTGCCTATCGGCTGCATTTCGAAAACGAGCCGGCGGAAGAGCTGGCGCGGGAACTCGCCGGCAAGCTGCCGGAAGGCATGGACCGTATCTTCTTCGTCTCGGGCGGCTCGGAAGCGACGGAATCCTGCATCAAGCTGGCGCGGCAATGGGCCGTCGCCACCGGCCAGGCCACCCGCTGGAAGGTGATCACCCGCTTTCCCTCCTATCACGGCGGCACGCTGGGTTCGCTGTCGATCACCGGCGACGATGCGCTTGCCGAAACGTTCGAGCCGATGATGCGGGTGATGCCGTCCGTGCCGGCGCCGAACGCCTGGCGCGACCGCGACAACCTTTCTATGGAACAGCGCGGCATCCGCTATGCCGACATGCTGGAGGAGAAGATCCTTGCGGAAGGCCCAGGCAGCGTGGTCGCATTCATCATGGAGCCGATCGGTGGTGCTGCCACCTCAGCCCTGGTGGCGCCGGACAGCTATTATCCGCGCATCCGCGAGATCTGCGACCGCTACGGCATCTTGCTCATCCATGATGAAGTGATGAGCGGCGCCGGCCGCACCGGCAAATTCCTCGGCGGCGATCACTGGAACTGCAAGCCCGACATTGTCGCGCTGTCCAAGGGACTTGGCTCGGGCTATGCGCCGCTTGGCGCATTGGCCGCACCGATGCGGCTGGTGCAGCCGCTGCTTGCCTCCGGCGGCTTCCAGCACGGCCATACCTATGCCGGCAACCCGCTGGCCTGCGCCGCCGGCCTGGCTGTCCTTGGTGAAATGGACCGGCTCGACCTGATCGCCAACGCGGCTGCCATGGGCGACGTGCTGATGGATGGGCTGAAGGCGCTGGCCAAGCGGTTTCCGTTCATCGCCGACGTGCGCGGCAAGGGCCTGCTCACCGGCGCCCAGATGGTCGCCGATCCCGAGACCTTGAAACCGATCGACCAGACCAAGAAGGCCACGGAGAGGCTGCTCGACCTCGCGTATGGGCGCGGGCTGATCATCTATGGCCGCAAGGTCAAGGGCGGCGTCGACAGCGACAATTTCATGGTCGCGCCGCCGATGATCGTCACTAGCCAGCAGGTCGGCGAGATCGTCTCCATCATCGGCGACTCGCTGGAGGTTTTGGCCTCCGAGCTCGACCTGCCGATCGAAGGCCAGGGGTAAAAGAATGGCACCGCGCAAAGTCATCATCACCTGCGCCGTCACCGGCTCGGTGCACACGCCGTCGATGTCGCCCTATCTGCCGGTGACACCGGACCAGATCGCCGCCGACGCGATCGCGGCGGCCGAGGCCGGCGCCTCTATCCTGCATCTGCACGCCCGTGACCCCAGGGATGGCCGCCCGACCGCCGATCCGGACGTCTACATGCAGTTCCTGCCGCGCATCAAGCAGGCGACCGATGCGGTGATCAACATCACCACCGGCGGCTCGTCGCTGATGACCTTGGATCAGCGGCTGGCTGCCCCTTTGCGCGCCGAGCCAGAAATGTGCTCGCTCAACATGGGTTCGATGAATTTCGCGCTGTTTCCCATGCTCGACAAGCCACGGGAATGGCAGCACGAGTGGGAACCGAAGCTGCTGGAAGCGACGCGGGACACAATCTTCAAGAACACCTTCGCCGACATGGAAGGCGTGCTGGAAAGGCTGGGCAAGGGCTGTGGCACGCGCTTCGAATTCGAATGTTACGACGTCGGCCATCTCTATTCGCTGGCGCATTTCCGCGACCGCGGCCTGGTGTCGGGACCGCTGTTCATCCAGTTCGTGCTGGGCGTATTGGGCGGCATCGGCGCCGATCCCGACAATCTCGTCCATATGAAGCGGATCGCCGACAAATTGTTCGGCGATAGCTACCAGTTCTCGGTGCTGGCCGCCGGCCGTCAGCAGATGCCGCTGATCTCGATCGCCGCGGCGATGGGCGGCAATGTCCGTGTCGGCCTGGAAGACAGTCTCTATGACGGCCGTCAGCTGGCGAAATCCAATGCCGATCAAGTGCGCCGCATCCGCGGCATTCTCGATGGGCTGTCGCTGGAGGTCGCCACACCCGCCGAAGCGCGCGATATGCTGGCGCTGAAGGGTGGCGATCGGGTGGCGTTTTGAGATGGTAGCGTCCAGTCCCGCCCCCCTCTGTCCTGCCGGACATCTCCCCCTCAAGGGGGGAGATTGGCTGTCACAACGGCTTTCGCAAATCTCCAACGTCAGGGGATGGGTGGCAAGGCCAAAGCTGCCAATCTCCCCCCTTGAGGGGGAGATGTCCGGCAGGACAGAGGGGGGCGCCTGGGCGCCCTGCCTGTCGTGAGCAAACCATCAGAAGTCCGCCTTCGCCCCGGCCGCGTGGAGGACGTCGATATCATCCATGCATCGATCCTGAAACTTGGGACCCACATCGGGGCACCGGAAGAGATCATCTCCACGCCAGACGACCTACGCACCTACGGCTTTGGCGAAAAACCCGCCTTTTCGACCCTGATCGCCGAAGTCGGCGGCGAGTTCGCCGGTCTCTGCCTATATTTCCCGATCTTTTCGACCTGGATGGGGAGGCCTGGTGTCTATGTGCAGGACCTCTATGTCGAGGACCGTTTTCGCGGCCGCAAGATCGGCGAGCGGCTGCTGCGGCACGTTGCAGCGCAGTGCCGGAAAGACGGCGGCGCCTATCTCCGTTTGTCCGTCGACACCGATAATGAGGGTGCCAAGTCCTTTTATGAAAGGCTTGGCATCGCCTGGTCGAGCTACGAGCAGACGCAGAAGATCACCGGCGAGGCCTTTTTCGCCTTCGCCGATGCGACCGAAAATGGGGAGCAGGAATGAAAACTTTCTATGCCGAGGAACAGAAGCGCCACGACCCCAAGGCCTTTCTTTCGAGCGGTGCGGCGCAGCCCAATCCGGAACAGCCGGACCGCGTTGAGAGGTTATTAGCCGGCGCAAAAGCAGCCGGGTGCGAGATCGTGCGGCCGCGCAATCACGGGCTCGGACCGGTCGCGGCGGTGCATACACCGGAATATCTGGATTTCCTCGAGCACATCTACGCGCGCTGGCAGCGCATCGACGGCGCGTCTGCTGAAGTGATCCCCAACATCCACCCGATCGCGCGCAACGGCTCCTATCCGGCCTCGGCGGTCGGCCAGGCCGGCTACCACATGGCCGACACCGCTTGCCCAATCTCGGGCGAGACATGGCAGAGCGCGCTGTGGAGCGCCTGGAGCGCAGTCGAAGCCGCCGAGGCGGTGATGTCAGGCGCATCAGCCGCCTACGCGCTGTGCCGCCCGCCCGGCCACCATGCCTTTGCCGATGTCGCCGGCGGCTTCTGTTTCATCAACAACTCGGCCGTCGCCGCGCAGGTTTTACGCAGGACGGCTTCGCGCGTCGCAATCCTCGATGTCGACCTGCACCACGGCAACGGCACGCAAGGCATCTTCTATGCACGGCCCGATGTTCTCACCGTCTCGCTGCATGCCGATCCGGTGCGCTTCTATCCGTTCTTCTGGGGCCACGCCGACGAGCGCGGCGAAGGGGCTGGCCTTGGCTACAATTTCAACCTGCCGCTGCCGCGCAAATCCACTGATGCGGCGTTTCTCCAAGCGCTTGAGGTGGCATTCCAGCGCATCCGTGCCTTTTCGCCCGACGCGCTGGTCGTGGCACTCGGCCTCGACGCGTTCGAGGGCGACCCGTTCGGCGGACTTTCTGTGACGACACCGGGCTTCGCGCGCATCGGCGAGGCCATTGCCAAGCTCGGCCTATCAACGGTGATCGTCCAGGAGGGCGGTTATCTCTGCGACGAACTCGGCGACAATCTCACCGCCTTCCTCACCGGCTTCGGCGGCAAGTCGCGGTGATCTCACCCTGACCACGCGTCAGGGTCGCTGCTGCCTGAGCATGGCGATGACCCGGTGTACGCTCTCCAGCGTCTCTTCGATTTCGGCCGCCGTATTGTAGTGGGCAATGCCGATGCGCACGACACCTTGCTCGGCCGGAATGCCGAGCTGGTGGACGATCTCCCAGGCATAGTTGTGGCCGGACCACAGGAAGATATTTTCGGCGTTCATCTGCCGCACGATCGTCTCCGGCACGATGCCGTCGACGGTGAAGGAGACGGTCGGCACGCGCTCGCCAATCCGCTTCGGATCGGTGATGCCGTGGATGGTCAGACCCTCGATATCGGACAGACCTTCGATCAAGCGTTGCGCCAGCGGGTTTTCGTAGGCGATCGAGACTTCAAATGCCTTGGCGATCTTCTGCCTTCGCGATCCACCCTCGCCCGATACCGCGCCAAGGTCGGCAAAGTAGTCAACCGCGGCCGTGAGACCGGCCATCAACTCGATTTGCGGCGTGCCCAGTTCGAACCGCTCCGGCAGCCCATTCGACGAGCAGCGGCATTTGTAAGGTTTCAGGCCATCGATGACGTCGCGCCGCCCCCACAAAATGCCCATGTGCGGACCGAAGAACTTATAGGCCGAGCAGATCAGGAAATCGCAGCCAAGCTCCTGCACGTCGATCAGGCCATGCGGCGCGAACTGGACGGCGTCGACATAGACCAGAGCACCAGCATTCCTGGCGATGGCCGTCAGCGCCTTCACGCGATTGATGGAACCGGTCAGGTTGCTGGCATAGTTCAAGGCGACCAATCGCGTCCTGTCTGAAAGCAGGCTAGCCAGCGTTGCCTCTTCGACCTGCCAGCTCTTTTCGTCGAATGGCAGCCAGCGCACGACAAGGCCAAGGTCCTCGGCCAATTGCAGCCATGGCGAGACATTGCCCTCATGGTCCATGCGGGTGAGGATGATCTCGTCGCCGGGCTGCATCGCGCGGCCGAGCGTGCGCGACATGTGATAGGTCAGCGTCGTCATGTTGGCGCCGATGATGATTTCCTCGGGGCTCGCCGCACCGAGGAAATCGGCCATCGCCTGATGCGCGTCGTCGACGACAGCTTGCGCGGCAATCGTCGTTTCGAAATAGCCGCCAAGGTTGGCGTTGGTGGCCAAGAGACAGCGCGACACGGCATCCGCTACTGCCTGTGGCACCTGCGTGCCGGCAGGGTTGTCGAGATAGATGCGGCGACGGCCCTTGTCGGTCAGGGACAGCGCCGGAAATCGTTCGCGGACCAACTCTATCGGAAAATTCATTGTCGCCCGCTCCCTTGGAATTATCGAGTATTCGGCCACATCCAATTCCGTTCAGGGACAGGGATTGCCGACGTGCTGGTGGATCGCATCCACCGCCTTCTGCATCTCTTCGGTCCAGACGATTTCCACGGAAGACAGCGCCATCTCGAGCTGCGAAAGGGTCGTCGCGCCGACGATGTTGGAGGTAACGAAGGGCCGGCTCGAGACATAGGCATTGGCGAACAGTGCTGGCTCCAGCCCAAAGGATCGCGCGAGCTGATTGTATTCGAGCTGTGCTTCGGCGGCTCCTGGCGTCTCATAGCGCTGGCCGCGATTGAATAGCTGCGAGCGCGACCCTTGTGGGCGAGCGCCATGGTCGTATTTGCCGGTCAGATAGCCCTGCGCCAACGGCGAATAGGGGAGCAACGATACCTGCTCGCGTTCGCAGACCTCGGCGAGGTTCACCTCGAAAGTGCGGTTGACGAGATTGTAGGCGTTCTGGATCGACGCAACGCGCGGGCCGATCCCTTTGTCAGCCTCGGCAAGGAAACGCATCACGCCCCAGGAACTCTCGTTCGACAGGCCGAAATGGCGGATCTTTCCCGCCTTCACCAGATCGTCGAACACGGCGAGCGTCTCGGCGATGGGTGTTTCGTCGGCCGGAGCGCCGACAGAATCGGCGCGCGGCGATACGGCGCCGACACGCGTCGGATTGGCGCCCCAAGGGATGTCCCGTTCCGGCCAATGGATCTGGTAGAGGTCGATATAGTCGGTGCCGAGCTTGGCCAGCGATTTGTCGATCGCGTCAAAGATATCGGTGCGCACCAGTTGCGACGGCCTGTCGCCGCGAAACCACCGGTTGGCCGTACGGCCGACGACCTTGGAGGCAAGGATCACCTTGTCGCGGTTGCGGTTGGCCTTCATCCAGCTGCCGATGATCTTTTCGGTCCACCCTTGCGTCTCCGCCTTGGGCGGGATCGGGTAAAGCTCGGCGGTGTCGATGAAATTGACGCCGCGCGAGAAGGCCAGGTCCATCTGCGCATGGCCTTCGGCCTCGGTGTTCTGCTGGCCCCAAGTCATGGAGCCCAGGCAGATCTGGGTAACAAGAAGATCGGTCCGACCGAGACGGCGTTTGTGCATGGAAATCTGCTCCGGAGGAAAAGGGTGCGGCAGCGCGGGGAGGAAGTCCCATCCTACGGAAAGCAGAGGCACTCTCCAAGCCTCGCCAGACCGACTTTTGCGTGAACCAGCAGCGTTCAGCGGCGAGCGGCGGCCACCGCGCGCCGCTTGGCCTCATCGATCAGCATATTGGCGACCTGCATGCGGATCATGGCGCGCTGGCGCAGATGCGGGGCGACACGGTCCGGATGATTGGCAAAGGCAAAACTGCGGCGCATACGGCTGAAATCGGCGATTTGCTTGGGCTGATCGAGACCAAGTTCGACGGAGATGGATTCCGGATCGATCGGCGGCAACACCTCCTCGGGCTTTGGCTCTTCGCCAGCCAGAGCCAGCTTCGCATGATCGAGCAAGGCGGCGAATTCGGTCGCCAGATCGGCGCCGGCCTCGCGATATTCGGTGGCGGAAACCTTGATGCGGCCGGAATGGAGTTCATCGGCCACCGAGAGATAATCGAACGGAATGGATGGACGGGCGCGGGCCTCGTCGCCCCCAATTCCGTCGCCCTTGTCGGAAGCGACGAAGAGGTCGTCGAGCAACGAAGCGAAATCACGCTTGGTGCCAGTGCCGATGTCAGCCTCCTCCTTGCCCGACTGTGCAAGCTTCAGAGCATATAACCGGCTCGTTAAAATTGCATGCCGTCGATCTTAACGAATTTAGCCGTTGCGCGGCTGCGCCGCTTCAACTCCTCAACCCCAGAATGAAAAGCCGGACCGCACTTTCATGCGGTCCGGAATTCGCCAGGAGTGGCGAGGAAAAACCGGCCATGTAGCCAGCATTCGAGGCTACGATGCGCGTCTGCCAAAAGTTTCGGTCGGTTCAGGAAATGGCGAAAAAATCGCCAAGACATGGCAGGCATGCAAATGCTGCACTGCACAATCGTCGCGATTCAGCTATACTAGTGGCCGTGGAGGACCAATTAGGGGCTTGAATCATGAGTTTCTTCACTGAAATGTTCGCCCGGCCGCGGCCGCAGGAGCATCTGAGATACCGTTCGGCGCTCGCACTGCTCGATGCGATGAGCAATGCCGACCGCGCCGACATCGGTATCAAGCCGGCCGATTTCCCCCGCATCGCCCGCGAAATGTCCGTTCGCTAAACGTATCGAGCCGCGAGATGTCCCGGATCGGTCCGGGACTTCTCGAAGACATCGATCCGTTAGCGCGATCCCAGGAACGTCGCCTTGCCCAGCGGCACGCCGTTGTGGCGAAGAATGTCGTAAGCCGTGGTGAGGTGGAAATAGAAGTTGGGCATGGCCACATGCAGCAGATACTGCAGGCCCGGCATCGAGCTTTCGCGCCCGCCAAGCTTCAATTCGATTATCTTGTCGTCCGAGCCGTCGAATTCGGCCGCCGAAAATGTCGCCAGAAGCTCCAGGGTCTTCGTGATGCGCGCCTGGACATCGGCGAAACTCACCTCGTTGTCCTCGTACCTGGGCACCTCGCGCCCGGCGAGCCGTGACGGCGCGCCCTTGGCATGGTCGGTGGCGATCTGCACCTGCCGGGTCAAAGCATACATGTCGGGCGCCAACCGCGACGTCAAAAATACCTGCGGGTCGATCTTGCGGTCAATCGCATTCTGTTCGGCGGCCGCAAGCACATTGGAAAGTGCTTTCAGCCTGGCCGAAAACACAGGCACGGATGCCTCATACATCGATATTGCCACGTCAAATCTCCTGTCCGGCCGAACGCCGGCGGATGCGACGTAGCGCCTTCGCGCACGATTCTTCAAGACCGCCGAACCAGCGTCACCACGTTGCCGCAATCGCCATGGAATCTCCCATCGAGCGGAGATACCCGATGAGACGCGCCCTTTTCGCAGCGACTGCCTTGCTCGCCCTTGCCCCGATCGGCCAGACGGCCCTGGCCGCCGAAGGTGCACCGGAAACGCCCTATGTCGACGATCGGTCGAGCGCCGACGCGGTGGTCCGCTCGCTCTACAGCGCCATCAACCGACATGAATTCGCCCGCGCCTGGGGCTATTTCGGGGATACCAAGCCGGCTAAGGATTTCGACAGTTTCGTCAAGGGCTATGACGGCACCGACAAAGTCGAGGTCGAGACCGGGGCCGTATCGAACGAGGGCGCCGCCGGCAGCATTTTCTACAACGTCCCCGTCGCCATCCGCGCCACCGACAAGAGCGGCGGCGAGAAGGTCTTTGCCGGCTGCTATACGCTGCGCCAGGTGAATGCCCAAATTCAGGCCGCGCCGCCCTTCGATCCGATCCACATCGAAAAAGGCGCGCTTAAACCCTCCACCGCCGATTTCGAAGAGGCCTTGCCGCCAAGCTGCGGCGACGGGCCGCCGCCGCCGAAGAAGGACACAGCACTGGAACAGGCCAAGAAGGCCTTTCTGGCGACGTATGGCGACCAATGCGACAAGCAGTTCCTGGCCGACGAGCCGGAGGTCTTTTCGATCAAGTACAAGGACAAGAATGCGCAGCCCGGCGATCCTGACAAGGAAGCGCGGCTGTTTCATTTTTCGTGTTCGGCCGCCGCTTACAATGAAAATTCGGTCTACTACATGACCGACGAGCTTTCGGCGGTGCAGCAATTGCAGTTCGCCGAACCGGAGACCGATATCCGCTACGAGAACAACGACAGTGAAGGCAAGCTGTTGAGCGTGACCGTGGTCGGCTTCCACACCACGGGATGGGCCACCAATTCCGACTATGACCCGGACGCCCATACGATCACCACTTTCAACAAATGGCGCGGCATCGGCGATGCCTCCGACTCCGGCACGTATTTGTTCCGCAACGGTGATTTTTCGCTGGTCCAGTACGACGTCGATGCATCCTACGACGGCGAGGAAAATCCGCAGACGGTTGTCGACTACAACACCGCGCCGTAGGGAAGACTCGATCAAGAACGCCGCGTTCGACCCGTCCTCCGCATTCACCTTCTCGTTTCGGGCCGCGAACGCATCGGCCGAAAGAAGGCGCGAATGTCCTGGACCAGAAGATTCGGTTCCTCCAGCGCAGCGAAATGGCCGCCGCGCGGCATCGGCGTCCATCGCTGCACGTCGAAGACCCTCGCCACCCAGGAGCGCGGCGGCATTGGCAACTCGCGGGGGAAAAGCGCTACCCCAAGAGGCGGCGAAACGCGTTCCTGCGCCTTGAACGCAAGAGGGGAGAGCCGATTCTCCTTGTAGAGCCGCAAGGACGAGGTGAGCGCATTGGTGAACCAGTAGAGAGAAACGTCTGTAAGGAGCGCGTCCATGCCAAAGGCGCGTTCCACGTCACCGTCGCAATCGCTCCAGGAACGGAACTTCTCGATCATCCAGGCTGCGAGGCCGATCGGCGAGTCAATCAGCGCATAAGCGAGCGTCTGAGGCTTCGTGCCCTGCAGATGGGCATAGGCACCCTCTGTTGCCGCCCAAGCCGCAGCCTTGTCCAGAAAGGCCTGTTCCTCAACGGTGACAGGCGGCTGATCTGCACCCAAGGGTGGCCGATAGCTCCCGGGAATGTAATTAACGTGGACGCCAAGCACGTTTTCAGGAAGGAGCCGTGCCATCCAGGCGGAGACGCCCGCGCCGATGTCGCCGCCCTGGCAAGCGAAGCGCTCATAGCCGAGCCCGCACATCAACTGCACCCATAGCTCCGCGATGCGCCCGGAGTGGAAGCCGGGTGCCGTCGGCGCCTGCGAGAAGCCGTATCCGGGCAACGAGGGAACCACGACGTGGAAAGCGTCGGCCGGGTCACCACCATGGGCGGATGGATCCGTCAGCAATGGAATGATGTGTTCCATTTCGATGAAGGAACCGGGCCAGCCATGCGTGATGATCAGCGGCAGCGGCGCCGGTCCGGTGCCTAGCTGGTGGACAAAATGGACATCCAGATTGTTCACCCTAGCCAGATATTGCGGCAGCCGGTTCAGCCGCGCCTCTTGCGCTCTCCAGTCGAAGCGATCTCGCCAGTAATCCGCAAGGCGCTCCATGAACGGCAGGTCGGCCCCGTCGTTCCAGCCTGTCTCGATTAGCGGAACTGGCCATCGCGTTGCGTGAAGACGGTCCTGGAGATCCTCAAGTTGTTCGTTCGGAATCTGGATATTGAAGGGACGAGTGTCCATCGCCGTGCTTCCGAGTTGTTGGATCATGTCAGTCTACACCGGCAAGTGGATATCGGCCGAGCCATGATCGCCAAACCCACTGCACTTTGGCCGATATGCATCAAGGCGCCTTCGACAGCATCCAGTTGAGCGTGCCGCGCCAGTCGGTCATGCGGATCGGGGTGCCATGGGTGCCGGTCTCGAAACGGACGAAGCGGGTCGGATAGGCTTTCGATCTGGCGACGATCGAGCGGAAGAACGCTTCCTGCTTTTCCACGGGGAAAACCACGTCATTGCTGCCCTGGCCGAAGAAGACCGGGACGTGACGCTTGAAGGCGGGGCTTGCCAGGAAACTCTCGTCCCATAGCGAGCCGAGCAGCAGCAGCCCGTTGATGCGCCGGCCGGTATCGTTGCGGGCGGCAAGCTTCCAGCACAGGGCGCCGCCCATCGAGCCACAGGCGACGAAGATCTTCGCGGCTGGCGATTGTTCCGCATAGTGATTGATCAGGGCCGCCACCTGCGCGGCGCCGGTGTCACCGAAATCGGAAAAATCCGGGCTGAGGTAAAGGCCGCCATTGCCGGCCATCAGGTTCTTGAGTCGGTTGAAATTGCCGCCGAAGGTGAAGTCGTCGACGCCTTGCTTGCGGCTGCCGCCCTGCCCATGCAGATAAAGCACGATGATGCCGGCGCCCTCGGTCTTGCCGACGGCAATATGCCTGACATCGCCGGCATCGGTCTTCAAGAGCAGATCCTGCTGCACCTTGCGAACGCCGATGTCTGTGTATTGGGCGTTCACCCGGCGCTCCGGCACCTGGTCACGCTGGTTGATGTCGCGCATCTCGCGATAGTCCAGAACCGTGTAGGCGCCGTTGGTATCGGACGAGAGCGTGGCCGGATAGGCGAAGAGGTCGTCCTTGAAGGGTTTTAGAGATAATGTGTCGGCGTGGGCCGCCGAAGAAAACAAGAAAAGCATTGTTGTAAGGAAAGCGCGGCACGCCCCCCTCTGGCCTGCCGGCCATCTCCCCCTCAAGGGGGGAGATTGGATGCGCTTTCGGTTTTCGCCAATCTCCAAAGTTGCAGATCGAGCACCATCGGCGAAACTGCCGATCTCCCCCCTTGAGGGGGAGATGGCCGGCAGGCCAGAGGGGGGTAAAAGCGCCAACATGGAAGATGAAGTCATCCCTCTGGCATGCGTAATTCGGCTCGGGTTTGTCAATCCTGCAGCACGCCGCCGGCGCTTTCCAGCGCCTCGCGGGTGTCGACATCGACAGACGCCGCCGCACCGATCTCGACATCGATGACATCGAGCCCTTCGGTCTCGACCAGATGGCGTGCGCCGGTGTCGCCTTCCAGATGGGCGATCGCCGGAAACAGCGAACGCGGCAAAAGCACCGGGTTGCCGCGCTTGCCATTATGTGTAGCGCGAACCACCGAATTGCCGCCGGCCTTGCGGAAGGCGTCGATCAACCTGTCGAGATCGTCGGACGCGACTCCCGGCATGTCGCCGAGAACGATCATCACACCGGCGGAGCTCTCGGGCAGATAGGCAATGCCGGCCTTCAGCGAGGTGGACAGGCCCTCGGCAAAATCGGGATTGTCGGCGAAGGTCACGTCGAGGCCCGCCAGAGCGGCGCGCACCCGCTCGCGCTGATGGCCGGTGACGACAATCGTGCCGGAAGCCTTCGAGCCGAGCGCCCGCTCGGCGGTGCGTTGCACCAGCGGCTTGCCGTCGAACAACGCCAGCAGCTTGTTGGGTCCGCCCATGCGGCTCGACCGACCAGCCGCCAGCAGCACGATGCCGACCTTGAGCTGGCTTTTCGCCGGCAGCGGTTCGCGCGGCTGCGGGCGTGTCGGGATCTCCATCAGCAGCCCGCCGACCCCCATGCCGGCAATATCCTTGGCAGTCACGTCAAGGCCGGCGATCAACCGATCCAGAACCCAGTCGAAGCCGTTCTCCTTGGGACTGCGGGCGCAACCGGGCGCGCCGATGACGCGCTTGCCGTCGAGCGTGCCGAGCACCAGCAGATTGCCGGGATCGACCGGCATGCCCGCGCGGATGACAGTCCCACCTGCCCTCTCGATGGCCGCCGGAACCACGTCGGCGAAATCGCTCATCGCCGAGGCGCCGAAGATCACCACCATGTCGTTGTCTCGCGCCAGCGAGGCCGTGGCTTCCGCCACCGGTGCGATCTCATGCGGCGTACGATGCTCCGCCGTCAGCCTGCCGCCCGTGCGCGCCAGCCGCGCTTCGGTAACGCGCAGCGTCTTGTCCAGCACACTTGGCTTGATGCCCGGCAGAACCGTCTGGATGACGCCGACACGCACCGGCTGGTAGGCATTGACGACAAAGATCTCGCCACCGGCGCAGATTTTTGTCGCAGCATCGACCAGGGCCGAACTGACCGCGAAGGGAATGATCTTCACCGTCGCGACCATCTGGCCTTTCTCGACCGGCGCATGCTGCGCCAGCGTGGCGATGGTGATGGCCGGATCGATGGCATTGAGGGCGTCAACCATCGCGGCATCGACCGTGAAGATACCCGACGCGTTGGCATGGAGATTGACCCGCCCGGTCGCGGCCGACCTGACCTCGATGCCGCGAAAGGCCATACCCTCGGAGATCGCCTGCGCGGCGGCATCCTCGCTGAGGTCGTCGGCAGCCAGCACAGCCGCAACGACCTCAGAAATACCGGCGGCCCGCAACAGCGCCACGTCTTCGGCGCTCAGCCTGTGCGCCTTGCGGAAGCGCCGTTCACCAGCGGTGGTGGCATGCGCCAGCACCGCGCCTTCAGCCGCCTCGATCGGGATAGGCCCGAATTTCACGCCGCCGCGCCCGTAGAGCGCCGCGCGTCCTTTTGGACGCGCAAAGGACGCTCTGCTATTTTGAATCTACGCATCGTGCTTTTCCAAAATCGATTTCGATTTTGGGGCCGATGCGGAGGCATCGAGACCACGCGAGCGAAAGGCGTGGATCGCTTGCGCCAGCACCGCAACCGCGATCTCAGCCGGACTGGCAGCACCAATATCGAGCCCGATCGGCGCGTGAATACGAGCGATCTGATCGGCGGTTGCGCCGAGCGCCAGCAGGCGTTCGACACGCTTGGCATGCGTCTTCCTGCTGCCGAGCGCTCCGACATAGAAGCAGTTCGCATCCAGCGCCGCCTTCAGCGCGAAATCATCGATCTTCGGGTCATGGGTGACGGCGGCAAGTGCGCTGTAGCTGTCGAGCGGCTGGCGCTTCAGAACATCCTCCGGCCATTCGGCATGGAGCGCCACGTCGGGAAAGCGGTCCGGCGTGGCGAAAGCGGTGCGGGGGTCGATGATCTCCACGGGGTAACCGGCGATTTTCGCCATCGGCGCCAGCGCCTGGCTGATGTGAACCGCGCCGATTACCAGGAGACGCGGCTGTGGCAGATGTGCATTGAGAAAGAAGGTTCGTCCTTCGGCCTCGACCGAACCGGAACTCCCGGTGCGGAACGCTTTTGCGATTGCGGCTCCAAGATCGCCGGCGACCTGATCGCCCTCGCGCACGATGCGGTCGCGGCCGTCACCGAGATCGGTGACAAGAATCGCGGCGCGACGGGCGCGTCGTTCGGCGTTAAGCGTATTCAGCGCATAGGGATCCATTCGAGATCAGCCCAGTCTTTCCACATAGACCTTGATGCGGCCGCCGCAGGACAGGCCGACCTGCCAGGCGGTTTCGTCGGCAACACCGAACTCCAGCATCCTGGCCTTGCCGCTGTCGATGACGTCGATGGCCTCGGTCACCACCGCGCCTTCGACGCATCCGCCCGAAACCGAGCCGTGGAAATTGCCGTCTGCGTCGATGACCAGATGGCTGCCCACAGGTCGGGGCGCGGAACCCCAGGTCTCGACCACTGTCGCGATGGCCACGTCCTTGCCGTCGTTCATCCAGCCTTCCGCGATGATCAAGGGGTCACGGGCTTCATCCAGATAAATGCTGTTTTCCATGATCGTTTCTCTGAGAGTCTGTTTTTCCGGATATATGGCTATGCGGCACGTCTCGCGCCAACTTCCATCCATTGGCGCGGGTCGACCGACTGTGCCGACTTCTTGTCCAGCGATGCGCAGAGGTCGGCGAGCGCATCGAGATTGTGCACCGAGCGGAACTCGTCGACATGCGGCAGCATCGCCTTGACGCCGCGGGCGCGCGCCTGGAAGCCGTCGAAACGCAGCAACGGGTTCAGCCAGATCAGCCGCCGGCAGGATTTGTGCAGGCGCTCCATTTCCTCCGACAGGCCGGCGACATCGTCGCGCTCCAGCCCGTCGGTGATCAAAAGCACGACCGCACCCTGCCCCAGCACGCGGCGCGACCATATCAGGTTGAACTCGGACAGCGTGTCGCCAATGCGGGTGCCGCCCGACCAGTCCCTGACCGCAGTCGAACAATCGGCAAGGGCGGCATCGGGGTCGCGATGGCGCATCTGACGGGTCAGGTTGGTCAGCCGGGTGCCGAAAACGAACGTGTGCACGCGCCGGCGTTTTTCCGTCAGCGCATGCAGGAAATGCAGGAAGATGCGCGTGTACTGGCTCATCGAGCCGGAAATGTCGGCCAGCACAACCAGCGGCGGATGAACTTCGCGAGCTGAGCGGAATTTCGGCAGGATCAGTTCGCCGCCGGTGCGCGCGGCTGAACGCATCATGGCGCGCGGATCGACGCGGCGACCCTGCGCGTCGGCTTTGAAGCGCCGCGTTCGCACCATGTCGAAAGGCAGCCGCAGCTGCGCGATCGCCTTCTTTGCGTCGGCCATCTCGGTCGCGTTCATCTGGGCAAAATCCTTGCCTCGCAGCACCTCGTTGCCGGAAAAAGTGAACCGGGCGTCGACCTCGATCTCAGGGATTTCCTGGGCTGGCTGGTTCTTCTGGTGGCCTTCGAACATCGCCTGGCTGACGCGGTTCTCGGCTGCGCGGGGCTTCTGCTTTTCCCTGTTGTCAGGCGCCACCGGCGAAAACATCGCCAGCATCTTTTCGATCAGTTCACGCGATTTCCAGAACAGCCGGAAGGCTTCGTCGAAAATGGCGTGATCCTCATGCCTGGACACCAGCACGGCGTGCAGCGTCCAGTAGAAATCGTCACGCGAGCCGATGCCAGCGACGAGAACCGCCTCGATGGCATCCTTGACCGAGGCGGGCCCGACCCGCATGCCGGCCTTGCGCAGAGTGCGGGCGAAATAAACGATATTGTCGGCGATCCGCCCGTCGGCCTTCGCTTCTTTCGGCTCCTGGATCGGCATCGCCTACTCCGCCGCCGAAAGCTCGGCCTTCACCTCGTTGAGGATGCGCCGGCCTTCGCCCTGTTCGATGCGGGCAATGTCGTCCTGGTATTTCAACAGCACGCCGATCGTGTCGGATACGGTTTCAGGATCGAGCGCCACCTTGTCGAGCTCGGTGAGCGCGCCGGCCCAGTCGATGGTTTCGGCGACACCCGGCACCTTGAACAGCTCGATCTGGCGCAGCTTCTGGATGAAGGAGACCACTTCAGCCGAAAGCCGCTGGTTGGCCTGCGGCACCTTGCGGCGCACGATCTCCAGCTCGCGCTCGGCATTGGGATAGTCGACCCAGTGATAGAGGCAGCGCCGCTTCAGCGCATCGTGGATCTCGCGGGTGCGGTTGGTCGTGATGATGACGATCGGCGGCTCGTCCGCCTTGATGGTGCCGAGTTCAGGCACCGTGACCTGGAAGTCGGAGAGGATTTCGAGCAGGAAGGCTTCGAAGGCCTCGTCGGTGCGGTCGAGTTCGTCGATCAGGAAGACCGGGGCTGCCCCCGTCTTGCCGGTCAGTGCATCGAGCACCGGGCGGCGGATCAGGTATTTTTCGGAGAAGACATTGCGCTCCATGGCGGAGCGCTCGACCTTGCCGACCGCCTCCTCCATGCGGATCTCGATCATCTGCGCGGCGTAGTTCCACTCATAGACGGCGGACGAGACGTCGAGGCCTTCATAGCACTGCAGGCGGATCAGCCGACGGCCGAGCGCCTGCGCCAACACCTTGGCGATTTCGGTCTTACCGACGCCGGCCTCGCCCTCGAGGAACAGCGGCCGCTTCATGCGCAACGACAGGAACAGCACGGTCGCCAGCGACCGATCCGCCACATAATCCGCGCCGGTCAGGAGATCGAGCGTCTCGTCGATCGTCCGCGGCGCGGCGCGCGGTTTCAGCTCGGTCATTCTTTCTCCGTGAACGCCGGCGCTCCGCTTTCCAGAACGTGGTAGCCGCGGGCGTGGTAGATCAGCGGCCGCAAATTATCGCCCATCCGCAGGCCTGTCACCTTGCCAAAAAGCACACGATGAGTGGCCAGGTCCTTGGTGTCGATCAATTCGCAGTCGAACACGGCGAGCGCGCCCTTCAGAGTTGGCGCGCCGGTGGAGATCACGTCCCATTCGCCAAGCGCGAAGCGCTCCTCGACCGGCAGGCCGGTGATGCCGGAAAAGCCGATCGACAGCGGCTCCTGATGCGAGGCCAGCGTGTTCAAGGCAAATTTGCCGTTTTTCACGAACGGCTCATTCTTGGGATTTTCACGGTTGAGACAGACCAGAATGGTCGGCGGTGTATCCGACACGGAACAGGCCGCGATCACCGTGGCGCCGCGCTTGCCGGCCGGCCCATCGGTGGTGACAACATGGACGTGGCCGGCAAAATGGCTCATGGCGTCGCGGTAGGCCTGCGGCCCAATTTCGTTCTTCTTCAGCACCGTATGTTTTCCATGGTCAGGATCCTACCGACATATATGGCCATACATAGCCTGCCACAAGCGAAGTGCTTGAGCCATATCCCGAAATTCGCGTGTTGCACCAAGGTCGGGCAGGCTTTAGGTCTTGGCGATAAATAGGTGCCAGCAGCATAAGACCGGCACAGAGGACCTCATCGCTCGAATGCGACCCAGGACAAGAACGATAGCGGCGCTGTTCTGGCTGTTTCTGGCCAGTGATGCGAATGCCCAGACGCTGGTGGTCGGCGTCTCAGCGCCTCTCTCTGGACCATCGGCCATTCTCGGCAAGCAGATCGAGGCCGGCACCGGTCAGGCGGCCCTAGCGAACGGCATAGAACTCAAGATCGTGGATGACGCCTGCACTGCGGACGGAGGCGCTGCCGCGGCCAGGGAATTCGTCGCAGCCAAGGTCAATGTCGTGGTCGGATTCCTTTGCACCGAGGCGATCGAGGCGGCGATGCCGATCCTCAGGGATGCCAACATTCCAGTCATTACCGTTGGCGTGCGAACCGAAAGCCTGACCGACCGCCGCGCCAAGACCGGCTGGCCGGTCTTTCGCCTCGGGCCACGCGGCGACGATGAGCGCAACGCCGTCGCCTCCACCCTCACCCATCTGTGGCAAGGCGAGTTGTTCGCGGTCATCGACGACGGCACCATCTATGGCCGCGAAATCGCCGAGACGTTGCGGGCGGCCGCGGAGCAGGCAGCGCTGAAACCGGTATTCGTCGACACGTTCCGGCCGCAGCTCGACAATCAGATCGGCATGATCGGCCGGCTGAAGAAGGCCGGCGCCACGCATGTATTTGCCGGCGGCGACGGCGACGACATAGCCATCATGGGCCGGGATGCCGCACAGCTCCAGGCCGGCATCGTCTTTGCCGGCGGGGAGAACCTCCGCACACCGACCGGCGACGTGCCCTATGCCGTGGGAACATTGATGATCGCACCGCCGGAATGGGCCGATGTCGCCGACCCCAAACTATTGTCGGCCTTTGCCACGCAGAAGGTCGTGCCCGACGGTTATACGCTGCCCGCCTACGCGGCGATCGAGATCGCCAAAACGGCGTCAACCTTGTCCGAGGGCTCGGGCAAGCCACTGACCGAGGCCCTGACGGGACAGGACTTTACCACTGCGATCGGGCCGATCCGCTTTGATGCAAAAGGCGACCTCAGCCAGAGCCCTTACCGCGTCTTCCGCTTCGACGGCACACGCTTTGCGCCTTTGGAAAGCAACTGATGTTTCGCACCGGCCCGCGCAACCTGATCACCGACGTTGCCGGACTGCGCGTCGGCAACGCGTCCGATGCCAAGCTGAAATCGGGCGTTACGACCGTGCTCTGCGACGAACCGACGGTGGCCGGCGTTCAGATCCTGGGCGGTGCGCCGGGCACCCGTGAGACCGACCTGCTCGAACCGCACAATTCGGTCGATGTGGTGCACGCCGTAGTGCTTTCGGGCGGTTCGGCTTTCGGCCTCGACGCTGCATCCGGCGTGCAGGCGGCGCTGCGCGAACGCGGCATCGGCCTGGAGGTCGGAGGCTTTCGCGTGCCGATCGTGCCGTCGGCGATCCTGTTTGACCTGCGCAATGGCGGCGACAAGGATTGGGGCCTTTATCCACCCTACCGCGAGCTTGGCTATGAAGCAGCGCAAAACGCCGCTGCCGATTTCGAGCTCGGCACCATTGGCGCCGGCACCGGTGCGCTGACTTCGGGGCTGAAGGGCGGCCTCGGCTCGGCTTCGACGCTGCTGGACAACGGCATCACCATCGGTGCGCTGGCCGCCGTCAATCCGACCGGCTCGGCAACCATCAGCCGAACTCGCCATTTCTGGGCAGCACCGTTCGAAATCGGCGACGAATTCGGCGGCCTTGGTTATCCCTCGCCGATGCCGGACGACGCGAAGCGGATCCTGCTGAAATACCGCGACAAGCACATGGGCAGACAGATGGAGACCGGCGGCAACACCACCATCGCTATCATCGCCACCGACGCGGTTCTCACCAAGGCTGCCGCAAAGCGCCTGGCAATCTCGGCGCATGACGGCTTCGTGCGCGCCATCTGGCCGACGCACACGCCGGCCGATGGCGACCTGGTATTCGCGCTGGCAACTGGCACGAGTGGCATCGAACTCACCGCCGACGCGGCAATCGACCTCTATGCCGCAGCCGGCGCCACAATGGCGCGCGCCATCAGCCGCGGCGTGTTTGCCGCGACGCCGGCCGAAAACGATCTGTTTCCGGTCTGGTCATCGCGCCTGAGATAAACAGAGGCCCTCGATCATACCCGATCGGATTTTTCTTCCTCGAAGGTCACCGCGACATCGGAATTCGCGGACAGCCACACCTTGTTGCCGTCGACCTCGGCAATGAGGCTCACGGGAACATAATGGTGATGGCCCTTGTGAGCGCCCTTGCCGCTATCGGCCTTAATCAGCTTGATGCGCTGACCATCGACCTTGTCGACGGTGCCGACATGCACGCCATCGGCGCCGACGACTTCCATATGCTCACGAATTTTGCTGGTGTCGGTCATGGTGGTTCTCCATTGGGACTGCCGACGATAACAAATGACGGGCCGATTGGATGCATCGGGCTTTGGCACTGCGCGACGTTTTGATTCCGTCGTGGTAGTGGATGGAGGCGATCACGGCCGAGGGGTGAAGAACCGATGCGAATGCTCTTTCTGTTTGCCGTTGCCCTGCTTGGACAGTTTGCGACATCGATGGCTGCCCGTGCCGGCGACGTTGCCCAACTTGAAATCCTGGGCTTCACCAAGGACGGCAGTGTCTTCGCTTTCGAGGAATATGGCGTGCAGGACGGATCGGGCTTTCCCTATGCCAACCGCTATTATATCGACACCAGCACCGACAGCTTTCTCAAGGGCACGCCGATCCGGGTACGGCTCGAGGACGAGAACGCCAAACTGGAAGCAGTGCGCCTTCAGGCCCGGCAAAAGGGCGAAGCCATTGTCGGTGAGGCGGAACTGAGCGCCAACCGCGGCATAACAGCTGGTTTCAACCCGGTGACCGAGCTTTCGGCCGATCCGCACCGGATAGCGGTCAACCCGCGCCCGATCTTCTCAGCCGTCGACCAGCCGCTCGAATTCCGGCTGGACGAGTTGGGCATGAACAACACCCAAGGCTGCGAGAGCCAGGGCGAGATCAACGGTTTTCGCTTGCTGCGTATCGAAGCGCAGGATGGCGGCACCACCAAGCTGCTGCATGAGGACAAGGCGATACCGAAAAGCCGGGGTTGCCCGAATGGCTATCGCATCGGCGCTGTGCAAACCTTTTCAATGGACAGTCTCAGCGCCTACGCGGTGCGCCAATACGGTTTTGAGGGGCCGGACTTTCGCTGGGTCGCGGTGACCGGCCGCCTGTGACATTCCCTGTTCAACCCGCCAGGCGCGACCGCGTCTTGAGCCGCGTTCGCCACGCGATGCCGGAACTTCGCATCGCATTTTTCGGCGCCTTGCTGTGGGCGGCGACGATGGGGGCCAGCGCGCTCGTCAACCTGTTCTTGGACGAATGGGAGACGCCGGCGAAAATCCGCATCGTCACCTTGCTGTTTGCTGTGGGAGGTGCGCTGGCCTTTCCGATTGGCCTGTTTGCCGCGAAGCTGGTCTCACAGGGCAGGCGCTGGGAGGTCGCCTTCGCGGCGGCCTTCGTGTGCCTCGCCGCAGCGACGGTCGGCTTGACGGCCGGGCTGTTCGCCCTGCAGTACCGCTCCTACTATGCCGAGTGGCATGCACCTGCTTTCACCCATACCTGGGCCCTGCAGTTCGTCTTCACGACGTTGATTGCGCTGTATCAGTTCGTCGTACTGGGCATCCGGCTTTATTTTCCGCTTGGTTTCGTGGCCTTGTTTGCCGCGAGCGTCTGGTTTGCGCGCCAGCGGCGTTGAGCATTTTGCCCACCTCTGTTAGGACGCGGGAAAACCTCTCGATACGTCAGGACTGACCGATGATCCCTCGCTATTCCCGGCCGGAAATGGTCGCCATCTGGTCGCCCGAGACCCGGTTCCGCATCTGGTTCGAGATCGAAGCCTATGCCTGCGACGCGCTGGCCGAACTCGGCGTCATCCCCAAGCAAGCGGCAAAGACCATCTGGGAAAAGGGCAGTGCTGCGAAATTCGATGTCGAGGCGATCGACGAAATCGAGCGCGTCACCAAGCATGACGTCATCGCCTTCCTGACCCATCTTGCCGAATTTGTCGGGCCGGACGCCCGTTTCATTCACCAGGGCATGACCTCGTCGGACGTGCTCGACACCTGCTTTGCCGTGCAGCTTACCCGCGCCAGCGACATCCTGCTCGCCGACATCGACGGCCTGCTCGCCGCGCTCAAGCGCCGTGCGTTCGAACACAAGGACACCGTCACCATCGGCCGCAGCCACGGCATCCATGCCGAGCCGACGACCTTCGGCGTCAAGCTGGCGCAGGCCTATGCCGAGTTCTCGCGCTGCCGCGAGCGACTGGTGCATGCGCGCGAAGACATCGCCACCTGCGCGATATCGGGCGCGGTCGGCACCTTCGCCAACATCGACCCCTATGTCGAGGAACATGTGGCGGCAAAGCTTGGCCTGAAGCCCGAGCCGGTGTCGACGCAAGTGATCCCGCGCGACCGTCACGCCATGTTCTTCGCCACGCTCGGCGTCATTGCCTCGTCGATCGAACGGCTGTCGATCGAGATCCGGCATCTGCAGCGCACCGAAGTGCTGGAAGCGGAAGAGTATTTTTCGCCGGGCCAGAAGGGCTCGTCGGCAATGCCGCACAAGCGCAACCCGGTGCTGACCGAAAATCTCACCGGCCTTGCCCGCATGGTGCGGTCGATGGCGCTGCCGGCGATGGAGAATGTGGCGCTCTGGCACGAGCGCGACATTTCGCACTCCTCCGTCGAGCGCATGATCGGGCCGGACGCCACGGTGACGCTCGATTTCGCGCTGTCACGGCTGACCAGCGTCGTCGACAAGCTGCTTGTCTATCCCGACAACATGCTGAAGAACATGAACAAGTTCCGCGGTCTCGTGCATTCGCAGCGCGTCATGCTGGCGCTGACGCAGGCCGGCCTGTCGCGCGAAGACTCCTACCGGCTGGTTCAGCGCAACGCTATGAAGGTATGGGAGCAAGGCGCTGATTTTCTTGACGAACTGCTCGCCGACAAGGAAGTGACCGCAGCGCTGCCGGAAGCTGAAATCCGCGAGAAATTCGACCTGGGCTATCACACCAAGCACGTCGACACGATCTTCAAGCGGGTGTTCGGATAGGATTTTCAATGCGACTGGCTGTCATTTCAGACGTCCATGGGAATCTTCGCGCGTTGGAGGCGGCGCATGTCGGCTGATACTCAATCCCGGCAGCGTAGGCGTCCAGGCCTTCCCCGGCCTCACTGTGACCGGCAGCCCGCATGCGCGCTTCGCAATCGCCACGCGCAACAACGGCGAATGGTCTTTCAGCCAGCACGTGATTGGTTATGACTGGGCACAGTCCGCCGCGCGCACGGCGGCAACCGGGTTCACCAGTTGGTCGCACGGATTGCTAACGGGCTACGCCGCCGGATCCAGCTAAGAACCATCTAGCGGCATCTGAACCGGCGACAAGCCTCCGATCCTATCAACCAGCCTTGCCGGGAACAGTCCTGATCACCGTGCCCCACGGGTCTTCGCGGGCTGTCGAGCTGGTCACATTGTCCGAACGCATTTCGACCCAAGCCAGACCGGACCTGCTTGGATCGCGGCGACCGGCGCCCGAACTCTGCCAGGCGTTGGCGCCGATGTGATGGTGATAGCCGCCGGACGATAGGAACACCGCCTGGCCGCCATATTTGGCCACCGTGTCGAAGCCGAACTCCTGGTTCCACCAGGCCTCGGCGTCTTCCGGCCTGCCGACACGCAGGTGGACATGGCCGATAATGCTGTTTTCCGGCGCGCCCTGCCAGCCGGCGTCATCCACCGGCACTTCGGCAACGACCGACGGAATGTTCAGCCGCTCAGTCGCCATGGCAATCTTGTTGCCATTCCACTTCCAGTCCTGCGGACGGCGGTCAGCATAGATCTCGATGCCGTTGCCTTCGGGGTCGGTCAGATACAGCGCTTCGCTGACCAGATGGTCGGAAGCCCCTTCGATGGCGATCTTGTCGGCGATGGCATGGTTGATCCAGCGGCCGAGATCGGCGCGGCTGGGCAGCAGGAAGGCCGTGTGGAACAGGCCGGCGCTGCGCGGATCATCCGGCTTGGCAGAAGCATCGGCCTCGATGACCAGCAACGGACGGTTGGCTGCGCCCAGCGTGATAGCGCCGTCGGCACGGCTCACTTCCTGCAAGCCGAGGACGCTGCGATAGTAGGCCGCGAGACTTTCAGCGTCGCGCGCTTTCAACCCAACGCGGGCAACGCTGACCGGCGTGGTGGCGGCAAAGGGCAGTTCACTCATCAAATGCTCCGATCGACCGGCCTGCGGTGAAGCTCCCAAGGCAAGAAGCCCCGCACCGCCAATCATCATACGTCGTGTCAGTTCCAAAAGTGAGGGCTTCCGCACACGGCTGTTTCTTTTCCTGGCCACCTTTCGTCCATCGGTATCGTTCACACAAGACGTAAAGAAGCGAACATCCTGTTCACTATTGTGATCAAGAGCGCTGTTCATGACCCGTTGCACGAAGCGACGTGGCTCGCTATTTCAGGCGCCATGAAGGTCAAGGAAGCAGATATTCTCATCGTGCCGGGCTACACCAATTCCGGGCCCGACCATTGGCAGAGCCGCTGGCAATCGAAGCTGTCGACGGCGCGCAGGGTCGAGCAGGCCGAGTGGTCGAAGCCGGTACGCGACGACTGGACAACCAGCGTGGCCAAGGCGGTCAACGAAGCCAAGAAGCCGGTCGTCATCGTCGCGCACTCGCTCGGCGTCGCCACGGCGGTGCAAGCCATCCCGCAATTCCGCAAGCCGGTTGCCGGGGCCTTCTTCGTTGCGCCGCCCGATGTCGCCAATCCCGAGATCAGGCCGAGGCACCTGATGACCTTCGGCCCCTACCCGCGCGAGCCGCTGCCCTTTCCGTCCATCGTGATCGCCAGCCGCAACGATCCGTTCTGCGCCTTCGATGTCGCCGAGGACATTGCCGGAGCGTGGGGTTCGCTGTTCGTCGATGCCGGCGCGACCGGTCACCTCAACGCGGATTCGGGCTTTGGTCCCTGGCCCGAAGGCTCGATGACCTTCGCCAAATTCCTGACGGACCTGTAATACGTCGCTGTCAAAGCTTCCGCACGGACCCGCCCGGATAGGCCCGGCTGTGCTTGTGTGAACAATAATTTAATGCACATCGGGGTAAGATCTTCGGTGACGGCACGCTCTGTTCACCTGGAAGATTATTCTCGTGCGCTAAACGGGCAATTTTCCAAGAAAAACGGCCCTACTTGCGCAAAGATGCTTCACTCGAATTGTTGAGAGGTGTCGCGGCACTCATTGTTCTGAATGGGCACTGTTTGCGTGCTTTTGCGCCGTTGGCGATAGGAGAGGGAGACAAGGCGGCGCAATCGCTCAAGACAAGTCCGGCTTTCATCGCCTTCAATGGCGGCTCCGCCGTCTACTTGTTTTTCGTGCTCTCTTCCTATGTGCTTGTGAAGCGTTATTTTCAGACCCGCGAGGCGCAAGACCTGTGGCTGGGTGCCATAAAGCGTTTGCCTCGTCTGGCTGGACCCGTGCTTGTCGTGGTTCTCTTGTCCTGTGTCCTCTTCAAGCTCGACCTGTATTTCTTCGAGGATGCGGCGGCGGTCACCCAATCTGAGTGGCTCGGCAGATTCGGCAATGCTCCAAAGGTGCTGTCGCGGGAGACAGCGAGTTTCTCCGATGCGTTCCTGCAAGGGGCCTGGCGGACGTTCATTTACGGCGACAAATATTATGACAGCAGCCTGTGGACCATGACGGTCGAGTTCTGGGGCAGCATGCTGACTTTCGCACTCGCCCCGATCGTCTTTTTCTTCCATGGCCGCGGGACGCTGGTATCCTGGTTTTGCATAGCGACAGGCGCATTCCTGACGGTACAAGTCAGCTACTTCTTTTGTGCCTTTCCGGCCAGCCTCCTGCTCTATCCGCTTCTCGCCATGGGATTTCGTCCGAATCCCTGGGTGAGAGGCGCCATGGCGATGATTTCCCTGGCGCTGCTGGGTTATGCGGGGGATGCGGTAGGCCTATATCGGCCCTTTGCACTGCTTGAGGCTATGGTGTCCGATGATGTAGGCCTGCGGCAATCCTGCGTGGCCATTCCGGCCAGCATCATGTTGGTCTATGCCGTGCTGAGTACGGATGAGCCGCCGTCATGGTCTTCGAGCAAGGCGGCACGTTTCCTGGGCGATCTGTCCTTCCCACTCTATCTCGTGCATGTACCCGTCATCTGCTCGCTCGGGTCATGGGTCCTGCTGGCCAGCGGCTCCGCCGCGCTCGGCGCCGCCGCCGCCATACTGGGTTCGATCCTCGCGGCATTGCCGCTGATGGCCTTCAACAATTGGTGGGTCCGTGCACTCGGCGTCCTGTTCAACAAATTCAGACGCAGCACACCGGCCGCGGCGATGACCGCGGCAGCGCGGGCCTGACGACACGATGCTGCAGCGACAATTGGGCTTGTAGCGACAATTGGTCCGTTCGGGTTCAGGACCCGATCGAATCCCTGACGCTGTTGATCAGGGCTTTTGCACCGAGTCCGATCAGCGCGTGTTCGGATCCCATGGCCAGCAGCCGGTAGCCCATCGATACGACACGACCGGCAATTGTCGGGTCGACAACATAGATCGCCGCATATTTGCCGGCCTTGCGCGTGCGCTCGGCGACCGACGCCACTGTCTCCATCATGCTTTCCAGTGTGGAATCGACCGTGGCGCCATTGCTCCAGGCGATCGAGAAATCCGATGGGCCGAGGAAGATGCCGTCGATGCCAGGCGTGTCGAGAATGCCATCGAGCGCATCGAGGGCGGCGCGCGTTTCGACCATGGCGAAGGCCAGCACGCGCTGGTTGGTGTCGCGCAGCCATTCGGCCTGGTCGCCCTTGCCGTGGCGTGGAAAGGCGTAGGTCGGGCCCCAGGAACGCTCGCCGACCGGCGGGTATTTCATGGCGGCGGCGAACAGTTTGGCGTCAGCCACCGAATTCACCATCGGCGCAATGACCGCCTCGGCGCCAAAATCGAGCGCACGGCTCGCCATGTCGAAACGTCCGACCGGAATGCGCACCAGCGCCGGCTTTCCGGCAGCGAGCACCGGCACCAGCCCACGCAGCACGCTATCCTCGTGATGGCCGCCATGCTGCATGTCGAGCGTGACGGCATCAAAGCCCTGCTTGGCGACGATTTCGACGGTCAGGGCATCCGGCACGCCGGACCATGCGGTGAACAGCGTTTCATCGGCTGCAAGACGGGACTTCAGGGACATCTAATCGCTTCCTTGTTAACGACAGCAGTTTCAGCCGGAAACCGCGGCAAAGGCAAAGAAAAACCGCCCGGATAGGCCGGGCGGTCGATTGGTCCAGTCATTCTTTGGTCTGTCGCAGGTTTTCTGTCGCAAAGCCGTTGGCCACTTTTGCGGAACCTGCTTCGGCCGGATCAGGTGTTCTTGATCTCTTCGATCGCCTGCGCCATCAACTCGTCCATGGTGCGGCGGATCTGATGGTCCGACTGATCTACGCCGGCGGCATCGAAATCCTTTCGGATCTTGCGGAACACGTCGTGATCGCCGGCTTCCTCGATGTCGGAAACAACCACTTCCCTGGCATAAGCGTCGGCGTCGGTGCCGGACTTTCCAAGCTTTTCGGCGGCCCACAGGCCGAGCGCCTTGTTGCGGCGCGCCGAGGCCTTGAACCGAAGCTCCTCGTCGAAAGCAAATTTGCGCTCGAAGCCCTCTTCGCGGTCTTTCATGCTGCTCATGGCGTCCCTCCGGGTCAAATTCGATTCGTTGGCGGTGGATATGTGTGTTGCCAAAGCACAAACCAAAAGGTCGCGGGCCGGTCAATACGCTTCGTCGCATGCTGCGCTGCGGCATTTCGATCCCGAAAGCGGTTGATTGGAAGGATTTGCCGATTGAGCAAACGATGTGATTGGGATAGACCCGGCATTGAACCCTACCGTAAGCCGCACTATTTCAGGCAGACGGACAGGAAATGGTCTGATACCGCCTGTCCGGAACCCCAGAGAAAAAATCAGATGAAAAATCGCCGCCGCATTTATGAAGGCAAGGCCAAGATCCTCTATGAGGGACCCGAGCCGGGTACGCTCATCCAGTTCTTCAAGGACGACGCCACCGCGTTCAACAAGAAGAAACATGAAGTCGTCGACGGCAAGGGCGTGCTCAACAACCGTATTTCGGAGCACATCTTCAATCACCTCAACCGCATGGGCATCCCGACCCATTTCATCCGCCGGCTCAACATGCGCGAGCAGTTGATCAAGGAAGTCGAGATCATTCCGCTCGAGGTGGTCGTGCGCAACGTCGCCGCCGGTTCGCTGTCCAAGCGCCTCGGTATCGATGAAGGCACCGTTCTGCCGCGCTCGATCATCGAATTCTATTACAAGGCCGACGCGCTCGACGATCCGATGGTGTCGGAAGAGCACATTACCGCGTTCGGCTGGGCGAGCCCGCAGGAGATCGACGACGTCATGGCGCTGGCCATCCGCGTCAACGACTTCCTCTCCGGCCTGTTCATGGGCGTCGGCATCCAGCTCGTCGATTTCAAGATCGAATGCGGCCGCCTGTTCGAGGGCGACATGATGCGCATCGTCGTCGCCGATGAGATTTCGCCGGATTCCTGCCGCCTGTGGGACGTAGCGACGCATGACAAGCTCGACAAGGACCGCTTCCGCCGCGACATGGGCGGCCTCGTCGAAGCCTACCAGGAAGTTGCCCGCCGCCTCGGCATCATGAACGAGAACGAGCCGCCGCGCCCCACCGGCCCGGTGCTTGTCGCCTCGACCGACGGCCTCAAAGGCAAGCCGCACTGAATAGCGGCTTGCAACCCGATAGTCAGAACAGGAGCATGTCCAGCGTGATCAAGGCCCGCATTACCGTCACACTCAAGAACGGCGTGCTTGACCCGCAAGGCAAGGCGATCGAACACGCCCTGTCGGGCCTGGGTTTTGGCGGCGTCGGCGCGGTGCGGCAGGGCAAGGTGTTCGACGTCGAGCTGGCGGAAAGCGACAAGGCCAAAGCCGAGGCGGACCTCAAGGCGATGTGCGACAAGCTGCTGGCGAATACGGTGATTGAGAATTATAGTGTGGCGATTACCTGAGGTTGCGCCGGAGGCACTATGCCGGAAGTCACGAATGAGCCGATGTACGAGCTTCTTAAGCGCGTGCATCATGAAATTGGTGAACTTCGTCAGGATGGTTCCGAGACGAAGCGGGAATTGAATGTGATGCGGGGTCACATGGTGGCGACGCAAAGCGATATCCATAACATTTATGGCATTCTCGCCCGTCAGGACGAGCGCCTCGAACGCATAGAGCGACGCCTCGACTTACGCGAACTCGCCGAAAACCAAAGGCCTTTCGAACCGAAATGAAATCAGCTGTCGTCCTTCTGCCTGGCCTCAACCGCGACCGTGACATGATCGCGGCGCTGACCAAGATTTCGGGAAAGCCGCCGATCACTGTCTGGCAGACCGACACCGAAATCCCCGATGTCGACCTGATCGCCATTCCCGGCGGTTTTTCCTTTGGCGATTATCTGCGCTGCGGCGCGATTGCCGCGCGCATGCCGGTCATGCGGGCGGTGGCCGAAAAGGCAGCCGCGGGCGTGACAGTCATCGGCGTTTGCAACGGTTTCCAGATCCTGGTCGAGGCCGGCCTGCTGCCGGGCGCCTTGATGCGCAACACATCGCTGAAATTCGTCTGCCGGCAAGTGAAGCTTGAGATCACCAACGCCAACACGATGTTCACCCGCCGCTACCAGCCAGGCCAGATCATCCGCACGCCGGTTGCGCATCATGACGGCAATTATTTCGCCGACGCCGACACACTCGCCCGTCTCGAAGGCGAAGGCCAGGTGGTGTTCCGCTATGCGGACGGCACCAATCCCAACGGCTCGATCAACGACATTGCCGGCATCATCAACGACCGCGGCAATGTGCTCGGCCTGATGCCGCACCCGGAAAACCTGATCGAAGCAGCCCATGGCGGTACCGACGGCCGGGGACTGTTCGAAAGTGCGCTTGGCATCGCCGCCTGACCTCTTCGAGGCAAGCGTCTTGAAAACATCCGGACATTCCTGTCTCTTTGTCGAGGCAAGTCCAGTTCATGGGGGAGAAAAACGGTCATGAAACTCTATTCGCGGCCGTTGTCGCCCTACTCGTCGATTGTGCGGGCGCTGGCCTACATCAAGGACGTGCCGCTCAAGATCATCGCGCCACCGCCCGGCTTTCCCATCCCGGAAGGATTTCGCGCCATCTCGCCGATGAACCGGATTCCGGTGCTGATCACCGGCTCAGGCGAAACGATCGTCGAATCGGTGGTCATCGCCGAGTATCTCGAAGAGCGATTTCCGGAACCGGCACTGCTGCCGCCCGATTCCAAGGACCGCGCGCTGGTGCGCATGTTCGCCCGCATCACCGATCTCGATGTGCTGACCCCGATGATGAAGCTTTTCGAGCTTCATTCCATGCCGAAGCGAAACAGTGCCGAGATCGACGCCCAGTTCATCCGGCTGCACCACGGGCTGGCAGCGATCGAGGAGCGCATGGCGCACGGGCCCTTCGCGCTCGGTGACGATATCAGTTTCGCCGATGCCTGGCTGACGCCGACGCGGTTCATCTTCAACAATTTCCGCGCCATGACAGGACGCCGCGACCTGCTCGACGCCTACCCGAAATTCGACGCCTATGAGCAGATCGCCTCGCAGCACCCGGCATTGTCGCGGGTGTGGGGCGAGATGTCTGACGGCCAGAAGATGTTTCTGTCCGAGCTTGAGATGGGTGCCGCTTGACCAGGAGCAAGGCGATCGCGCTGGTTGCCGCGGCGGCTTTCGCTCTCACATCCTGCCAATCGACCCCGAAGAGCACGCCTGTGCCCTCGGGCAAGAGTGCAGCGCTGCTGGCCATGGAACAGGTGGCGATATCGGCCCATAAATGCTGGATCGCCAGCAAGGACCCAGCCTTCAAACAGTATCAGATGGCCAATGAACTGAATTCGTTCAGCGGCACGCCGCGTTTCCTGCTGGTGCCGGCCAAACACTATGGCGGCAAACCGTTGCTGGTCGTTCAGGCGCAAGGCAATTCAAGCCGCGTCGATGTGTTCGGGCCGCTGATGAACGATCCGCTCGGTGCCCGCATCGGATCGGACATCGCCCGCTGGCAAGCCGGCAATCCGGCCTGCGCCGCGACCGCCTAGACGTCATGTTCCGAGGCCTGAGATCGGTGGCCCGCCCTTTCGTGCGATTAAGAGACGAGGGTTGCTCGGATAGGCCGAGCCGATCCTCACGCACGGAGGACGAGCCATGGGAGAGTATAGCGAAGCATTTGTCGCGTTTGATGTAGCCAAGAAGAAGCATGCGGTGGCGATCGCAGCGGGCGGCCGCACGGGCGAAGTCCGGTTTCTCGGTGAGGTCGAGAATAGGCCGGCTGCGATAGAGCGGACGATCAAGAAGCTGGGAAAAAGGTACGATCGACTGCACGTCTGCTTCGAGGCCGGACCGACTGGTTACGGACTTTGCCGTCAGGTCCGCGATCTTGGTCACGACTGCATGGTGGTTGCGCCCGCCCTGATTCCGAAGCGGTCGGGCGAGCGCATCAAGACGAACCGAAGGGAGGCGGTCACTCTGGCGCGGCTGCATCGGGCGGGCGAACTGACCGGAGTGTGGGTACCGGACGTCGTCCACGAGGCTGTCCGCGATCTGGTGCGGGCTCGGGAATCCGGAGCCGACGACCTGCGCCGCAAACGCCAGCAGCTGCTCTCCTTCCTTCTGCGCCATGGTCGGATCTACGAGGGCGGCGGTCATTGGACATTGGCGCACCGGCGCTGGCTTGCCCGCCAGAGCTTCGAGCATCCGGCGCAGCAGATCGTGTTCCAAGAGAAGATCGACGCGATCGAGGACGCGGTTCAGCGGCTACGCCGCTTGGACGAGCAGCTGAGCGCCGTCGTGCCCACCTGGTCCATGGCGCGGGTCGTCGAGGCCTATCAGGCGATGCGCGGTGCCTCGTTCCTGGTCGCAGTAATCTTCGCGGCCGAGATCGGGGATGTGCGCCGCTTCGATACACCGCCGCAGTTGATGGCCTTCCTCGGCCTGGTTCCGGGGGAGCGTTCGACCGGCGACACGGTCCGCAGGTCGAGCCTTACACTCGCCGGCAATCGACGCGCCCGCCGCGCCTTGGTCGAAGCGGCCTGGACTTACCGCTATCCCGCCAGGGTCAGCGAGGCCCTGAGGCTCCGGCTCGAGGGGTTACCCAAAGCTGTCCGCGACATCGCCTGGAAGGCGCAGGTCCGGCTCTGCGCTCGCTATCGTCGCCTCAACGCCGCCGGCAAGAAGCCACCGGTGGTCGTGGCCGCGATCGCGCGCGAGATGGCCGCCTTCCTGTGGGCCATTGGGCAGGAGGTCGAACCGTCATAGACGAGTCTCGACCCAGCCCGCTGCACAGGGCCGGGGGTGGGGCCACGGTGGGGAACTCCCGTCGCTAGTTATGTGGCCGAGCCAATCCGCCCGACGCCCGCCCTCTAGACCGAGGACAGCCCCGAGACGAAGACACGGAAGGCGGTATCCAACCCGCGGATGTCTGATCAACCGTCGTCTCTGAGCTCCACCCCCGACCCTGTGCAGTTCCAGCCAATCCGACTGCTTTGCACACTCGCGCCAAGCAGTTGTTCCCTCTCGCCTTCAGCCTTGACAGGGAACATGAGAGAGCTAGCGCATGGGCCGCTTTCTGCAGATGACGGGGCTGGCCATCGGTCTGGCCGGGCTCGTCCTGCAGTTCTGCATCAGCATTCCGGCGTCGATGGAGGCAGGCCGCAGCCTGCTTGGCTCCATCGTTTTCGTTTTCAGCTTCTTCACCATCCTGACCAACATCGGTGCGGTGCTGGTGTACGTGTCGCTGCTGTCGCCCGCCGGCTATGCCTGGCTGCCGGCCTTCGCCGGGACGCGCATACGGGCCGGCGTTGCCGTTTCGATCGCGTTGGTCTTCATCATCTACGCCGCGGTGCTGGCACAGCTCTGGCAGCCGCAGGGACTGTTCCTGCTCTGCGACGTCCTTCTGCACTATGTGACGGCGCTGCTGTTCGTGTTGTGGTGGCTGACATCGGGCGCCGACGGTCGGACGCGCTGGAGCGACATCTCCTGGTGGGTGCTCTATCCCGTCGCCTATCTGATCTATGCGCTGATGCGGGCGCCGTTTGCAGGCGAGGTGCCCTACCCGTTCCTGGACGTCGCCAGGAACGGCCCGGCCAGCGTTGCCATCTCGGCGGCCGCCATCACCGGACTTTTTCTCGTGCTGTGCGTGGTTGCCGTCCTTGCGGACCATGGCGTTGCGCGCACCCGGCTATCGAGCGTCCGCTAGAGCGGCATGCATTGTGGCACCTCTGCGACGCCAAGCGAATCCGCTTGGCTGCAAAATGCCTTGGCTTTCAGTCCCAGAAGGGTCTGATACCCTCGCGGTGGGCATCGCAGCGCGAGACCCCGATATCCTTGAGTTGGTCATCAGTCATTTCCAGAAGCGCCAGCCTGCTGCGCCGACGCTCCAGCAGATGGCCGATCCATCTCGCCAGCGACCTGGCCAAGCGCACCAGACGGGTGACAAAGCCACTTTGGCTCGATGGGCGTGCCGATTGACCTGATAGTTCGGTTCTCGAAGAGCGGATTGTAGCGATTGTGCTCATTTTCTTCCTACCCGAATTCCAAATTGCACCCTTTTTTGGCAATTCCGATATGTATTGACTCACAATTCGGCGCAATATAGAAAATTGTCACCATGACAAATTGGCTTCCAGATCTCACTGCCGGCTCCGGCCCGCTGTATCAGCGCCTGGCGGATTCAATCGAAACGGATATCGATCGGGGTGTGATCGAAGCCGGAGCAAAGCTGCCGCCGCAACGCGACCTCGCCTACGACATCGGCACCACGGTCGGCACGGTCGGCCGGGCCTATCAATTGCTGCGCGAGCGCGGGCTGGTGAGCGGCGAAGTCGGGCGTGGAACCTATGTACTCGGTCAGCGCGCCGACGGCGCGAAACCGAACCTGCCGGCGCCGGTCACCAGTGGCGAAGGCACTCGCCATATCGATGCACCGCGCGGCAAATTGCGTTTCGACAGCACGGCAGCGCCAGACATCGGCCAGGGCGCTGATATCGCCGATATCCTGTCGCGCACGACGCAGGACCACCCGCATGAGATTTCAAGCTATACCAGGGACTTCCCCGACCGCTGGTACGAAGCCGGCGCCCGCTGGCTATCGCGCAATTCGTTCAGACCTAATGCCGAGACCATCGTCCCCACGCTCGGCACCCACGCCGCGGTGATGGCGGCGATCGCGGCACTCACCACCCCTGGCGACTATGTCGCCTTCGAGCACCTCACCTACTCGCAGATTTCCCGTAGCGCCGGCCTGATCGGTCGACGCACCGCACTGGTGGCATCGGACGACGAAGGTATCGACCCCCAGGATTTCGAGCGCGTCTGCGCGCAAAAGCATCCCAGGATGATCTTCCTGATGCCTACGGCGCAGAATCCCACGCTGGCGACCTTGTCGGCGGCGCGCCGCGAGGCAATCGCGCGTGTCGCGCGCGAATACAATGTCATCCTCATCGAGGACGATCTCTACGGCAATTTGACAGACGATCCGACACCGTTGCTGGCCGAATATGCCCCTGAACGCACCATTGTGGCGGGTGGCCTGTCCAAGTCGGTCGCGGCCGGTGTGCGCGGCGGCTGGCTTTCCTGCCCGCCTGCCTATCGCCATCGCATCCGCGTCGCCCACAAGATGATGACCGGCGGCATGCCTTTCCTGCTGGCCGAGGTGAATACAAGGCTGGTGCTGTCGGGCCAGGCGGACGAGATACGCAAGAACAGCATCGGCGAAATCCACGCCCGCATCGCGATCGTGCGAGAGACTTTGGCCGGCTTCGCGTTCAAGGCACACGACAGGGTGCCTTTTGTCTGGATGACCCTACCCGATCCCTGGCTTTCCGGCACCTTCAAGAACGCCTGCCTCGAACATGGCGTGCTGATCGACGACGAGGATGAGTTCAAGGCCGGCCGTTCCGAGCAGGTTTTCCACGGCGTCCGCTTCGGCATTTCGCAGCCACGGCAGCGCAAGGACATTGCCGAGGGAGTCGCGGTGATCCGGCGACTTCTCGATGAAGGCCGTGCCGGCTACGACAGCTTCTCCTGACGCCCTGTGGTTTTGTCCGGTTTTCCGTCATTTTCGTCGAACCATGGGTGTATCGGCCTTAAAGCTTGCGATAAGACGTGACTCAAAATCCCAACGCGCCCCGGATAAAAATCGCTGCCCATGACCATTTCCAATTCCGTGCCGATCACCCCTGAGCTTATCGCCGCGCACGGGCTGAAGCCCGACGAGTATCAGCGCATTCTCGATCTTGTCGGGCGCGAACCGAGCTTCACCGAACTCGGCATCTTCTCGGCGATGTGGAATGAGCATTGTTCGTACAAATCGTCGAAGAAGTGGCTGCGCACGCTGCCGACCACGGGCCCACAGGTCATCCAGGGCCCGGGCGAGAATGCCGGCGTGGTCGACATCGGCGACGGCGACTGCGTCGTCTTCAAGATGGAGAGCCACAACCACCCGTCCTACATCGAGCCCTATCAGGGTGCGGCGACCGGCGTCGGCGGCATATTGCGCGACGTCTTCACCATGGGCGCGCGGCCGATCGCTGCGATGAATGCACTGCGCTTCGGCGCGCCTGACCACCCCAAGACCAGGCATCTCGTTTCGGGCGTGGTTTCCGGGGTCGGCGGCTATGGCAACGCCTTCGGCGTGCCGACGGTCGGCGGCGAGGTCAATTTCGACGCCCGCTACAACGGCAACATCCTGGTCAACGCTTTTGCGGCCGGCATTGCCAAGACCGACGCGATCTTCCTGTCGGAAGCCAAGGGCGTCGGCCTGCCTGTCGTCTATCTCGGCGCCAAGACCGGCCGCGACGGCGTCGGCGGCGCCACCATGGCTTCAGCTGAATTCGACGACAAGATCGACGAGAAGCGCCCGACCGTGCAGGTCGGCGATCCTTTCACCGAAAAGTGCCTGCTGGAAGCCTGCCTCGAACTGATGGCCTCGGGCGCCGTGATCGCCATCCAGGACATGGGTGCCGCCGGTCTGACCTGCTCGGCGGTCGAGATGGGTGCCAAGGGCGACCTCGGCATCGAGCTCGATCTCGACAAGGTGCCGGTGCGTGAAGAGCGCATGAGCGCCTATGAAATGATGCTTTCGGAAAGCCAGGAGCGCATGCTGATGGTGCTGCGCCCCGAAAAGGAACAGGAAGCCGAGGCGATCTTCCACAAATGGGGGCTCGACTTCGCCATCGTCGGCAGGACCACCGACGATCTGCGTTTTCGCGTGCTGCACCAAGGGGATCAGGTCGCCGACCTGCCGATCAAGGATCTCGGCGACAAAGCACCGGAATATGACCGGCCGTGGGTCGAGCCGAAGAAGCCGGCGCCGCTGGCCGCCGATGACGTGCCGCAAGCCGACGTGGCCGATGCGCTGTTGAAGCTGCTCGGCGGACCGGATCTTTCCTCGCGCCGTTGGGTCTGGGAGCAATACGACACACTGATCCAGGGCAATTCGCTGCAGCTTCCCGGCGGCGATGCCGGTGTGGTGCGCGTCGACGGCCATCCAACCAAGGCGCTCGCTTTTTCGTCCGACGTGACGCCGCGCTATTGCGAGGCCGACCCCTACGAGGGCGGCAAGCAGGCGGTGGCCGAATGCTGGCGCAATTTGACCGCCACCGGCGCCCTGCCGCTGGCTGCCACCGACAATCTCAATTTCGGCAACCCGGAGCGGCCCGAGATCATGGGTCAGTTGGTCGGCGCGGTGAAAGGCATCGGCGAGGCCTGCCGCGCACTCGGCTTCCCGATCGTCTCCGGCAATGTCTCGCTCTACAACGAAACCAACGGCCAGGGCATTTTGCCGACGCCGACGATCGGCGGCGTCGGTCTGATCGCCGACTGGTCGAAGATGGTGCGGACCGGCTTTGCCGCGCAAGGCCAGATGATCCTGCTGGTCGGCGCGCCGGACTCCTGGGGAACGCATCTCGGCCAGTCGGTCTATTTCAGGGACATCCACGGCCGCACCGATGGCCCGCCGCCACCGGTCGATCTGGACCATGAAAAACGCGTCGGCGACCATGTGCGCGCTCTGATCGCATCCGGCATCGTCACGGCGGCCCATGACGTGTCCGATGGCGGTATCGCGGTGGCTTTGGCCGAAATGGCGATGGCCTCCGGCATCGGCGCGACCGTTCCCGGGCTTGTCGGCACCGATCCGATCCCGGTCTGGTTCGGTGAGGATCAGGGCCGTTATCTGCTGACGCTGTCGATCGACCCGCATGGCGATGAATGGGACGCGATCCGCAAGCAGCAGGGCGAACTCGGCATCTTCGCGCCGTGGATCGGCTCTACCGGCGGCAGCGCACTGAAGCTTGGCGAGGCGCGGGCAATCCCGGTCAGCGAACTGACCGGGGCGCACGAGGGCTGGTTCCCACGCTTCATGGATCAGGCCACTTGACCAGAGCATGATCCCCAAAAGTGGACACCGGTTTTCGGGGACAAACGGAAAACCGATTTTGTCCAGAGGTCATGGCCAACCACAGAATCTGGCTGCCCGGGCGCTGCTTGCAGTCATTTTCTGGCCGTCGCTGTTCTTCTTCTGGTTCCTCGGGCCGTTCCTCTTCTTCCTGCTTTCGACGACCTCAAGCGAGGTTTGCGCCCAGCTGGAAACACGCGCGCAGTTTCTTGCCGCGGCCAACGGCGCTATCCCGATGCTCATCGCGCAGAACCTCATCTACGCGATCCCGATCGTCTGCCTGGTGTTGTGGAGCCGCCTTGCGCCGGATCCGGCACGGGCAAGGCATATCGTCACCTGCATCAAGCTTTTCGCTTGCGCCGTGGTCATAGGGGCGCTGTGGGAGTACGGCTCGTCGCTTATCTGCGACGGTTACGGTCAACCGTTCTTCTCGCCAGCCTGGCAGATGACGAGTTATCTCCCCGTAATCAGCCTGATTATCAACATTCCCCTCTATGTGCTGGCTTTCAGCCTTGGCCGCGCTTTTTCGACGCGTGAGGACGTTGCCGAGGATGAAGCTAGCCCACAAGCCTAAATCTCTCCCTGAGATTCCCGGATCGTCTTGCCCTTGATGGGACAGAACGTCTTCAATCCGGACCGGAAAGGCTTTAGGCTCGCCCGACTCTCATCTAATGGCCGGCTACCGGCCGCTCGAAACAGGATTCTGCCATGGCAATGGATGCCCGCGACATCGAAAAACTGATCAAGGACGGCATTCCGGACGCCAAGGTGACGATTCGCGATCTCGCCGGTGACGGCGACCATTATGCGGCCGAGGTGGTGGCCGAGAGCTTTCGGGGAAAAACCCGCGTGCAGCAGCACCAGATGGTTTATGACGCGCTGAAGGGCAATATGGGCGGCGTGCTGCACGCGCTGGCGCTGCAGACCAGCGTTCCCGACTAAAACGCACAAGAACGAAGACGGCAACCATGACCAGCAGCAGCGATACGCCAATCGCTAGGCGAGCCTACGCCTCGTTTGCCGATCGCTATGATGCGTTTGCTCCCGGCAAGCCGCACAATGCGCTCTATGAGCGCCCGGCCTCGCTGGCACTTGTCGGCGACGTCACCGGGCTCGACATCCTCGATGCCGGCTGCGGGTCCGGCATCTGCTCGGAAAAGCTGGCACAGGCCGGTGCGCGCGTCAGGGCATTCGATGTCACGCCGGAGATGGCGGCAATCGCCAGCCGACGATGCGCCGGGCTCGATGTGGAGATCCGCGTCGGCGACATGACGAAGCCTCTGGACTGGCTCGCCGATCACAGTGTCGACGGCGTGCTTTGCGCGCTGGCGCTCGACTATGTCGAGACCCTCAAGCCGGTTTTCTCGGAATTCTATCGCGTCGCACGGCCAGGTAGCTGGCTGGTCTTCTCGATGGGTCACCCGATGCGCGACTGGGCGGATGCCCGCAGCAGGGGCGAGAAGAGCTATTTCGAGACCAATCGCTGGGGCATGCACTGGGGCGGTTTCGGGGAACCCAATCCCTATGTCGAATCCTACCGCAGGCCACTCGGCGACATTCTCAACGGCCTTGTCGACACCGGCTGGACACTCGACCACTTTGTCGAGCCACTTCCCTTGCCCGAAATGGAAACCGTCGATCCCCGCCACTTTGCCGAACTGAGCCTGGCGCCGGCGTTCATCTGTGTGCGTGCGCGCAAATAACATTGCCCGATCGACAACAGAGGCCGCAACGGCCGCTTGGCCCAACACAGCCCATCCTTTGCGCCATTTCAGCTACGGCACGGCTAAAGTCTTGTTTCGAGCAATCGTTGGGTTTATTTGAATGGAAATGTTTCGAGCCTGACTCCCACAGGCGGGAAAGGATATTCAATGAGCGGCATCAACGACTACATCGACAACGAAGTGAAGGGCAACGACGTCGTCCTTTTCATGAAGGGCACGCCCGGTTTCCCGCAATGTGGGTTTTCCGGCCAGGTCGTCCAGATTCTTGACTATATCGGCGCGGACTACAAAGGCGTGAATGTTCTGGACTCCGCAGAACTGCGCCAGGGCATCAAGGAATATTCCAACTGGCCGACGATCCCGCAGCTTTACGTCAAGGGCGAATTCGTGGGCGGCTGCGATATTGTGCGTGAGATGTTCCAGGCGGGCGAACTTCAGACATTCCTTGTCGAAAAGGGCGTCAGCGTCAAAGGCGCCGCCTGACTTTTGTTTTCGTGCATGTCGGCCGCCTGACCGCCGCACACATGCATGAAACGCAGGGCACCTCGGCAATTTTCATGTCCTGAACTAGGGACCAAGACGAGCCAATGCGCCGGCCCGCCGGCGCATTTTCGTTTGAAAGATCGGACTTGCCGTGGACCAGCAAAAGTCAGCGCCGCAATCGGCAAGCAAACTGCCCATTCCTCGCTGGGAATTCATTGCGCTGTGCGCTGCGCTGATGGCGCTGAACTCGCTGGCCATCGACATCATGCTGCCCGCTCTGCAGCAGATCGGCGCCTCGCTTGGCGTCGAGAACGAAAACCACCGGCAATATGTGATCACCGCCTATATTCTGGGCTTTGGCGGCGGCCAGCTGTTCTTCGGGCCGATCTCGGATCGCTTCGGCCGTCGCGCACCGCTTGTCGCCGGGCTGGTGATCTATGTCGCCGCGGCTGCGGCGGCCGCCGTTGTACCAAGCTTTGAAACACTCCTCTTGTGCCGGGCCGTGCAAGGCATTGGCGCTGCCGCGACGCGCGTCATCGCCGTCTCGATCGTGCGCGATACGTTCGATGGCCGACGCATGGCCGAAGTGATGTCGCTGATCTTCATGGTGTTCATGGCGATACCGGTCATTGCCCCCGGCATCGGCCAGTTCATCATGCTGTTAGCGACATGGCATTGGATCTTCGTCACCATGGCCGTCGGTGCACTCATTGTCTCGGCCTGGTCGCTGCTTCGCCTGCCCGAAACATTGCATCCCGAACATCGCCGGCTGATGACCGTCAACTCCATTGTCGGCGGGTTTCGCATCGTGCTCACCAACCGCGTTGCGATCTGCTATGCCTTCGCCAGCACCTTCATTTTCGGCGCCATGTTCGGCTTCATCGCCTCGGCGCAGCAGATCTATGTCGGCATATTCAATGTCGGCGAGATGTTCCCGGTCATCTTCGCCGGGGTTGCGGGCGTGCTTGCTTTCTCCAACTTCCTGAACTCGCGCCTTGTCGGCCGCATCGGCATGCGCCGCCTGTCGCAGAGCGCGCTGCTGCTGTTCCTGGTCATCAGCCTTGCCTGGCTGGTCGTTTCGCTGGAAATGAAGATGCCGCTCTGGCTGTTCATCACCTTCTTTGCCTGCGCCATGCTACCGTTCGGCGCCCTCGGCGCGAATTTCAACGCGCTGGCCATGGAGCCGCTCGGCCAACTGGCGGGCACGGCGTCATCCATCCTGGGTTTCATGCAGACTTTTTTGGGCGGCATTCTCGGCACGCTGATCGGCCAGGCGTTCAACGGCACGGTGACGCCGCTGGCCGCCGGCTTCTGCAGCGTCTCGGTGGCAGCGCTGCTGATGATTTTCATCGCCGAGCGCGGCAAGATGTTCCAGCCGCAGAACCCGCCCGTCTCTGGGCACATCACCGACTTGCATTAGGACGCACCCTCAAGGGCTGCCGTGAAGCGAGGGGCAAGCATACGCCCCGCGATGGCTTCGCCCATGCTGTCCGAAAAGGGCAATGGCAGGGCATCGTCGAGTGCCCTGAGGATTGAAGCCACGAAGGCCCGGCTGAGCTGGGCATCGGTCCCCAGATCGGAATACGTGGCGCGAGGCTTGCCAATCAGTGTGCCGTTGCGACGAAGCGAGAACCGCAGCGTCAGGGACATGCCGGCGGTTCCGGGCGGCGGCTTCCAACAGGCGTAGATTGCGTCGGACATCTCTTTTATCGTGTCGACGGGATCGGGATTGCGACAGGTGCGCTCTTGCGATCTTGCCTCGTTGGAGCTGGCAAACAAGGCGGCGGCAAGTGCCGCCGCGACAATTGCGAACCGAGGTTTCATTCGAGAGCCTCCGGATTTGCGTGAGATTGCACCGCTCCTTCAGCCGGACACCGCCGGTTCGGACACTGGCCGCAGGATTGATCCTATTGCGCCCAGAGTTCGCGGCGCAATTCCTGCCAGCTTTCCAGATCGGGCGCGACAAGCAGGCCGCCGCCGAGATGCGAGGGCAGATAGGCGCTGCCGTCGAAGCGCGCGGCATGGCCGCCGGCTTCGGCATGGATCAGCACACCGGCCAGATGGTCCCACGGCATCAGCTTGTTGTAGACCACGAAGTGGGCATGGCCGCTGGCCAGCAGGCGGTATTCGTGCGCCGCGCAGCGATAGGCGAATTGCGACAGGATCTTCGTCTGGTTGCGCGCCAGCCGCGACCGCTCGGGCTCGGACATATACTGCCAGGAGACCGAGCCTGTCATTTCCGAGATCGGCGCAGGTGCCGCGACATGCACCTTCTCGATGCTGCCATGCGCATGCCGGATATGGCTGCCGGCGCCCTTGGCACCGATCAGCCAGTCCTTGCCGACCGGATCGTGGATGATGCCGGCAACGGTCTCGCCCTTGACCACGACCGCCAGCATGACGCCGAACAAGGGCACGCCGGAGGCGAAGTTGAAAGTGCCATCCACCGGGTCGATGACGAACGCCAGATCGGCATCAACGAGGCCATCAAGCAGTGCCGGATTGTCGGAACAGGCCTCCTCGCCGACGACCATCGCCGAGGGGTAACGCTCACGCAGCCGCTCGGTGATGAGCCGCTCGGCATCGACGTCGGCTTCCGTCACCAGGTCGGCGGCCGAGGTCTTCTGGCGGATGTCGCCCTCGCCCAGCCGGCGAAAGCGAGGCATGATTTCGGCTTTCGCGGCGTCGGATAGAAGGCCAGCGAGCCAGTCGATCGCAGTATCGTCAAATGTCATCGGCTTGCCTTGTGCCGACGGTCTCATTGAGCGCCGCGAAATCGAACAGCTTTCTGTCGAGCAAATGCGATGGCCTGCTGTTCGACAGCGCGCGCAGCATCGTGTCCTTGCGGCCGGGCATGCGCTTTTCCACGCCCTCCAGCATGGCCTTCATGGCGTTGCGCTGGAGACCCTCCTGGCTGCCGCAGAGATCGCAGGGAATGATCGGGAATCGCATCGCGGTAGCAAATTTCTCGAGGTCGCCCTCGGCGCAATAGCTCAGCGGCCGCAGCACCATGACGTCGCCGTCGTCGTTGAGCAGCTTTGGCGGCATGGCGGCGAGACGGCCGCCGTGGAACAGGTTCATGAGGAAGGTCTCGAGAATGTCCTCGCGATGGTGGCCGAGCACCAGCGCCGAGCACCCCTCCTCACGCGCTATACGGTAGAGATGGCCGCGCCTGAGCCGCGAACAGAGCGAGCAATAGGTGCTGCCCGCAGGCAGCTTGTCGGTGACGACGGAATAAGTGTCCTGATATTCGATGCGATGCGGGATGGCGTATCTGTCGAGATAATCGGGCAGAATGTGCTTGGGGAAATTCGGTTGGCCCTGGTCGAGATTGCAGGCCAGCAATTCGACCGGCAGCAGCCCGCGCCATTTGAGATCAAGCAGCACGGCGAGCAGCCCGTAGGAATCCTTGCCGCCCGACAGCGCGACCAGCCAGCGTTGGCCGGGCTTCACCATCGAAAAATCCTCGATCGCCTGCCGGGTCAGCCGCAACAGCCGCTTGCGCAGTTTGTTGAACTCGACCGAGGACGGCGCATCGGCAAACAATGGATGGAAGCCGCCCGCGGTGTCGGCTGCTGGTTCAAGCGATTCGGCGTCTGGCAACATGTTCATGGCGTCAGTTCCAAAATCCTGGAGCTACGATCGTTCGGCACTTCGTTGCGCCCGGAATTAGCGGACATGGCCGAGAAAGAAAAGGCAGACAAAGAAAAGGCCGCCTCGACGGCGGCCTTTGAATGGTATCGCAAATGCGTTCGCTCAGCGCGAATGGAATTCGTCGCTTAGCGCGAATAGAATTCGACGACCAGGTTCGGTTCCATCTGCACGGCGAATGGAACGTCCGCCAGGCCGGGGATGCGCGAGAAGGTCGCGACCATCTTGTTGTGATCGGCTTCGATGTAGTCCGGCACGTCGCGCTCGGCGAGACCGACCGCTTCCAGGACGATGACCAGCTGCTTCGACTTTTCGCGGACTTCGACGACGTCGCCCGGCTTGCAGCGGTACGAGCCGATGTTGACGCGCTTGCCGTTGACGTTGACGTGGCCGTGGTTGACGAACTGACGAGCGGCGAAAATGGTCGGCACGAACTTGGCGCGGTAGACGACCGCGTCGAGACGCGACTCGAGCAGGCCGATCAGGTTCTCCGAGGTGTCGCCCTTGCGGCGGTCCGCCTCTTCATAGACCTTGCGGAACTGCTTTTCCGAAACGTCGCCATAGTGACCCTTCAGCTTCTGCTTGGCGCGCAGCTGCAGGCCGAAATCGGAAAGCTTGCCCTTGCGGCGCTGGCCATGCTGGCCGGGGCCGTATTCACGCTTGTTGACCGGGGACTTCGGGCGGCCCCAGATATTTTCGCCAAGACGGCGGTCGATCTTGTACTTCGCGGATTCGCGCTTGCTCATCGCATTCCCTTTTCAAAACAACACACCCGGAACCTCATGGTCCGGGTGAAGGAAACGCGCCCTCCTCTGGCCTCCGTTTTCGAGACCTGACAGGGTTTTCCCACGCAACGCGGCGGAAAACCCACGGGACACGTCAGTTCAAACAAGATAGCAGAATTGAGTTTCCACGCATCTTGCGCACATAAAGAAAACCACCGGGCATTGCGGCCCGGTGTTGGCGCGCTGATTAAACGGAGATTTAACCGGTGTCAAGCTCACTGCTGGCCTTGGGTTTGGCGGCGATATAGCGTCTCTGGGTTGAGTGCGGTGCCGGACGTGGCGGGAGGTTGCGCCAACGGCATTAGGAAGGGACTTGAGCAAAGGAGCCACAATTCGCATGAAGAAGTTCTTCCTTACGCTGACGGGAGCCGCGGTGTTGGCGGGATCCATGGCGGTCATAACGCCGGAGCCGGCAATGGCGCGGCACTGGAGTGGCCACCGGCAGCACGAGGTCTGCCGCATCGTGGTCAAGAAGAAGATTGTCTGGCGGCACGGCCACAAGAGGGTCATCCGTTACAAAGTCAAGCGCTGCTGGGCGCGCTGGTAGGCTCCCGGTTCGGTCTCAGGCGGCCGACATATCGTTTCAAAGCCCGCGGTCTTGGCCGCGGGCTTTTTCATTCCGGCTCATGTTCTTATGGACGAGCTTGTTATCGATGGCGAAACGCGGATGCCCTGATCCCTAATGTTTCGATTTCTTCTCCGGCAGGCTTTTGCGCTTCGTCTCGGCGAATTCCTCAAGTTGCTTCTCGCTCATCGATTCGTACATTCCCTTGGAAGCGCCCTTGAGTTCGCCCTTCTTCATCTCGCCGCGCTTGGCCGACAAAGCGGCGCCAGCGGCTTTCTGCTGGGCTTTCGAGGTGGCTGGCATGGCTGATTCTCCCTTCATTGCCTGAGAGAAAACGCGACAAGCCAGCCAATGTTCCGGATATCAGGCGACCGTCAGGCCAAAGCCCTGCATGAGCCGGCTGGTAGCGAAGTCCACCTTGCCGGAGGTGAAGACTGCAATGTCGGGCTCACCCACCGGCAGCGGTCCGTCGACCGGTGCAAGCAGCGACATGGCGCGGCGGGCGATCGCTTCGGCCGGGTCGATCCAGTCGACCGGCCAGGGTGCGGTCTTGCGCATGCGGTTGGCCAGGAACGGATAGTGCGTGCAGCCGAGCACGACGATGTCGGTGCGGGCGCCATCCTTCTCGACAAAGCATGGTGCGATCTCCTGACGCACGATCTCCTCATCGACGAACCCCTCGCGCATGTAAATCTCGGCCAGCGGGGCGAGCCGGTCCGAGCCGACGAGCCGCACATGGCATTTCTGCGCCCATTTGCCGATCAGGTCGCGCGTGTATTGACGCTTGACCGTGCCGGGCGTCGCCAGCACCGAGACCAGCCCGGAGCGCGTGCGCTCCGCCGCCGGCTTGATCGCCGGCACCGTGCCGACAAAGGGATGGCCCGGGAATTTCGCGCGCAGCGCATCGATCACCAGCGTCGACGCGGTGTTGCAGGGGATGACCGAAATCTCGGGCCGAAATTTTTCCAACAGCGCGCCGAACAGGCCAAGGATATGGGCGTTGAGGGCCGGTTCCTCCCAGGCGCCATAGGGAAACGCGGCGTCATCGGCGACATACACGAAGCGGCGATCGGGCATCAGCACGCGCGCTTCGCGCAGCACGGTGAGCCCGCCGATGCCCGAATCGAACATCAGGATCGGCCGCTCAGTCATTGTCGGAGCCCTTTCCGCCGAATGGCGTTATGTCGTCGTCCTTGACGGTGTCGGCAAGGCTATTGCCTTCCGCCTTGCGGGCACGTGCGGCGGCCGCGGGCAACCGCCTTGGATCGTCGCCCGGGGAACCATCGCCGCGCGGCATCGCCGGCGAAAACCGGTCGAGCGACGAGATGATGCCGCGCAGCACCTTGAGCTCCGGTTCGGCAAATCCGGGGCGCGTCAGTACGGCGCGCAGATTGTCGACCATCTTCGGCTTCTTCGGGGCCGGCCGGAAATAGCCGCGCGCTTCCAAGGCACCTTCGAGATAGGCGAACAGCCCGTGCAGTTCTTCCTTGCTTGCCGGCTTCATATCCGGGCCGGAAAAATTGGTCTTGGTCTCGTCCTCGAGGCCGGACTTCATCCATTCGTAGGACATCAGCAGCGCGGCCTGGGCGATGTTGAGCGAGGAGAAATCGGGATCGACCGGAAAGGTGACGATCTCGTCGGCTAGGCCAACCTCGTCATTGTAGAGGCCGAAGCGCTCGCGTCCGAACAGGATGCCGGTGCGCTGCCCCATTGCGTGACGGGCCCGAAGCATCCTGCCCGCTTCCACCGGACCCCGCACGGATTTGAAGCCGTCTCGCTGCCTGGCCGTGGTGGCAAAAACGAAGTTCAAATCGGCGAGCGCCGAGGCCAGATCGTCGAAGACGGTGACTGCGTCTATGACATGATCGGCGCGGCTGGCCGCCGCGCGTGCCTTCTCGCTCGGCCAGCCGTCACGCGGGTTAACTAGGCGCAGCTCGATCAAGCCGAAATTGGCCATGGCGCGAGCGACCATGCCGATGTTCTCGCCGAGCTGCGGCTCGACGAGGATGATCGCCGGGCCGGTGGTCACGAGGCCGCGCTGAAAGTCCGTTCCTGCCATGTGTTCCAGATGATTGCGCTACGAAGTCTCCGCGTCCTGCCATATCGATACGGCTTTTTGAAGAGCGGTCGGTCGCCCGACTGAGAAATTGCTGTAGCGCGTACCTGCCGCTTCCCTTGGTTGCGTTAAGAAATCCGATGGTCGCACTCTTGATGCACTCGACCGTCGGGCTCGCGAAAGTCGCCACACGTGTCTGGGCAAGCCAGTCGTCGCACGGCGTATGAAAAAATGACGAGACTGGCTCCTCGGTGTTTATAACGGAATAAATCCGATCTCATTTACTGCCTTGTCCCACCAACCCGCATCCCAAATCGCCGACAGATGTACCGTCTCATGCTCGCTGCCGGCATCGACGATGTTTTGCATTCTTAGAAATCATCTACGATCAGGGTGCATATTTGTTTACGATGACGCAGCGCGTCACTGGAAAATTAGATTAGAACACTATAATATCCGACCCGCTTGGGGTTCAATGTGTATCGACGAATGGTATTTGGAAGGCGGAGTGCGCCTTGCATACTCCCGTCATTTTATCTGCGCCCCAGCATTTCGACACGGGTTTCAGCGGCCGACGAGGGCGTTGGCCATAATCTAGGAGGGGCAAATGAAATTGGTACGGTTTTTCCTTTCACTCGCTGTGTTGTTTGTGGCGTCAGTTTTCCTGATCGCGCCAGCTTCCGCGCAGGCGACACGGACGTGGGTTTCCGGTGTTGGTGACGACGCCAATCCTTGCAGCAGAACGGCGCCTTGCAAGACCTTTGCCGGTGCTATCTCGAAGACGGCGACGAGCGGCGAGATCAATTGTCTCGACCCGGGCGGCTTCGGCACGGTCACCATCACCAAATCCATCACCATCGACTGCAAGACGACTGAAGGTGGTGTGCTCTCCTCCCTTGTAAACGGCGTCGTCGTCAACACGCCTGCCGGCTCCGTGGTGCATCTTCGCGGCCTTGATATAGACGGCGCAGGCAACGGCTTGGACGGAGTGCGTATGATTGGCCAAGGCCAACTGCATATTGAGGATTCCAACATAGAGAGGGTAACCAGCAACGGCGTCGAATTTCTCGCCAACGGGAACAGCGAACTCTACATAAGCAACACTCGGATAGCCGAGGCAGGCGCTGAAGGTGTTCTCATCAAAACGTCTGGGGCCATTGGAATTAATGCCATCCTTTCGAAGGTGGAAATTACCAACAGCGGCAGCGGCATTCTTGTCGACGGCACCGGCAACACCCTTGCCATGAACATGACGCTGACCAACAGCCTGGTCAGCGGCAACACCGGCAACGGGGTGACGGTCAAATCCGTCGCCGCGGCATCGTCGGTGCGTGCGACGATTGTCGGCACCACAATCAGCGCCAATGCCGGCGTCGGCGTCAACGCGAACGGTGCCGCGGCCAGCGGCAGCGGAAGCGCCATCGCCTTTCTCGGCGGATCGGCGGTGTTCGGCAATGTCACCGGGGTCAGCAACACCGGTAGCGGCGCTGTCCAGTCGTTCAAGAACAACATGATCTCCGGCAACATAACCGACGGCACGCCGATCACGGCATTCCCGGGCCCGGGCGGGACACCGTTGCAATAAGCCCTGTCGTCTCCGCAGCAGCACGAAACAAAGGCGATGCCGGCTGCCTCTCAAGAGGTGGTGCCGGCATCGCTTTTTTTTCCCGCTTGCTACAGCAGCAGCCTGTGTCTTCGGCTGCCCCGTTTGCACCGCTCGGATCGCTTTGCTATAGGCGAGGTCCCTGTCCCGGCGGGGCCGACCGCAATCAATCAACATTCGAACGAGGCATTTTTTCCATGGCGAAGATCAAGGTGGCGAACCCGGTCGTCGAGCTCGACGGCGACGAGATGACCCGCATCATCTGGCAGTTCATCAAGGACAAGCTGATCCACCCTTATCTCGACCTCAACCTCGAATATTATGACCTCGGCGTCGAGCATCGCGACGCGACCAACGACCAGGTGACTATCGATTCGGCCAACGCCATCAAGAAATACGGCGTCGGCGTGAAGTGCGCGACCATCACCCCCGACGAGCAGCGCGTCGAGGAATTCAAGCTGAAGAAGATGTGGAAGTCGCCGAACGGCACCATCCGCAACATCCTCGGCGGCACGATCTTCCGCGAGCCGATCATCATGAAGAACGTGCCGCGCCTGGTCCCCGGCTGGACCAAGCCGATCATCGTCGGCCGCCACGCCTTCGGCGACCAGTACCGCGCCACCGATTTCCGCTTTCCCGGCAAGGGCAAGCTGACGATCAAGTTCGTCGGCGAGGACGGCAACGTGATCGAGCACGATGTCTACGACGCGCCCGGCGCCGGCGTCGCCATGGCGATGTACAATCTCGACGACTCGATCCGCGAATTCGCCCGCGCCTCGCTGAACTACGGCCTGCTGCGCAACTATCCGGTCTTTCTGTCGACCAAGAACACCATCCTCAAGGCCTATGACGGCCGCTTCAAGGACATTTTCCAGGAAGTCTACGAGGCCGAATTCGAAGCCGAGTTCAAGTCGAAGAAGCTGTGGTACGAGCACCGGCTGATCGACGACATGGTGGCTTCCAGCCTGAAATGGTCGGGCGGCTATGTCTGGGCCTGCAAGAACTATGACGGTGACGTCCAGTCCGACACGGTGGCGCAGGGTTTTGGATCGCTTGGCCTGATGACTTCGGTGCTGATGACGCCAGACGGCAAGACGGTGGAAGCCGAAGCCGCGCACGGCACCGTCACCCGCCACTATCGCCAGCACCAGAAGGGCGAGGAAACCTCGACCAATTCGATCGCCTCGATCTTCGCCTGGACGCGCGGGCTCGCCCACCGCGCCAAGCTCGACGACAATGCAGAGCTGAAACGCTTTGCCGAGACGCTGGAAAGGGTCTGCATCCAGACCGTCGAATCCGGCTTCATGACCAAGGACTTGTCGCTGCTGATCGGCCCCGACCAGCCCTGGCTTTCGACCACCGGCTTCCTCGACAAGATCGACGAGAACCTGCAGAAGGCGATGGCCTGACCTCTCGAGGTTCGGGAGGGCCAGCATGGGCAAGCCCATCGTCTACGGGGCGAATTACAGCGTCTATGTGCGCATTGTCCGCCTCGTGCTCACGGAAAAAGGCATCGACTACGAGCTTGTGCCGGTCGATGTCTTTGCCGTCGAGGGTATTCCCGCCTGGTATTTCGAGCACCACCCGTTCGCCCGCATCCCGGCTTTCGAGCATGATGGGTTTCGGCTGTTCGAGACGAGCGCTATTGCCAGATATATCGACGAGGCGTTTGACGGGCCGAGCCTTCAGCCGGCGGGACTCCGCGTCCGCGCAACGATGAACCAGATCCTCGGCATGCTCGACGCTTATGCGTACAGATCCATGGTCTGGGAGGTCGCCGTCGAGCGGCTGGAGAAAGTAGCCCCCGACGAGGCGCTGATCGCTAGCGGGATTTCGCAGGCAAGCAAGGCGCTTCAGACGCTTTCCTCGCTGAACGCGCCAGGGCCGTGGCTGCTGGGCGACCAGCTGACCCTGGCCGATCTGCATGCGGCGCCGATCATCGGTTATTTCGTCAAGGTCGCCGAAGGGCAAAGCCTGCTCGCTGAATTTCCGACGATCCAAGCTTGGTGGGAGCGGATTTCAGCGCGGGCGAGCTTTGCCAGAACCGAAAAGACCGAGTGATCTGCGGTTTCGCCGTACTTATGTGGCGCTAGTGCCGTCCCTCACTGCCCTGCCGGGCATTTCTCCCCGTAAACGGAGAAAGTGGCTGGCCGCGATCTCTGCGGCTACCCTTCAACACTGGCAATTAGCGAAATCGTGCGCGAAAGCGCCCTTCTCTCCGTTCACGGCAGGGCTATCGCATATGGATTCTTGCGAAGAAGAACCCCACCCTAACCCTCCCCACAAGGGGGAGGGAACGCTGCCGCGTGCCTTTAATTCTTCTTGGCGCCGAAAAGAAGGCGATTCTCCTGGGCCAGCACCAACGGAAGTCTCCCTCCCCCTTGTGGGGAGGGGTTAGGGGTGGGGGTCCGTGCCGGGCAGACATCGGAGGAATTCCAGATGCGATAGCCCTGCCGTTCACGGGGAGAAGATGGCGGCAACCAGATGAGGGGCAGCACTACCCAGCAAAGATAGGGCTCCCCGCCGTGACGGCCGTTAGTCAGGCGGCTTCGAGTGCAGCCTTTACCGCGGCGATCGCATCATTGGCCCTGGACGCATCTGGACCACCGGCCTGGGCCATGTCTGGCCGCCCGCCGCCGCCCTGCCCGCCCAATGCGGCGGAGGCCACGCGCACCAGATCGACGGCGCTGAAACGGCCGACGAGATCGTCGGTGACAGCGACCACAACGCTCGCCTTGTTGTCCTCACCGGCACCTACGAAGACGACGACGCCCGAACCCAGCGAGATCTTGCCGGCGTCAGCCAGCGGCTTCAAATCTTTTGGCGAGACGCCGGAGACCGCCTTGCCGAGGAAGCCGACACCCGCCACCGTTTCGTTCTCGGCTGGCGCACCCGGCCCTGCACCGCCGCCCAGCGCCAGCTTCTTGCGCGCTTCGGTCAGCTCCTTTTCGAGCTTCTTGCGCTCGTCGAGCAGCGCCTCGACACGTGCCGGCACGTCGGCCGGCGAAATCTTCAGCGTCGCCGCAACCGATTTCAGACGCCGGTCCTGCTCATCGAGATGTTTTCGCGCCGCCTCGCCGGTCAGCGCCTCGATGCGGCGCACGCCGGCGGCGACCGCGCTGTCCGACACGACACGCACCAGACCGATATCGCCGGTCGCCCTGACATGCGTGCCGCCGCAGAGCTCGACCGAATAGGGCCGGTTGGCCTTGGCGCCATGCATGCCGGTGCCCATCGAAACAACGCGCACTTCGTCACCATACTTCTCGCCAAACAGCGCCATGGCGCCTTCGGCGATGGCATCGTCGACCGACATCAGGCGCGTGTTCACCGGGCCGTTCTGCACCACGATCTCGTTGGCCATGCGCTCGACCTCTTCGAGATCCTCCGGTGAAATCGGCTTGTTGTGCGAGATGTCGAAGCGCAGACGCTCCGGTGCGACAAGCGAGCCCTTCTGCGCGACATGGCTGCCCAGCACCTCACGCAGCGCCTCATGGATCAGATGCGTCGCGGAATGGTTGGCGCGCAGCCGGGAGCGCCTACTATGGTCGACCTTCAACTCGACTGCGGCGCCCGTCTTGACGGTGCCGCTGGCCACCTTGCCGATGTGCACGAACAAGCCATCAGCCTTTTTCTGCGTATCGGAGACCTCGATCGAGAACCCTTCGCCTGAAATGATACCGGTGTCGCCCATCTGGCCGCCGGACTCTGCATAGAACGGCGTCTGGTTGACGACGACCGCCACCGCATCGCCTCTGCCGGCGCTGTCGACGGTCTTGCCGTCCCGGACAAGCGCCTGGATGATGCCTTCTGCCTGCTCGGTCTCGTAGCCCAGGAACTCGGTGGCGCCCGCCTTCTCGCGCACCGAAAACCAGATGGTCTCGGTGGCCGCATCGCCGGAGCCAGCCCAATGCTTGCGCGCCTCGGCCTTCTGCTGCTCCATGGCATTGGTGAAGCCTGCAAGATCGACCGAAATGCTGCGCTGGCGCAGCGCGTCCTGCGTCAGATCGAGCGGGAAGCCGTAGGTGTCGTAGAGCTTGAAGGCCGTCTCGCCGTCCAGCATGTCGCCGGCACGCAGCGTTTCCGTCGCCTCCGACAGCAGTCCGAGGCCGCGCACCAGCGTCTTGCGGAACCTGGTCTCCTCGAGCTTCAGCGTCTCGGTGATCAACTGTTCGCCGCGCACCAGTTCCGGATAGGCCTGGCCCATCTCACGCACCAGCGCCGGCACCAGGCGCCACATCAGGGGATCGCGGGCACCGAGCAGCTGCGCATGACGCATCGCGCGGCGCATGATGCGGCGCAGGACATAGCCGCGGCCTTCGTTCGACGGCAGCACGCCATCGGCTACCAGGAAAGCGGACGAGCGCAAATGATCGGCAATGACGCGAAAGGACGCGACCGTCTCCTTGTCGGGCCCCTGTCCAAGCGCGGACGACGCCGCCTCGATCAGATGACGGAACAGATCGGTCTCGAAGACGCTTTCCACCCCTTGCAGGACGGAGGCCATGCGCTCCAGGCCCATGCCGGTGTCGATCGACGGACGCGGCAGATCGATGCGCTCCTCCTTCGTCACCTGTTCATACTGCATGAACACCAGGTTCCAGAATTCGAGGAAACGGTCGCCGTCCTCTTCCGGGCTGCCGGGAGGTCCGCCCCAGATGTGTTCACCGCGGTCGATGAATATCTCCGAGCACGGCCCGCAAGGTCCGGTGTCGCCCATCGCCCAGAAATTGTCCGAGGTCGCGATGCGGATGATGCGGTCATCGGAAAACCCGGCGATCTTCTTCCAGAAGCCGGCCGCCTCGTCATCCGTGTGATAGACGGTGACCAGCAGCTTGTCCTTGTCCAGGCCGAATTCCTTGGTGATCAGGTTCCAGGCTAGTTCGATGGCGCGCTCCTTGAAGTAGTCGCCAAAGGAGAAATTGCCGAGCATCTCGAAGAAGGTCAGATGGCGCGCGGTATAGCCGACATTGTCGAGGTCGTTGTGCTTGCCGCCGGCGCGAACGCTCTTCTGGGCGGTCGAGGCGCGCGAATAGGGCCGCTTCTCCAACCCGGTGAAGACGTTCTTGAACTGCACCATGCCGGCGTTGGTGAACATCAGCGTCGGATCGTTGCGCGGCACCAGTGGGCTCGACGCGACGATCTCGTGACCTTCCTTGCGAAAGTAGTCGAGAAATGTCGACCGGATTTCGTTCACGCCACTCATGAATGCTGCCTTTTCGAGAGAGCCGCCGGCAAACCGGCGGAAATGGTCTCTGCGTTTCCAGAGATAGAGTTGGCCTTTTAGCCGCCGCGCTTCACCCTGTCCAGAAACACGGAATTGGTCCATTCCACGACCTTTGCCGGCTGTCCGAGCCAGGCCCCGTTTCCCTGCCAAGACGCAAAAAACCGCCGGCGCTACGCCGGCGGTTCGAAACGCAATTAACACGGAACTCGATTACATAAGCCTGAGATAATAGAGCGAGATTATGGCCGAACTCCGGCCATCGCGCGAGGCTCTCACATCGCGCCCGATTCCTCCTCGAAACCGTCGTCGCTACCTTCGGAGCCGCCATTCTCAAGGAATTTCTCGGCGATCAGCCCGGCATTTTGCCTGAGCGCGAGTTCGATCTCGCGCGCGGTGTCGGGGTTGTCGCGCAGGAACAGCTTGGCGTTTTCGCGGCCCTGGCCGAGACGCTGCGAATTGTAGGAGAACCAGGCGCCCGACTTCTCGACCACGCCGGCCTTGACGCCGAGATCGACCAGTTCGCCGGTCTTGGACACGCCTTCACCATACATGATGTCGAACTCGACCACCTTGAAGGGCGGCGCCAGCTTGTTCTTGACCACCTTGACGCGGGTCTGGTTGCCGACGACCTCGTCGCGGTCCTTGACCGAGCCGATGCGGCGGATGTCGAGGCGCACCGAGGCGTAGAATTTCAGCGCGTTGCCGCCTGTGGTGGTTTCGGGCGAACCGAACATGACGCCAATCTTCATGCGGATCTGGTTGATGAAGATGACCATGGTGTTGGAACGCGAGATCGAGGCGGTCAGCTTGCGCAGCGCCTGGCTCATCAGGCGAGCTTGCAGGCCGGGCAGCGAATCGCCCATCTCGCCTTCGATTTCGGCGCGTGGCGTCAGCGCAGCGACCGAATCGACCACCAGCACGTCGATGGCGCCGGAGCGCACCAGCGTGTCGCAGATTTCCAGCGCCTGCTCACCGGTATCGGGCTGCGAGATCAGGAGGTTTTCCAGATCGACGCCAAGCTTGCGGGCATAGACCGGATCGAGCGCGTGTTCGGCATCGACGAAGGCGCAGATGCCGCCCTTCTTCTGGGCTTCGGCCACCGTGTGCAGGGCCAGCGTCGTCTTGCCCGAGCTTTCCGGCCCGTAGATCTCGACGATGCGGCCGCGCGGCAGGCCACCGACGCCAAGCGCGATGTCGAGGCCAAGCGAGCCGGTCGGCACCGTTTCGATCTCGACGACCTGCTCGTTCGCGCCGAGCCGCATGATCGAGCCCTTGCCGAAAGCCCGCTCGATTTGCGACAGCGCCGCATCCAGAGCCTTTGATTTGTCCACCGCTTTGTCCTCTACCAGCCGCAAAGAATTCTGAGCCATGATACATCACCCCTTGGTCGTCAATGAAGGCCGGACAATCCGTAATCCCTGCCCCAATTTGTACCTTTTTTGTTCTCGTTTGGCAAGAGGGGTCAAATATCTGAAAAACAATAAATATCCAGATCTGTTCTTTTTTTGTCTCACGATTTGGCTTCACGATGTCTAACGCATTGGGCCAGGCGGCTCGATTGTTTCGATCCGCCGAATCGCTACCTTCGCGTTGCGAAACTCGGTCACGCAGCCTAGCGCTTGTGCGACTGGAATAACAAAGGTCATATCGCCTGCATGCTGAAATCCGCGAGAATACTGGCCGTAGGTGGCGCCCATATCGACCGGCGCGGCCAAGTGTCGGGCCCGTACGTGCCGGCCGCCTCCAATCCGGGCACGATGCGCGAGGATGTCGGCGGCGGCGTTTTCAACGCGCTGCGCAGCGCGGTTCGCCGTGGCGTCTCCGCATCGCTGCTGTCGGTGCGCGGCGGCGATGCCGCTGCCGATACCGTTTCACGGGCCATCGCCGCGGCAGGCATTGCCGACCTGTCCGCGGTGTTCCTCGACCGCACGACGCCCAGCTATACGGCGCTCATCGACAGCGAGGGCGAATTGATCGTCGGCTTTGCCGACATGGCGCTCTATGACCTGGCCTTTCCCAAGCAGATCAGGCGCTCCAGGGTCCGCGAGGTGGTCGCGGCGGCCGATGCCATCTTCTGCGACGCCAACTTGCCGACGGCGGCACTGGAGCGGCTGGTTTCGCTTGCCGCCGGCAAGCCCGTCTTCGCGATTGCCATTTCGCCGGCCAAGATCGTGCGTTTGAAGCCGGTGCTTGGCAATCTGGCCGTCGTCTTCATGAACCGGCGCGAGGCGATCGCGCTGGCAAACCTGGACGCGGCGGCTTCCCCGCAAGACATCGTCGCCGGGCTGAAACGCGCGGGGCTCAAGAGCGGCGTGGTGACGGCGGGCGGCAGTGCCATGTTGGGCTTCGAAGAAGCCGGCGCCTTCTCGATCCTGCCGCCGCCGCCAAGAAAGGTCGCCGACGTCACCGGCGCCGGCGATGCGCTGGCCGGCGCAACGGTCGCTGCCTTGCTGCACGGCCTGCCGCTGCGGGTGGCCCTGCGCGAGGGCATTGCCGCGGCAACACTGGCCATCGAAAGCGCCGACGCCGTTCCCGATTTCACCGCGGCGACCTTCGCGGAAGCGTTGGCTCTTGTGCCGGATGCGCAGGAAGTGGCATGAGACCGGCAAATTCACAGTGCCGGAATCTTTTCGCACGCCCCATGAGGATGCGCTTCATTCCGGGTTGGAGATCCAGATGACCCCAGAGACCGCCCGCCCCTTCATCGATATCCACGCGCCGGTGGCGCAAGCCCTGGCCGCCGGCCGGCCGGTGGTGGCGCTGGAAAGCACCATCATCACCCATGGCATGCCCTACCCCGACAATGGCGCCATGGCGGCGGATGTCGAAAAGATCATCATCGATGGCGGCGCGGTGCCGGCGACGATCGCCGTGGTCGGCGGCCGCATCAAGATCGGGCTGTCGGACGGCGAGCGTGAGTCCCTTGCCATGACAGGCGACGCCATGAAGCTGTCGCGCGCCGACCTCGGTTTTGCCGTGGCGCAAGGGCGCACAGGCGGCACCACGGTCGCCGCCACCATGATCGCTGCGCATATGGTCGGCATAAAGGTGTTCGCCACCGGCGGCATCGGCGGCGTGCACAAGGGTGCGGAAAAGAGCTTTGATATTTCCGCCGACCTCGACGAACTGGCACGCACGCCGGTCATCGTCGTGTCGGCCGGCGCCAAGGCCATCCTCGATATCGAAAAGACGTTGGAAGTGCTGGAAACGCGCGGCGTGCCGGTGATCGGCCATGGCTGCGAGACGATGCCGGCCTTCTGGTCGCGGCATTCGCCGTTCCGCGCGCCGCTGACCCTGCACAAGCCGGAAGAGATCGCGCATTTCTACCAGACTCGGGCCTCGCTGGGGCTCACCGGCGGTATGCTGATCGCCAATCCGGTGCCCGAGAACCATGAAATCCCGGCCGAAGAGATGGCCGGCTACATCGAAGCCGCGCAGAAGGCGGCCGAGGCGCTCAACGTCACCGGCAAGGCGGTGACGCCGTTCCTGCTGTCGAAAATCCTCGAACTGACCGGCGGCAGGAGCCTGAAGACCAACATCGCGCTGGTGGAGAACAATGCGCGGCTTGCGGCAAGGATTGCGAAGGCGCTGTAGCCGCCAATGTCGGCGGGACAGCACCCCCCTCTGTCCTGCCGGACATCTCCCCCGCAAGGAGGGAGATCGAATGTCATCAAACCCTCCGCCAATCTTCAACGTTGAAAAAAGCAGGCAGACGCTGAAACTGCCAATCTCCCTCCTTGCGGGGGAGATGGCCGGCAGGCCAGAGGGGGGTACTGTCCCGCCGACGTTCCCAATTATTGCCCGTCACTTCGCCGCCCTTCGTCCCGCCTCATACGCTCGCCTTGCCCAGACCGTCATCTCGTCGGGATCATCGAAGGCGCTGTCGGGAACGCTCCAGTACGGCATGGAGACCTGCTTGCCGTGGCGGGAGCCGGTATAGGTCCATTGCGTGCAGCCGGCGGCCTCGAACTCGGGCGCGCTCTGGTCGTCTGCCTTCAGCATCAATTCGCCGCGCAGCACGATGGCAACGATGACGCCGTCGAAATAGATGCCCTTGCCGCCGAACAGCTTTCGGATGCTGACCGGGCCGAGGCCCTCGAACAGTTCGGCGATGCGTTCATTGTCCATGCCGCGATCATGTCACCGGCATTTGACCTTGTCATCGCCGCAACCAAAATCATGCTGACAGGTTGAGAGCCATCCGTGGGAGTTTTGCCATGCCGCTTTTGCTCAAAGGGTCCTGCCGCTGCAATGCCGTCCGCTTCGAGGTGGAGAGCCACACGCCGGCGCCATTCATGCTGTGCTACTGTTCGATCTGCCGCAAGCAGCAGGGCGGCGGCGGTTTTGCCATCAATCTCGGCGCCGACTACGAAACGTTGAATGTCAGGGGCAAGAGAAGCCTCGGCGTCTACCAGGCCGAGATCGAAGACGACGAGCACCCGCGGTGCGAGATATCGACCGGCGAACGCAATTTCTGCAAGAAGTGCGGGTCGGCGCTGTGGCTCTACGATCCGACTTGGCCGGAACTGGTGCATCCCTTTGCCTCGGCTGTCGACAGCGACCTGCCCATTCCACCGAGCCGAGTGCATCTGATGCTGAAATACAAGGCGAACTGGGTCGAGCCCGATATCGGCAAGGGCGACAAGGCGTTCGACGTCTATCCCGAGGAATCGATCGCCGACTGGCACAAACGGACGGGAATGTGGGTGGATTAGTTGCTCCCGGCTTTGGACCGGTGCGTGAGAGCGAGCCAGCGCTCAATTTGGGTCACATCCACCCCACCGCGTTGGACCGCAACCAAGGGATGGTCTGCGTCATGCAGAAACACCTTCGGCCGCTGATTACCGGGCTGAAACACAACATCGGCATGCAGGAGCAACGAACCTGGATACTCTGGGATGTCGTGCATCAGATACCCAAAACAGAGCTCTTCCTCGTATTGGCCTCTGTCATACCCATCTCGGTACAAATTCCAGCTTCTTTCCGAGACCGACATCCAGACCCCGAAACAGAACTCGTTGGATAGCTGGGGCACCGGCAGAGGTAGCAGGCAACGAATGTACCGATCCGTCTTGCCCGAGGCGTGGCGTACTTCGCAGAAATCGTCATTTTTTCGGAAGGTCGATTGACCGCCTTCTTCGAGTGCGTCCCGATTGACGGGCGCATCGAATGCCATATCCGTTGGAAGACCGGTAAATTCTTCACCGCAACAGGCACACCGCCAGCGATACGCCTCGGCGCTCATCGCCAGACGCTAAGCGGCGGTTGCCGCGCGTGCCTCTGCCAGCGCCTTGAGGTCCGCCGGCTTCAACTCGACGGATTCGCCGCAGCCGCAGGCCGAGCTCTGGTTCGGGTTGTGGAAGGTGAAGCCGGTGCGCAGCGTCGTCTGCTCGAAATCCATCTCGGTGCCGAACAGGAAAAGCGCGGCCTCGGGCGCCACATAGACATGGGCGCCGTCGCGCTCGATATGGTCGTCCTTGGTGTTGGGCTCTGTCACCAGGTCGACCGTGTATTCCATGCCCGCGCAGCCGCCCTTCTTGATGCCGAGGCGGATGCCATGCGCGTTGTCGCGGGTGGCGACGATCTCGCGCACCCGGTCGGCGGCCTTTTCGGTCATCGTGATGACGGCGAAGCGTCCCATTCTTTTTCCTTCCATTCCATGCAGGTTCAAGCCCTGCCGAATGATTCTTCACCTAAAATGGTGAAGTTTTATCACTGGCGCAAGTGTGCCGGGCTCGACGCTAGTACCAACCCACCGCCACCTGCGCCTCTTCCGACATGCGATCGGGCGACCAGGGCGGATCGAAGGTCATGTTGACTTCAACACCGGAAACGCCTTCGACGGCGCCGACGGCGTTTTCCACCCAGCCGGGCATTTCGCCGGCGACTGGGCAGCCCGGTGCGGTCAGCGTCATGTCGATCTTGACCGCGCGATTGTCCTCGATGTCGATCTTGTAGACGAGGCCAAGCTCGTAGATATCGGCTGGGATTTCCGGGTCGTAGACGGTCTTCAGCGCCGAGACGATGTCGTCGGTCAGCCGCGCCAATTCGTCGGCGGGAATCGCCGAGGCGGAAACCAGCGGGTTGATGGCCGCTTCCGGTGCGGTCTCGGTGGTGTGGCTCACATCATCCATGGTCGTCACCCAAACAAATCGTCATCCGAAGAATTTGCGCGCTTTCTCAAGCGCCTCGGCCAAAGCGTCAACTTCGGCCCTGGTATTATACATGCCGAACGATGCCCTGCATGTGGAGGTTACGCCGAAGCGTTTCAACAGCGGCTGGGCGCAGTGGGTGCCCGCGCGGACGGCAATGCCTTGCCGATCAATCACCATCGACACGTCATGCGCGTGAATACCCTGCAATTCGAACGAGATGATGGCGCCCTTATCCGGTGCGTCGCCGAAGATGCGCAGCGAGTTGATGGCGCGCAGCCGCTCATGCGCATAATTCTTGAGGTCGGCCTCATGGGCCGCAATGTGCTCGCGGCCGATCTTTTCCATATAGTCGAGCGCGGCGCCCAGCCCGATCGCCTGGACGATCGGCGGCGTGCCGGCCTCGAAGCGGTGTGGCGGCTCGTTGTAGGTGACGATGTCTTCCGTCACCTCCTCGATCATCTCGCCACCGCCCATGAAGGGGCGCATGCCCTCAAGAATGTCCTTCTTGCCGTAGAGCACGCCGATGCCCGAGGGGCCGTAGACTTTGTGGCCGGTGAAGACGAAGAAATCGCAGTCGAGATCCTGCACGTCAACAGGCATATGCACCGCGCTCTGGCTGCCGTCGACGAGTACGGGAATTCCACGCGAATGCGCGATGCGCACGATCTCCTTGATCGGCGTCACCGTGCCCAGCGCATTCGACATCTGCGTGATGGCAACGAGCTTTGTCTTGCTGGTCAGCCGCTTCTCGAATTCCTCGATGTGGAAGACGCCGAGATCGTCGACCGGTGCCCAGACCAGCTTGGCGCCCTGCCGCTCGCGGATGAAATGCCACGGTACGATGTTGGAGTGGTGCTCCATGATCGACAGCACGATCTCGTCGCCCTCGCCGATGTTGGGCATGCCATAGCCATAGGCGACCGTGTTGATGGCCGAGGTCGTGTTCGAGGTGAAGACGATGTTGTCGGTGCTTGGCGCGTTGAGGAAACGGCGCACCGTTTCCCGCGCCTTTTCATACGCGTCCGTCGCGGCATTGGAAAGAAAATGCAGGCCGCGATGGACGTTGGCGTATTCCTGGGAATAGGCGTGCTGTATCGTGTCCAGCACCACCTGCGGCTTCTGTGCCGAGGCGCCATTGTCGAGATAGACCAGCGGCTTGCCATAGACTTCCCGCGACAGGATCGGGAAATCGCCGCGGATCGCTTCGACGTCGTAGAAATCTCCGATCTTGCCCGGCGCGTTCATCACTTCACCCGTGTGCCACAAACCAGCCGTCGAGCCGCGCTTCGAGCGCCTCGACAATCGCCTCGTCGTCCAGTTCCTCGATCACCTCTGCCACGAAGGCTTTCACGAGCAACCCCCTCGCGGTCTTCTCGTCGACGCCACGTGCCATCAGGTAGAACAAATGGTCGTGGTCGATCTCGGTGACGGTCGCGCCATGGCCGCAGATGACGTCGTCGGCGAAGATTTCAAGCTCGGGCTTGGTCGAGAACTCGCCGTCGTCCGACAGCAGCAGCGTGTTGCAAGCCATCTTGGCGTTGGTCTTCTGCGCGTATTGATGGACGTTGATGCGGCCCTGGAAGGCGCCCCGCGCCTTGCCCGTCACCACATTGCGGATCACTTCCGTCGAGGTCGTGTGCGGCACGGCATGATCGAGAACCATGGTCACGTCGGTGTGGGTGTCGCCGGCCAGAAGATTGATGCCGCGCAGTTTGAAATCGGCGCCTTCGCCAGTCGTCCTGACCATGATCTCCTGACGCACGAGCTTGCCGCCGGCGTTCATGACGAACAGCGTCAGCTTCGCATTCTTGCCGATATGGGCCTTGAACTGCGCCAGATGCGTCGCCGTTTCCGGCTGCTCCTGCACGATCAGCCACGTCACCTCGGCGCCCTCGCCGAGCACGAGCTGGCTAACCGAGCTGACCAAAGCAGCCCCGTCACCCGTCTGACGCTCGACGATGACGGCCTTGGCGCCAGCGCCGATACGCACCGGCAAACGCACATGCGTCTGGCCGCCGGCCTGCAAATTCTGCAGTTCGATCGGCTTTTCCAGTTCAGTGCCATCGGCGATGTCGACAAAATATCCGTCGGCGACGAACGCCGTGTTTAGCGCGCCGATGGCATCGTCGCTGCCATAGGGATCGAGCCCTGGCGCGATGCTGCCATCGATCAGCTTCTCCGACAGAGGCTGGAAGGCGACGCCTTCGACCGCCGGCACCTTCGCGTCGGACTTGCCGTTCAGGATCGACACCACGGCAGAACCATCGACGATCGGTGCAACGGCCTTGGCCATGGCGGCCGGGTCGAAGTCGGGCACCGCATTCAACAGCCGGCGCAGGTCGGTGTAATGCCAGGATTCGATGCGCCGAGTCGGCAGGCCGTGCTTGATCGCCTCGATGGCGTCGTCGCGCTTCAGCATCACCGCGCCGTCGCCCGGCAGCAGCGACAGCCGGTCGCCGAACGCGTCGATCAACGCTGTCTCGGCCTGCGTCCGCTGCGGTTGAGTGTGCATATTCATCAATCTGCCCTCTGGCATCTCACGCGGCTTCGCCGATCACGCCGGCATAGCCATTGGCCTCAAGATCAAGCGCCAGCGACTTGTCGCCCGACTTGATGACCTGGCCCTTGTAGAGCACGTGCACGCTGTCCGGCACGATGTGTTCGAGCAGGCGCTGGTAATGGGTGATGACCAGGAATGCCCGGTCTGGCGCGCGCAGCGCGTTGACGCCGTCGGACACGATCTTCAGCGCGTCGATGTCGAGGCCGGAATCGGTCTCGTCGAGCACGCACAGCTTCGGCTCAAGCAGTTTCATCTGCAGGATCTCGGCGCGCTTCTTCTCGCCGCCGGAGAAGCCGACATTGAGCGGCCGCTTCAGCATCGCCATGTCCATGCTGAGCGAGGCAGCTGCCTCCTTCACCCGCTTCAGGAATTCCGGAATCTTCAACGGCTCCTCGCCACGCGCCTTGCGCTGCTCGTTCATCGCCACTTTCAGGAATTCCATGGTCGCCACGCCCGGTATCTCCATCGGGTACTGGAAGGCGAGGAAAATGCCCGACGTGGCACGCTCGGCCGGATCCATTTCGAGGATCGACTGGCCGTTGTAGAGGATGTCGCCCTCGGTCACCTCATAGTCCTCGCGGCCGGCGAGGATGTAGGACAGCGTCGACTTGCCCGAGCCGTTCGGTCCCATGATCGCAGCGACCTCGCCGGCTTTCACCGTCAGGCTCAGGCCGCGGATGATTTCGGTGCCGTCATCGACGATGCGGGCATGCAGATTTCTGATTTCAAGCATTCTTTTGTTTCCTGAATATCTGTCCGGTCAACCGACCGAGCCCTCAAGCGAAATTCCGATCAGCTTTTGCGCTTCGACCGCGAACTCCATCGGAAGTTGCTGGATCACATCCTTGACGAAGCCGTTGACGATCAGGGCGATCGCCTCTTCCTCGGGGATGCCGCGCTGCATGACGTAGAACTTCTGGTCCTCGGAAATCTTCGAGGTCGTGGCTTCATGCTCGAACTGCGCCGTCGAGTTCTTGGCTTCCATGTAGGGCACGGTGTGCGCGCCGCACTGGTCGCCGATCAGCAGACTGTCGCAGTTGGTGAAGTTGCGGGCGTTGGTCGCCTTGCGGTGCGCCGAGACCTGGCCGCGATAGGTGTTCTGCGAGAAGCCGGCGGCGATGCCCTTGGAGATGATGCGGCTCGACGTGTTCTTGCCGAGATGGATCATCTTGGTGCCGCTATCGACCTGCTGATAGCCGTTCGACACGGCGATCGAATAGAATTCGCCGCTGGAATCGTCGCCGCGCAGGATGCAACTCGGGTATTTCCAGGTGATCGCCGAACCGGTCTCGACCTGCGTCCACGAGATCTTCGAACGGTGACCACGGCAGTCACCGCGCTTGGTGACGAAATTGTAGATGCCGCCCTTGCCCTCGGCGTCGCCGGGATACCAGTTCTGCACCGTCGAATATTTGATCTCGGCATCGTCGAGCGCCACCAGTTCGACAACTGCCGCATGCAGCTGGTTCTCGTCGCGCTGCGGCGCCGTGCAACCTTCGAGATAGGAGACGTAGGCCCCCTCCTCGGCGATGATCAGCGTGCGCTCGAACTGGCCGGTGTTCTTCTCGTTCATGCGGAAATAGGTCGACAGTTCCATCGGGCAGCGTACGCCCTTGGGCACGAAGACGAACGAGCCGTCGGTGAACACGGCGGAGTTCAGCGTGGCGTAATAATTGTCGGAGGTCGGCACGACCGAACCGAGATATTTCTTCACCAGTTCCGGATGCTCGCGGATGGCTTCCGAGATCGAACAGAAGATGACGCCGGCCTGCGCCAGCTCTTTCTTGAAGGTGGTGACGACCGATACGGAATCGAACACGGCGTCGACCGCGACACGGCCCGATTTGTAGACATTGTCGCTGGCTTCCTCAAGCTCGGAGGCGTCAGCCTTTTGCACGCCGGCGAGAATTTCCTGTTCCCTCAACGGAATGCCGAGCTTCTCGTAGACCTTCAGCAGTTCGGGATCGACATCGCTCAGCGACGTCGGGCCGGGCGTGCTCTTCGGCGCAGCGTAATAGTAGATGTCCTGGAAATCGATCTTCGGATAATGGACGCGCGCCCAGGTCGGCTCGTCCAGCGTCAGCCAACGGCGATACGCTTCCAGACGCCATTCCAGCATCCAGGATGGCTCGTCCTTCTTGGCCGAAATGAAACGGATGATGTCTTCGCTCAGGCCCTTGGGGGCCTTGTCCATCGCTATTTCGGTCTGGAATCCATATTTGTATTGGTCGACGTCGATCTTTCGGACCCGATCGATCGTGTCCTGCACAGCAGGCATATGCGTTCTCCATCCACGCCGGGGTCAAGGCCCGACAGTTTTCAAACTATGGCACTGCCATTCAACGCCGAAAAAGCGCTAGCGGCAGCGTGAGTTCAATATAGTGCGCCTCGACCGGAAATTCACCCGGCCAATATGAAACGCACGGCTCTACCAGGCCGAAAGGCCCAAACTTGTCCAACCGCTCACGCGGCCTGGTCTCTATCCGCCTTATCCCTGGCGGTTTGCCGTGCGGCGATCCCCGCCAGCGCGGTGCGGAACAGCTCGATATCCTCAGCGCCCGTCGCCGAACCGATCGACACGCGCAAGGCGCCAAGACTGTCGCCGTATCCCATGGCCTTCAGCACATGGCTCGGTCCGACCTTGCCCGACGAACAGGCCGAGCCGGCCGATAGCGCCACGCCGGCCAGATCGAAAGCGATCTGAGCGGTTTCGGCTTTGACGCCCGCAATAGCGAAGAATGTCGTATTGGCAAGCCTTGGCGCACCCGTTCCAAAGATTTCCGCGTCCGGCACCAACATTTTCACGATGGCTTCGATCTCGTCGCGGCGCTGCCGCACCGCATCCATGGCCGGCAGCCCGGCCAGAGCCTCGCATGCGGCGGCGCCAAAACCGGCAATGGCGGCGAGGTTTTCGGTGCCGCCACGGTGGCCCTTTTCCTGGCCGCCGCCATTGATCAGCGGCTTCGGCATCATCAGATTGGAGGCGGCGACAATGGCGCCGACGCCCTTGGGGCCGCCGATCTTGTGCGAAGACAGTATCAGATAATCGGCGTAACCCGCTGACATGTCGATTGAAACGCGCCCCGCAGCCTGGACGGCGTCGACGACGAGGATGCCGCCCGCCTGCTTGACGATCCCGGCGATGCGATCGATCGGCTGAATGACACCGGTCTCGTTGTTGGCGGCATGGATGGCGACCAGCGGCAGGCCATCGGCCTTGTCATGCGCCACAAGCGCTGCGGCCAAGGCTGCAAGATCGGCGGTACCGTCAGCATCGACGCCGAGCCGCGTCACCAGGCCGGCCGGGAAGCGCCCGCCGTTCAACAGACAGGGATGATCGGCTTCGGACACGTAGAGCCGGCTCATGCGTATGGCGCCGCGTCCCATCTGCCAATCGGGTGAAAGCAGCGTCGAGGCAGATTCAGTCGCGCCGGAGGTGAACACGATGTGCTCGGGCTTGGCGTTGACAAGTGCCGCCACGTCACGCCTTGCGGTCTCGATCAGGCGTCGCGCGGCGCGCCCTTCGGCATGGACCGAGGACGGGTTGGCGGCGATATCGAGCGCCGCGACCATAGCCTCGCGGGCCACTGCAAGCAGCGGCGCACTGGCATTGTAGTCGAGATAGGCTCGTTTTGCGGCCATTTTCGTCCAGTTGGTCCCGTTAGAAGCCATTCCGCCGACGTATCGCGTTATTTCCTTGAAATTCCAAGGCGAGGCGTCCTATTTACGCGGCTTGCGGCGCGGGTGGCCCGGCTCGATGTCTTGCCACTCAGTTTTGAACAATTCTAAACTAGCTTCTAAGAAGACGCTCGCCCTGCGTCAAGGCCAGAGGAAGACATGTTCCGGGCGCCGCGCATTCGTTGCAAGTGGAGTATTTTATGCCTGAGGTCATTTTCACCGGTCCTGCCGGCCGCCTGGAGGGGCGCTACCAGCCTTCCAAGGAAAAGAGCGCGCCGATAGCCATCGTGTTGCACCCGCACCCTCAGTTCGGCGGCACGATGAACAACAAGATCGTCTACGACCTCTTCTACATGTTCCAGAAGCGGGATTTCACGACGCTTCGCTTCAATTTCCGCGGCATTGGCCGCAGCCAGGGCGAATTCGATCACGGCACCGGCGAATTGTCGGATGCCGCCGCAGCGCTGGATTGGGTGCAGTCGCTGCATCCGGATTCCAAGAGTTGCTGGGTCGCCGGTTACTCCTTCGGCTCCTGGATCGGCATGCAGCTTTTGATGCGCCGGCCGGAGATCGAAGGTTTCATCTCGATCGCGCCGCAGCCCAACACCTATGATTTCTCGTTCCTGGCGCCCTGCCCGTCATCGGGCCTGATCATCCATGGCGATGCCGACAAGGTGGCGCCACCAAAGGATGTGCAAGGCCTGGTCGACAAGCTGCACACGCAAAAAGGCATCACCATCACGCAGAAGACGTTGCCCGGCGCCAACCATTTCTTCTCCAACGACGCCGACCTGTTGCTCGAGGAATGCGCTGATTATCTCGACCGCCGGCTTGCCGGTGAATTGTCGGATCCGCGGCCGAAGCGGCTGAGATAGACGGGGAAGAACTGCAGCCACGTACGAGCCTCCTCGTCTCAGGGAAAGGCGCACGCCAGGGGCGGTTCGAGCCGAACCGAGCGTTCAGGCCTTCCTTGTCGGTCCGACCAGCCGAAATGTGTTCTTGCGGACCGGCAGTCCGGACGGCATCGGACGAAAGATGAAGCCGAGCCGGGCAAAGAGCAGCCCGCAGGCCAGCGCGAAGGCGCAGCCGAGGCCGAAGCCGGCAACGGTGTCGCTGGGATAGTGCGCGCCGACGAAGACCCGCGTCGAGGCGATGCAAGCCGTGATCGCCAATGCGATGTACCAGCGCCTTGGAAACAGCAGCAGAGCGACGCCGAATACGGCGCCCATGGTCGTGGCATGGCCGGACGGGAAGCCGGCGAAGCGCGCATCAAAAGCGAAGGGATGCAAGGCCAGCACACCAAAGTCGCCGAAATAGAGCGGGCGAGCCCGACCGATCGCGTATTTCAGCACATTGACGGCGAGGCCCGACAGGCCGACGGCGCCCAGCACCAGAAAAGCCAGGCAGGTCCAGTTGTAGGCGAGCATCAGCGAGCGCCTCGAGAGGCTTCGCCAGTTCGTCAGGTTCGCGGCAACCAGCAGAAGCGCCGACGGGATGAGATACCAGCCACCCAGGCCGAACTGTGTGAAAAAGTCGGCAAGTCGGACAAATTTCGCCGACCACTGGCCGTGAAGCATTCCGGCCGGCGTGTCGAGGCGGACGAACGCTGCTGCCGTCAACAAAGCCCAGACCAGCACCCAGACCGACCACAAGATGTTCGGGTATCTGGCCGGACGGACGGCAAAGCGCCTTTTGACGATCTGCATCGTATCGCGAAAATTGTCGACGGACCGGCGCCCTAGCCCAAGGAGCAGGCCGGAAACGGAAGGGCGCGATTTCACCAGCATTGGAAATTCGACCCCATTGTTGCCGTCATGGGCATCGACGAGCCGTCATTGGGCCACACGATAGAGGCCGAGAGACAGTTTGTCTCCCGACGAGTAGTTGAGCCCGTCGATCCGCGCCACTCGGTTTGCCGACTTGCCTTGTGCGGCCAGCAGGCCGTTCAATTTCTGCTCGTCGCCGACCTGTGCCAGCGCCAGCGCGCAGGCCGGGTCGCCAAGCAGATGCCTGGCGACGCCATCGACATCGGTCAGCACCGTCTTCGTGCCCACCAGGAACACCAGGCTCGGCTCGTGATATTCCGCCGAGGCGAGCACCGTGGTCTCGCAGGGCCTGTTGGCACGGACCGCCGCCTCGACGGCCGGGCTCAGCCAGATCGGCTTCAGCGAAGGCGCGATGACGCCGAACAGCAGGCCATAGGTGATGCCCGCGCAGACCGCGATGGCGCCGATGCGGCGCAGCGGCACTTGCAGCTGCCGCGAAAAGGCGAAATAGCCCGCCCCCAGCGCCGCCGCAGCGGCCGGGATGCTCCACCAGGAGAAGGTGCCGGTGAGGTAGATCGGCGCTTCGATGCAGACTACCGCAAGGCCGAGGCTGACCACGACCAGACCGAATGCTGTCGACCACCACAACCAATTCTGCCAGCGCTTGAGCGGCGCATTCGCCTCCTGCGGCGACAACGTCAGCAGCCAGCCGATCAGCAGCGCCATGCCGGGATAGGCCGGCAGGACATAGTGCGGCAGCTTGGTCGGAATCAACTCGAACACCAGCCAGAACGGAATGTACCAGGCGAGGCAGAAACGCAGCCGCGGATCGTCGCGCAACCGGTTGAGGGCCTGGAGCCCGGCGCCGACCGCGATCAGGCCGAAGGGCCACATGAACAGCGAATAGGTCAGCATGTAGAAACCGGGCGGCAGGCCGTGCGACTCCTCACCCGACGCGACCTTGGCCACCATGTCCTTGCCGACGGCATCCTGCAGAAAGGCGCCACCGCTCTTCCAGGTGATGAGCGCGACCCAGGGCAGCACGATAAGGAGCACCAGAGCGACGCCGCGCCCGAGCTTCAGCTTCAGGATCCAGCGCCAGTCGCGCTCGAAGGCGAAAAGGGTGGCGACCGTCAGTACCGACAACAGCGGGGCGACGGGTCCTTTGATAAGGATCCCCAGGCCTTGGGCCGCCCAGAAGACCCACGGCAGATGGGCGGCTATCGGTTCCTTTCGCCGCGACGCCAGATAGATCTGGGCGAGCGCGCCTTGAGCCGCAACGCAGCAAGCCAGCAGCATCGCGTCGGTCTTGGCGTCGCGGCCCTCGAAGGCGGTGGCGAAGATCGCCGCCATCATCAGACCGGCGGCGAGACCCGCATTGGCCCCGAAGAGCTTGGTGCCCGTCCAGGCGATACCGACGACGGACAGGGCAATGCCAAGCATGGAGACGAGGCGATAGACCCAGATCGGCGCCGCCGCGCCCTCGCCGCTCAGCGCCACGGCCGCCGATTGAAGCCAATAGATGCCGATCGGCTTCTTGTAGCGCGAGGCATCCTGAAAACGGATGTCGACATAGTCGGAGGTTTCGACCATCTGCTTGGTGGCCTGGACAAAACGCGACTCGTCGCGGTCGACCGGCGGAAGGCTCATCAGGCCGCCGAAAGTCATCAGCAGACTGAACAGAAAGAGGAGGAGATAGTTCCTGTTCATCGCGGGAGCTTTCCGGGTCTGATCTGCGGGATGGCGCCGTCGTGGCGCTTCGGCCCTGCCCCTGCGCGGCGCCTCAATACGCCAGCCAAAAGGATGAGGCAAGAAGTGGGCTTGGCCATCTAGGGCTCCGAACTCAGGTAAAACCTGACGGCAGCCAGTTCAGCGGTGTCGGCAGCTTCTGTACCGGCAGCTTTTCACGATAGGAATTTTTTCTTGACTCTGTGCCCTCAGCTATGGTACATATTCCTCTATGGTGCTGATTTGCGCCAGTGACCCGCCGCACAGGCGGGTTTTTCGTTTCCGTCAGCCTACGCGCCGGCGAAGGCTCCGAAGGAACCCGTTAACCCGAGTCGTTGCCCTACTTGGCCACCCGCCCGGGCCGCAAAACCGGAAACCACTTTTGCTGATCGCGCTTGGATGCTAAACGCCCGCGTTCATGCACGTCCGAGCCGCAGCGGCCGGGTGCTTTCGGGAAAGAAACAATGTCCGCCTTCAAATCCGATTTCCTGCGCACGATGAGCGAGCGCGGTTTCATCCACCAGACTTCGGATGATGCCGGCCTCGACAATATCTTCGCCAAGGAGACGGTGACGGCCTATATCGGCTTCGACGCTACCGCCAAGAGCCTGCACGCCGGCTCGCTGATCCAGATCATGATGCTGCACTGGCTGCAGCAGACCGGTCATCGGCCGATCGCGCTGATGGGTGGCGGCACCTCGATGATCGGCGACCCGTCGTTCAAGGACGAGGCGCGCAAGCTGCTGACCCCGCAGGACATCGACGACAATCTCGCCGGCATCCGCCGCAACTTCATGCCGTATCTCAAATTCGGCAGCGGTCCGAACGACGCCATCATGGTAAACAACGCCGACTGGCTGATGGAGATCAACTACGTCAATTTCCTGCGGGACGTCGGCCGTCACTTTTCCGTCAACCGCATGCTGGCCTTCGATTCCGTCAAGCTCCGGCTCGATCGCGAGCAGTCGCTGTCGTTCCTCGAATTCAACTACATGATCCTGCAAGCCTATGATTTCGTCGAACTCTACAAGCGTCTCGGCTGCCGCCTGCAGATGGGTGGCTCCGACCAGTGGGGCAACATCATCAACGGCATCGATCTCGGCCACCGCATGGAGAACGCGCAGCTTTATGCGCTGACCACGCCGCTGCTCACCACCTCGTCGGGCGCCAAGATGGGCAAGTCTGCCTCGGGCGCGGTCTGGCTCGATGCGGAGATGCTGAGCCCCTATGAATTCTGGCAGTACTGGCGCAACACCGAGGATGCCGACGTTGCCCGCTTCCTGAAACTCTACACGACATTGCCGCTGGACGAGGTCGCACGGCTAGAGCGGCTCGGCGGGTCCGAAATCAACGAGGCGAAGAAAATCCTCGCCACCGAGATCACCGCCTTGCTGCACGGCCGCGCAGCCGCGGAGCAAGCCAGCGATACGGCGCGCAAGACGTTCGAGGAAGGCGCGCTCGCCGAAACATTGCCGACCGTCGAGGTTGACAAGGCCGCGCTCGAGGCCGGCGTCGGTATCCTGTCGCTGCTCGTCACCGCCGGACTGGCGGCGTCGAACGGCGAGGCGCGGCGGCATGTTCAAGGTGGTGCCGTGCGCCTGAACGACGAGCCGGTCAGCGACGAGCGCCGGCTGGTGACCTCCAAGGATTTGAGTCCGGAAAACGTCGTCAAGCTGTCTTTGGGAAAGAAAAAACACATTCTGGTGCGGCCGGTCTAACCGGAGCCTGATCTATCCCGGCCGTCTCTTAGGTGTACGGTTTAATTTTCCCACAAGAGTCTATCCAGATGTAAAAAGGATCATTTTGGAAAGACTCTTCACCCGTCGGAGTAAGGAAACGCAGCTTGTAATTCACGGTAACGATTTTTGCCGCATAACCTGACACCACGGTCCACCAATCCGGCGGAAATACGGGCTCGCGCGGTCCGTCAAAGCGACCGATGCGACAGCAGTTTGGGTTTTTCTTAACAAAATCAGAAGCGTCTTCGTAGTTGACGATCGTTACATTTGAATAATCGGTAGACTTGTCTGCATAGCTCAGAAGAATTCTTCCTCTCTCCTGAGTAAGTTCGACAAGTTTTGGAATATCCGCAACGGCAGCCGCCAAGAGCTCGTCGTCCGACAGGAACTTGCGCTGCGCAAAGCAGAAATTGGATGCGTTGAGTGACCCGCCGGCGATGACCAGGAGTGCGGCACCAGCGCCCAGTGCAATCAAGATCTTGGCTAGCATCGTCACCGGTCGCGCCTCACCGGTATTCGAAGATCGACCTGAATATTCCAGGCGCGATGACCGACAGCGGATTGATGTCGAGCAGCGGCTTGTTGGCATTGCCCTTGAGCCGGTAGGTCACGCCGATCAGGCCACGGTCGCGGCCATTGCCGAGCAGCGCGCCAACGATGGGCAACTCCCCGAAGATGCGATTGAGGCCATAGACCGGCATGAACGTGCCGGTCATGTCCATGTTGTTGTTCTGGTCGTAGAGCGTGCCCTGGAACGTCGTACCGATGCGCGGGCCGCGCAGCACGCCATTGGCCAGTTTCAGGTAGCCGCTGCCCTTGTCGATCTCGGCATAGCCGCGCTCGAACTTCACCCGCGACGTGTCCAGCTTACCCTTGACCGCCTGATCGAGGCTGCGGTTGTCGCCGGCCGGCGTGGTCGAGACGATAGAGGCCAGTTTCGGCTCGTTGACCACGAAAAAGTTGCTGGTGTCGACCTTGCCCTTCAGCGCTCCGTCGCTCGGCCCCGCCAGCGCCAGGGTGATCGTTCCGCCTTCCATATGCTCATAGATGTTGAGGAACCTGAGGACGGCGCCAGCGTCCGCGGACTGCATGTTGAGGGCGCGTCGGCCGGCACCGGTGGTGTTGCTGATGGTTATGGCAGCGCCCGAACTTGCCATGGCGCTGACCTTCAGCCCGTTCACCCGCGATCCGGCCGCACTGTAGTCGAGCTTCAAATTAGACAATTGCTCGTCGTGGAAACCGGTCAGCTGATCGACATCGGCGCTGACGGAAATGGCGTCGGAACCTGTCGTCTTGGTGGCCGTATCCACATCCGAAGTGAACTGCTTGATGAGCGACCGGGCATCCAGGGCATTGCCTGTGATGTCGACCGCATAGCTCTTGCCGGATCGCTTCACCGAAACCGCGACGTCGTCGCCCCTGTTCAAGGTGACCTTGCTGAACCGCGCCGACGACAAGGCACCATTGACCAGCACGATGCTGCCGTCGATCGAGAAACTCTCTCCGTCGAGGTTGAAGTCGGACAGCGTCGTCGTATCGCCGGCCTTGGTCATGACGAATGTGACATTGGCGGGGACCCCCGCGCCCTTGCTCCAACCCGCCCAGGGGATGTCCAGCCTGGCATTGGTCAGATCGGCCGAGACGTTCTGGTTGCCGCTCCCGTTCTTGTCGATCGCTACTTTCACCGTTCCGGCAAGCAGCGGCTTCAGACCCGGCATGGCGGCGGCGCGGACCTTGTCGTCGAGCACCAAGGCCACCTTGCGGCTGCGCGCCGGCCCATCATCCCTGAGCGGCTCGATCAGATCGAGTTCGGCCGGAATGCCGTTCAGCGACGCCTTGGCGGAGATCACCGCCTTAACGGGGTCGACGGTGATCGAACCGTCGGCATCCGTCACGGTCTGCCCCTCGAAGGGCTTGGCCAACGACATGCCGGTGTAGTCGAGCGACACCAGCCAATCGAGCTTCGAGGAGTCGACGCCGGACTGCAGCGGAATATTCGCCCTGACGTGGCCGGTGACGCTGCCCGACAGTTCTTCCGGCAGAATGCCGACATGACGCATGGCGTTGATCGGCTCGTAGGATGCGAGTTCGGCAACAGCGGATGCGTCGCCGTCAACGTCGATGTCGAGCGCGCCGATGACCGGCGGGTGATTGGCCGCCTTGATCGCCAGCGTGCCATTGCTGGCCGCCACGGTGCGGCCGCTGGGCATATAGACGGTGCCAGAGGACAGGGAGATATCGACATCGTTGCCGTGAAAGCCGACGACGCCAACCGCGTCGCGTATCGGCGGAATGCGGCCGGCCGTGTCGAAGCGCGAACCCTCGATCTGGAAGCGGCCGAATATTTCGTCGGCGGACAGCGGCACGCCGTTGCCCAGCCGGCCCGGCACGACCTGGAACTGGAGGTTGGCGTCGACGACGCGGCCGCCGAACAGATTGGCGAGCACCCACAGCCGCGCGTTGCGCGCCGAAAACCACGGCCACAGCTGCTTGACGTGAGAGACCTGCATGTTGTGGATATTGACGGCAAGGTTGATCCCCGGCGCCTTGCCGTCGACGAACGCCACGGCAGCGGTGCCAAGCACTTCGCTGGAGGCAGCGGACCGAAGCGCGATCTGGTCGGCGACCAGTCTGTGGCTAACCGTGTTGTAGACACCGGCAATCCGGGCGAGGAAGGTCAGCGCTGGCTCAGGCGACTCCGAAGGCGCCAGCGACGAACCGTCGCTGGTCAGGTCATAGCGATAGGAAGGCTCCTCACCCGCCGCCCCGCTTGTCGGCTTCGGACCGATCGAACCCGCGAAATCGAATGTCGAGCGACCAGTCTTCAGCAGCAACCTGTCGACCTGAACCTTGTTGCTGCCGGCAACAAGCGTTGCGTCGACATCGACGTCGGCCGGCAGCAGCCCGCGTGTGCCCAGATCGAGAACGGAACCCGTCGACGACAAAAGAGCCGTCAGCCGCGATGCATTTGCCCCCGATCCTTCCGATCCCGTCAGCTTCAGCGCGACAGCGCCCAACTTCCCGGCGGCGGCCGCGGGACCGTCGGCATCCGCCAGGTCGATGATGGCGTCCAGCGCCGTGACGCGGTGTGCCGCGATGTCGCGGGTGGCGGAAGCGGCAACGGTAACCGTCCTGCCGTTGACATCCGCCTTGGATGAAAACTGCATGCCGCCCGGTCCCGATTGCACGACGGTGGCGTCGGTTATCTTGAAGAGGTTGATCGTTCCGGTTTCGGGCAGCACGAATTCGACATTGCGAAGATCGATCTGGCGCAGCGAATCTTCCCGCACGGCATCGAGCGCGCGGTTGACGTTTCCGAACACCGCATTGGACAGCTTCTCCGGGTCGATGAGGCCGTCCGCATTGCGCAGGGCGGCGGTCCAGTCGCCGCCGGACGGCATCGCCGCCACGACTATGCGAGCATCGGAGATCCTGGCGCTGGTCAGCCGCACATCCCCCCACAGCAGCGGAACCAGGCGCACGCCGAATCGCACGCGGCCGGCATCGGCCATCGGCTTGCCGTCGGCGGTCTTCAGGCTGACGTCGCTGACCTGGAGCGCTATGAAACTCGAACTGTCGAGCGTGATGCGCGCCGGCCCGACCGCGACATTGACATCGACGCCGGCCAGTTTCTCAAGAGCCGTTTCCGCCTCGATGCGAAGCCGGTCGGCCCCGATGCCGGAGGCGCCAACCAGATAAACGAGCACGGCGGCCAGCAATACAAGAGCGACCAGACTGGCGAACAGCCGCGACAAGATGCGAAAGCCGCGTCCGATCCGCGCCTGACCGAGCGGCGGCACGCGACACGCCGACGGGAAAGCCGCCAGGTCGGTGATCTCGCCACGCCTGAACCGGATCTTCTTGTGCTGCGGTTGCTCCTGATCCAAGCAATTTTCCGTTGTACGAACTCGATCGTGGACGACTCCCCGCTCGACACTATATCGGTGTGGCTTCGCGCGTAACCTCAAACAAGGGCATCGGTATGGCTGACCTCGACGTAGGCGATCTTGCGCCGCAATTCGATCTGCCGCGCGACGGCGGCGGATCGCTCAGCCTTGCCGCATTCTCCGGCAAGCCCATTGTCCTCTATTTCTATCCGCAGGATGACACAACAAGCTGCACGCAAGAGGCGATCAGCTTTTCGCAGCTGAAGCCAGACTTCGAGAAGGCGGGCGCCGTGGTGATCGGCCTGTCGCCCGACACCGCCAGGAAGCACGACAAGTTCAAGTCGAAATACAATCTGACCATCGACCTTGCCGCCGACGAGGAGCGCAAAGTGATCGAGGCTTACCATCTGTGGGTCGAGAAATCGATGTATGGCCGCAAATACATGGGCGTCGAGCGCGCGACGTTCCTGATCGGTCGCGACGGACGGATCGCCAGGATCTGGCGCAAGGTCCGCGTCAAGGGCCATGCCGAAGAGGTGCTCGAGGCCGTTCGCGCGCTTTGAGCGCTTACCGCACGGCTGTTCGTGCCTTCCCCCCAAACTTTATGCTCGCCTGACGGGCGCCGCCGCAAGCCGGTGCACAACAAGCCTTTGTTAACCTTAATAATGTGTAGTCAAGCTGTCGTGGTGTCGTAACCGAAAGCTTGGTCCCGTGAACGCAACCGGTCAGTCAGCAGTCTTCGGCAGGCGCAAGGAGCCCCATACGGTCATCATCGCCCGGGGCAATGAGATCAGGCACTTCACGATCCGTCCCTGGCTCGCGGCTTTTGTCGGCTCGGCGCTGGCCGCCATTGCCATCGGCTACCTCATGGCCACCTCTTATCTCGTGCTGCGTGACGATTTGATCGGCGCCACCACGGCGCGGCAGGCACGCATGCAGCAAGCCTATGAAGATCGCATTTCGGCGCTTCGCGCCCAGGTCGACCGCATCACCAGCCGCCAGTTGCTCGACCAGCAGCTGATGGAAACCAAGGTCAGCGAACTGCTGGAACGGCAGAGCCAGTTGAGCCAGCGCCACGGTAGGCTTGACCCGCTGCTCGAACGTGCGGAGAACGAAGTCGGCGCGGCGCCAGCCGAAGATCCGGCAGCGGTGGGCAAACCGGACAAACGCGCCGAAGTGATCGGCAGCATCAAGGAGCCAGCGCAGAACTATGCGGTCGCCAGCCTTGGCGCCGACCTCGGCGCCGGCGACACCAGGCCGTTTTCGCTATGGTCGACCCGCTCCGATCCGCTGCCCAACGATTCCGCCGCCGATCGTGCCGACAAATTGTTCGTGTCGATCAACCAGTCGCTGAAATCCATCGAGAATGACCAACTGACCCGCATCAGCACGCTTGCCGACAACGCGTATAAGAGCGCCGACGCGATCACACAGGCGCTTCAGGCAGCAGGACTGCCGGTCGACAGCGATTTCGGCAAGGGCGATAGCGATGTCGGCGGACCGCTGATCCCGCTCGACTCCTCGATGAAGTTCGACAGCAAGGTCAAGGAATTGGACGAAGCGCTTGATGCGCTCGACCATCTCAAGAAGGAAGCGCGCCGGCTGCCGCTCACCAACCCGGCGCCGGGTCACTCCGTCACCAGCCCGTTCGGGGTGCGCACCGATCCCCTTCTCGGCACCGCGGCACTCCATTCCGGCATGGACTTCAGGGCCCCGATCGGCATGGCCGCCAAGGTCACGGCTCCCGGTGTCGTCACCAAGGCAGGCTGGAACGGCGGCTATGGCCGCATGGTGGAAGTCGACCACGGCAATGGCTTTGCGACGCGTTACGGACATCTCAGCGAAATCGACGTGACCGTGGGCGAGAAACTGGATGCCGGCGCCGTCATCGGCAAGACCGGCAGCAGCGGCCGGTCGACCGGCCCGCATCTGCATTATGAAGTCCGCCACAATGGCGAAGCGATCGATCCACTGCGCTTCCTCACCGTCGGCAGGAAGGTCGCACAGTACCTCTGAGGAATGCAGGCCGGGAGCAGAATCCCGGCTCTCAGGCAATCGAACCGTTCGGGCAACCTCCATCTCGCGCAGGCCTCATTCCTTCTTCGGACTCTTGTCGCCGTTCGGGCTTTCTGCTTGCGGGACGGACGCAGATTGTCGAAGCCCATATAGTGGTCGGCATCCAACGCGTTCCACCTCAGCCTCAAATGGCACCAGCGTCGACATGCCCGGCGTGTTCATCGCCGTCTTTGCCGCTTAGCTCTCTCGCGGGAGCGTGGACCGTTCCGGCCGATGCATGCCGGCAAGCAGCCATTTGATGCGCCCGTGATTTTATTTTTGAATTCCATTTGACTGAATAAATAACAGGTGCGAAGCTACCATCTCCTAAGGGCACGCAAATCATGGCACTGCGGGGGACGAATCAGGAGTTCGGGCGGCCGTACAACCGGCGCATCGTGCTTGAGTCCATCCGCCTGCATGGGCCGATCGCCCGCGGCGAGATCGCCCGGCGCGTCGGGCTGACCGTCCAGACCGTATCGACCATCGTTCGCGAGTTGGAAGAGCAAGGCTATATCCTGTCGCTGCGCGAAGAGCCTAAGGGGCGCGGCCTGCCCCCGGCGACCCTACGCATCAACCCCGAGGGCGGCTATGCCGTCGGTGTTCACATTACCCCGCTTGGTATCAGTGCAGCCTTGATCAATCTGAGCGGCGACGTCATCGAGAGCACCTATCGCGAGGCGCCGAACGCGACGCCGGACCATGCCTTCGATTTGATCGCGGCGATGGCAATCGAACTGACCGGCCTGCGGGCTGGAGGACGCGTGCTGGGCGTGGGATTGGCCCTGCCCGGGCCATTCGATGTCGAATCCATGAGTTTCGTCGGTCCGACCACCATGACCGGTTGGAAGGGTGTGGCACTGGGCGAGCGATTGGCGACTTCCACCGGGCTGCCGGCCTTCTTTGAAACCGACATGGCGGCTGCAGCCATGGGCGAGCGCCTCTATGGCCTCGGCGCCCAGTTTTCCGAATACTACTATCTCTATTTCGGCGTCGGCCTTGGCGGGGTCATGGTTCATGACGGCTCCGCGTTGCGCGGCGCCTGGGGAAATGCCGGCGAGATCGGACACATTCCCGTCGTTCCCGGCGGCGAGGCTTGCCCGTGCGGCAACCGAGGCTGTCTCGAACGCTACCTCTCGCTCGAAGCGCGGGGGCGTTGGACCGGCGGCGAGGCCGAATGGGTGGCCGAAGTCGCACCGATCTTTCACAATGCCGTCGCCACGATCGAGAACCTGTTCGACCCTGAAACGGTCATCCTCGGCGGGCTGGCATCCACCGATCTGCTCGAACGGCTTGCCGGTTCGACCGTCGGCCTGCACAACTCCGTTTCGGCACGGCAGGACCGCACGACGCCTCGAATCCTCGTCGCGCGCGGCGGCCAACATTCGGTGTTGCGCGGCGCTGCCGCCCTTGCGGTTTCCGGCGTGCTGTCGCCTCGCTTCGGCCAGATGTTCGCTGCCGAACGTGAACGCGAGCGCGACCTTCTCAAAGGCAGGGAGATTGCGGCATGAACGAACCCTTGCTGGTGCTCGACAACGTCACCAAGAACTATGGCGCCATCGAAGCGCTCAAGGGGATCAGCTTCTCGATCGGCAAGGGCGAAGTCGTGGCGCTGCTGGGCGACAACGGCGCCGGCAAATCGACACTGGTCAAGATCATCGCTGGCGGGCTGGAGCCGACCTCGGGCCGCATGCTGTTCGAAGGCAAGGAGTTCCTTGCCCGAACACCCGCCGAGGCCAAGGCGGCGGGCATCGAGACCGTCTATCAGGACCTGTCGCTGTGCACCAACGTCGACGTGGTCGCCAATTTCTTCATGGGCCGCGAAATCACCAGGAAGGTTCTTGGCATTCCCGTGCTCGATGAGCGCGCCATGGAAGCCGTCGTCGGAAAGGCGCTGGCCAGTGCCGGCACCCGTATTCCGTCGCTGCGCACCAATGTCGAGCACCTTTCGGGCGGCCAGCGGCAAGCCATCGAACTCAACCGCTTCGTGCACTGGGGCGGCAAGCTGGTGCTGCTCGACGAACCGTTCGCAGCCCTTGGTGTCGAGCAGACGCGGCGCGGTCTCGACATGATCCGCCAGGTGGCCAACCAGGGCATCGGCGTCGTCATCATCACTCACATCATGCAACAGGCCTTCCAGGTCGCCGATCGGATCGTTGTGATCCGGCAAGGCGTCGTGGCGGGCGACGTCGCACGCAATAAAACAAGTCCCGACGCGGTGATCAACATGATCACCGGGGAGACGCTTGCCGGTGCCGGACCGGCGGGCTGAGGGACAAAAAGAGGGGTCCGGCTTAAGAGGAGCGAACGACATGAAGCGAATACTTCTTGCTGTCTTCGGTATCCTGGCATTGGCCTTTGCCACGCTCACGCCGGCATTCGCGCAGTCCAAGGGTATCGTCTACTATTTGGTGCCGACACTGCTGGACGAGTTCCAGACCGGCTCGGTGAGCGCTCTGGAGCTGTTCCTGAAGCAGACCGGCTATGAGATGAAGACGCTGAACGCCGACAACAAGACCGACGCCCAGCAATCGCAGATGAACGACGTCATCGCGCTGAAGCCGGCGGCCATCATTCTGGCGGCCGTCGATTTCAATGCGCTGAAACCGTCCGTCGAGGCCGCCCGTGCGGCCGGCATCCCCGTGGTCGAGTTCGACCGCCAGATCACCGCTACGCCCTCCGACTTCACCTCTGTCGCGGGAACGGTCGAGATCGGCTACGTCGCCGCCGACCAGGCCCAGAAACTGCTGAAAGCCAAGAACGGCTCGGTGAAGGGCAAGGTGCTGCAAGTGCTCGGCGATCCGGGTGACCCCTACACGCTCGATATCCAGAAGGGCTTTGAGGAGAAGATGAAGGCGTTCCCGGACGTCAAGATCATCTCGCTTCCGGCCATGCAGTGGGCAGCGGATGCAGCCGGGACTATCGTCAACGACCAGATCCTTGCAAACCCCGACATAGACCTCATCTTCAGCCATGCCGCGCACCTGTCGGTCGCTGCCGTCGCCTCGCTCGAGGCCGCCGGTAAAAAGCCGGGTGACGTCATGCTGATGAGCTCGAACGGCGCGCCGGTCGGACTCGACCTGATCCGCAAGGGCTGGCTCAACGTCGAAGTCGAGCAGCCGCTTTACGCGCAGGCCGCGGCTGTCGCCATGTTCATGGACAAGATCGTCAAAAAGGAAGAGATCAAGCCCGGCGAATACGACGTGCTCGGCCTGAAATCGACCGTGACCAAGGAAGCCTGGGGCCCGAACATCAAGATCCCCGGCGCCGCCATCACCAAGGAAAATGTCGACAACCCGGCCTTCTGGGGCAACCAGAAGCCGCCGACGGACACCATCAAGTCCGTCGAATAGTCATCTGAAAGCGCTCCGGGCCGTAGTGGCCCGGAGCCTGCCCTTTCACAACGCCGCGTCCGAAAGGACGCCGTGGCGAATTTGACTCCGCGCCTGAAACCGACGAAATCGAATTGATTTCGCGGGGCATGCGCCAACCGGATCATCCTATGAACCCGCGCACACGCAAAGCCCTGGAGTTCGTTCTCGATAACCTTGTCTGGTTCATGCTGCTGTTCGTGCTGGTGGTCTTCTCCATCTTTGTCCCGAACTACTTCCAGCTCGGCATCTTCGCCAACATCATCGAGGCTTCGAGCGTGCTCGGCGTCATGTCGATCGGCCTGGCGCTGGTCATCATCGCCGGTCACATGGACCTGTCGGTGGAATCCGTGGCCGCGCTCAGCGCCATGGCGGTCGGCATCCTGTTCTGCTCGTCAGGCATCGGCATGGGCGTGCAGTTGCATCCGGAATGGCTGATGGTTCCGGTCTCGCTACTGCTGGCGCTTGCTGTCGGCGGCATCATCGGCGCCTTCAACGGCTACCTCGTGGTCAAGGTCAAGATGAGCGCCTTCATCATCACGCTGGCGTCCTACATCTGGGTACGCGGCCTTGTGCTTGTCGTTTCGGGCGGCCGCTCGGCTCAGGACCTGGCGCCGGCCATCCGTTGGTTCGGCATCCAGCGCCTTGTCGGCCTCCCGCTCACCGCATGGATCGCGGTTGGCTGCTTCGTCGTCTTCTCGCTGATCATGGCCAAGACGCCGTTCGGCCGGCATCTCGTCATGATTGGCGGCAACGAGACGGCAACTTTTCGCGCCGGCATCCGCGTCAACCGCAATCTCGTCATCGCCTTCGTTCTCGCCGGCGCAATCGCCGGCCTTGCCGGCTGGCTGCTGGCGATCCGCACGTCAGGAGCCACCGCCAATCTCGGCGTCGGCCTGCTGTTCAATGCTTTCGCCGCCGTCGTGATCGGCGGCGTCAGCCTGAAAGGCGGTGTCGGCACCTTGCCCGGCGTCTATGCCGGGGTGCTGCTGCTCTCGGCCATCAACACGGCAATCAACCTGATGGGCTTGCCGGCCAACTTCACACAGGTGATCCATGGCCTGTTGGTTCTGGCCGCAGTGCTGCTCGATGCTTTCAAGCAGACCATCCGCCAGAGGCTCGCATGACGGGACTGCTCGCATGACCGACCGACTGAAGGACAGAGTGGCGCTGATCATCGGCAGCGCCCGCGGCATCGGCAAGGGCATCGCGCGGCGCTTCGCCGAAGAGGGTGCGCGGCTGGTCCTCGCCGACACCGAGGATGGGGCCGGACAAGCGACCGCGGACGAACTGGCCGTGCCTTTCATTCACACCGACATCTCGCTGATGGCCGATGCAGAGGCAGCGGTGGCGCTGGCGCTCAAACAGCACGGCCGCCTCGACATCATCGTGCAGAATGCCGGCATCTATCCCTGGCAGTTGATCGAAAACACCAGTGCCGACGATTGGGACCGCGTCATGGCCGTCAATCTGCGCGGCACCTTCAATGCCAGCCGCGCCGCTCTGGTGCCGATGAAGGCGCAAGGCTTTGGCCGCATGCTCTACACCTCGTCCATCACCGGCCCACACGTCACCAGCCCTGGCCACGGCCACTATTCCGCCAGCAAGGCCGGCATCAACGGCTTCATCCGCGCTGCAGCGCTCGAATTCTCCGGCTACGGCATCACGGTCAACGGCGTTGAGCCTGGCAACATCCTCACCGAGGCGATCGAGCTGCATCGCGGCGCGGCATACATCAAGAACATGGAGGACTCCATTCCGCTCGGCCGCCTTGGCAGCCCGCGCGACGTCGCCAACGCCTTCCTGTTCCTCGCTTCCGACGACGCCAGCTACATCACCGGCACGACCATTGTTGTCGACGGCGGGCAGCTGTTGCCCGAGGGCAATGATTTCAGGCTTTTGCCGCCTTGAGCATTGCGCCCGCATTGGCGAGTGACACAGCCTCGCACTTCGGCAACGGCTTGACCGCTCGCGACGGCGCGACGAACCTCGGCAGCGACCGCCGGATTATTGGCTGTGTACAGCTTCTCGGGAGCCTTAGCTTCCCGACCGAAGCGCGGAGAACGCGTGATGATCAGTGCGCGCGGCAATTCGCGGAACAATCGACCGTGCCATCGGTTCTTCTCCAGGAAGGAGTTCAGCCATGAGCAAGAAACCCCCACCGGTCCCAGCCGAAAATCGGAGTCCCAAGGGTGTCGGCGAACGCAAGTCGGTTCGGCTCGATGAGGCGAGCAAACGCCAGGCTCCCAACCCCGAGAAGCAGGGCCAGCAAGGCAATATCAACGTCAACACCACTCATCAGATCAATCAGCAAGACCGCTGAGGCGAGAAAGATGTCCACGTCCAAGAAAACCCCTGCGAGCATCCGGCAGGGTGGCCCTGGCGCTTCACACGAAAATGCCAAGGCTCCGCTCAAGATCAACAAACCGCCCGCGGATTCCGACCAGCGCAAGCGCAGCAGGATATCTGGAGGCGGCGGCGAGCGTGACAGCCACCATACGCATGACGCAGAAAGGAAAGGTGGCGGCACCAGGCCAGCGCACCAGCCATAATCCGGCTGAGCAGAAATCGAAGGATAAACGACCGGGAGCCGTGAGTGGCGTCTCCGTACGGGACCGCCAGCTCACCGTGCTACCAACTCATGAAATTGCTCGCGGACGCCGGGCCTGTCCTCAGCCACCACAAGTGCAAGTCCGCGGGCGTCAAAAATCTCGAACCATTCTTCCCATTCAACCTGTTCCGGTCCACCCATGGTCGGTGGTCGATCCGCTCCTCGGTCCTGGTCCTGATAGGTGTGTTGGCCGAAGACGATGACAAGCGAGGGCTCATTTTGTTCGATCGAAGGCTCGGCCGGGAGAAGCGCGGGGAAGCCAGCGCGTGCTGCTGCCCAATCACGAATAGCCTCGTGGTCGACAAGGGTGACCATCCCTGTCGACACTGGCTCCGGCTCATTCGGCGCCTGCGACACCCGGTCTGACCATCCGCTCTTGCGCGCGGATTCCATCTGCCTTGCGTTCAGCCCACGCTCGCGGATACGGCCATGTTCATCGCCATCTTTTGCCATGTGTCACTCCCGATATGTTCCTAGCAACAAACTGGGCCGGTCAGGAAATGTTCCAACTACCCAGCGAGAGATCCGCTGACGTACCCAGCAAGAGATCCGCTGACGGTTGCGTCTTTGGACACTGATCGGGAACACTCCTCGCCTTCGAGGGTTAGCTTGGCGACAGGCTTACATCCGCCGCATCCCATGGGGTCGCTTCGAATGCGAATTCAAGCATTGTCCCAAGCCAAAAGAAGGAGTGTTCTGGAATGGGTGCCAGCGAAATGAAAGCGCGACCGCTCGAGGTCAAGGCGATCACCGGAGTGATAGAGGAACTCGAAAGGCAGGCGGCCGAAAACCCGTCGAAACTCAAGGTTCGACGGGATGGCGATAAAATAATCGTCGATGGCGAGATCGACGTCGACGCGCTGGTTATGGTGGTCGTCGGCTCCATGGCCGGAGGTCCCTAACACCGGCATGAGCCAACGAACCGCCGGCGCCTCGTGCGGAGCCGTTGATGTTCCGCCGCTCCCACGGGCGCGGCTCCTTCGCGGCTCGACATTGCTTCCAAGGTTTTCGCCAGGCGGTACGAGACCATTCGGCAGGCGCGTGAAGAGAGGGTTTGCAGGTAGCGGCCGCGATCGCATGGCATGATTGTTTATCTCCAGGAACAAATCCCGGCGCCGCCACGTTGCACCTGCTCACGTGTTGAACCAGCGAGGCAGTATTTTGGCGCCCAGGGCAAATTGGAAAGGTTTCCTGAAGGTAGGGGAGCTCAGCTGCCCGGTGGCGCTCTACACCGCCGCCTCGACTTCCGAGCGGATCGCCTTTCACACGGTAAACCGCGCGACCGGCCACAGGGTTCATCGCGAGTTCGTCGATAGCGAGACCGGTAAGCCGGTGGAGAAGGACGAGCAGGTCAAGGGTTATGAGACAGGTTCGGGCGAGTATGTCGTGGTCGAGCCCGACGAGGTCGCCGCCGCCGTCCCCGAAAGCGACAAGACACTGTCGGTCTCGGCCTTCGTCGGCTGCTCGGGCGTCGACGACGTGTATTTCGACAAACCCTACTACCTAGCTCCTTCGGACAAGCATGGCGAAGAGGCATTCACGCTCATCCGTGAAGGCATGCGTCGGAAGAAAGTCGCCGCCATCGCCCAAACGGTTCTGTTCCGGCGCGTCCGCACCTTGCTTATCCGCGTCTACGACGAGGGCCTGATCGGGACCACGCTCAATTTCGACTATGAAGTGCGCTCGGCGACCGACGCCTTCGAGGACGTACCCGACATCAAGGTCCAGGGCGAGATGCTCGATCTGGCCGAGCACATCATCAAAACCAAGCGAGGCAAGTTCGACCCGACCACATTCGACGACCGCTACGAGGCGGCGCTTGCCGAACTCGTCAAGGCGAAGCTTGAGGGCAGGAAGATCGAGCCACCCAAACAACCGAAGCGCGAGAAGGTCGTCGACCTCATGGACGCGCTGCGCCAAAGTGCAGGCGTTGGCGAAAAACAGCCAACGCCGCGGAAAGGCGCTGCAAAATCCAAGGAACCGCAGCGTGCGAGGGCAAAGGAAACCGCACCGCGTCGGAAAGCCGGCTGACAGATGGCGCTCGAGACCTATCGCAAGAAGCGCAATTTCTCCATCACCCCTGAACCGCAGGGCCGCAAGGCGGCGAAGACCGGCAACAGCTTCGTCATCCAGAAACATGCCGCAACGCGGCTCCATTACGACTTCCGTCTCGAAATGGATGGCGTGCTGAAGAGCTGGGCGGTCACCAAGGGACCGAGCCTCGTCCCCGGCGAAAAGCGTCTTGCCGTGCATGTCGAGGATCATCCCCTGGACTATGGCGGCTTCGAAGGGACGATCCCGAAGGGCGAATATGGCGGCGGGGCCGTCCTCCTGTGGGACAAGGGCACCTGGACCCCGATCGGCGATGCCCGCCGTGGCTACGCCAAGGGCCAAATGGATTTCGTACTGCATGGCGAGAAACTTGGCGGCCGGTGGCATCTGGTGCGCATGGCCGGAAAGCCGCGGGAAAAACGTGAGAACTGGCTGCTGATCAAGGGCGACGACGACGCCGCGCGCGATAAGAGCGAGGCCGACATCCTGGACGAGCGTCCGGAATCGGTCCTGACCGGCCGCGATATCGAAGATATCGCCGGCGAGGAGCCCGGCTGGTCATCGAGCACCGGCCGCATCCGAAAGACCCGTGGCCGGCACACAAAGGCCGCCCCGCTCCAAGAGCAGACCGCCCCTGTCGACGTGACGGACCCGTCCAGCATCAAGGGCGCCAGGAAGGCGGCGCTTCCGGATTTCGTCGAGCCGACGCTGGCGACGCTAGTTTCGACGGCGCCATCAGGTCAACGCTGGCTGCACGAGATCAAATTCGACGGTTACCGGCTGCAGGCCAGGATCGAAGCCGGCCGGGTGAAGCTGCTGACGCGCAGCGGCCTCGACTGGACGCAGAAGTTCGGCAAGGCGGTCGTTACGGCGCTGGCCGAACTCGCCGTCGGCACGGCACTGATCGACGGCGAACTCGTGGTTGAGACATCGGTCGGCGCATCCGACTTCGGCGCCCTGCAAGCCGATCTCAGCACCGGGCGCAACGATCGCTTTCGCTTCTACGTCTTCGACCTGCTGTATCTCGATGGATACGATCTGCGCGATGTCGCCTTGGCCGAACGCAAGGAGCTGTTGGGAAAGATCACAGCCGCCGGCCCAGAGCTCATCCGTTACAGCCAGCATTTCGAGGAGAACGGCGCGCTGGTGCTGCGGCATGCCTGCCGGCTGAGCCTCGAAGGCGTCGTCTCCAAGCTTCGCGATGCGCCCTATCGCTCCGGCCGCGGCAGGAATTGGGTCAAGTCCAAATGCTCCGCGCGGCAGGAGTTCGTCGTGGCCGGCTATGTGCCGTCGACCACCTCGCGCAATGCCATCGGCTCGCTCGTGCTCGGCGTCCATGACCAAGGCAAGCTTCACCATGTCGGGCGCGTCGGCACTGGTTACACGGCCGCGGTCGCGCAGGACCTGTTCAAGACACTCGAGCGCATGCGCGTTGCCTCGAGCCCGTTCGACGAGCGGCTGAGTGCGGAAGAGGCGCGGCAGGTCCGTTATGTCAGACCCGAACTCGTCGCCGAGATCGAGTTTCGCGCCTGGACCGCCGACGGCAATCTTCGCCATGCCTCGTTTCGCGGACTTCGCGAAGACAAGCCAGCCAAAGAGATCGTCCGCGAGGCGACGAAGATGAACAAGGAGACCGAACAGCCGCAGCGGCGGACCGTCAAGCTCACCCATCCCGATCGCCTCTACTGGCCGGACCAGGGCGTCACCAAGGAGGGCCTCGCCGACTACTATGCCGAAGCCTGGCGCTATGCGTCGCCCTATATGGTCGGGCGTGCGTTGGCACTGCTGCGCTGCCCCAACGGCATTTCAGGCGAGCAGTTCTTCCAGAAGCATGCCTGGAAGGGTCTCAATCCCAACATCGTGCTGGTCCAGGACCCCAGGGATCCGCCGGATGAGAAGCTGATCAGCATCAACGACCTCGACGGCTTGATGGGTCTCGTCCAGTCGGCGGCGCTGGAGATTCACCCCTGGGGGTCGATGGTGAGCGACTGGGAGCGTCCCGATACGATCATCATGGATCTCGACCCCGGCGAGGGCGTGAGCTGGGAGGCGATGACCGAAGCGGCTGTCGAGACACGCGAGCGGCTGCGGGAAGCAGGGCTTGTCCCATTCCTCAAGACCTCCGGCGGCAAGGGCCTGCATGTGGTAGCGCCGTTGAAGCCGCAAGCCGAATGGCCCGCCGTGAAAGCCTTCACCAAGGGAGTCGCGGACGCCATGGCCTCCGACAGTCCCAGCCGCTACGTCGCGACCATCACAAAGTCCAAGCGGCGCGGGAAAATCCTCGTCGACTATCTGCGCAACCAGCGCGGTGCCACCGCGGTCGCTCCTTATTCGACAAGGGCACGGCCGGGAGCGGCAGTTTCGATGCCGCTGTCATGGGACGAACTCGGCCCCAGCGTCGGGCCGGCCTATTTCACAGTGGAAAACACCCCAACCCGGCTTGCCTCGCTGTCTTCTGATCCATGGCAAGATTTTCGCACAGCCGCGGCGCCAATCGAAGAGCGTCAGCGCAAGAAAGCGGCTTGAGGAGCATCAACGCAGAGCAGGCGCCTTTGCCTCGACGCAATTCCGGGTGGCAAAACGTTTCCACATCTTTCCTGGAATTGCCCTAGGCGATTTGCTCGAACGTGCACTGCTCTGGCGCCTTTTCCGGTCGCCAGCGCAAGAATTTGGTGCCGTGCCGGAAACGATCGCCGGTCACATGATCGAATCGAACTTCCACCACCAGTTCCGGCCGAACCGGCTCCCATTCGCTGCTGCGCTCGGTGCTCCAGCGGCTCGGCCCACCCGGTGCCTTTCCGGTGAAGCCCGGCGGTTCGCGCATCGCTTCAAGCTTGCGGGTGAGCTCGGCCCTGTGGTCATTTGCAATTGTCGAGGTGAACCCGACATGATCGAGCTTGCCCGCATCATCATAGAGGCCCAGCAGCAAGGAGCCGACCTGCGAACTGTTGTTGAGATAGCGAAAACCGCCGACCACGCAATCGGCCGAACGCAGTCGCTTCACCTTCACCATCGACCGCACGCCTGGCCGGTATGGCTCGTCCAGCCGCTTGGCGACGACGCCGTCCGTCGATCCATGTCCTGCATCGCTCAGCCAGGAACGTGCCTCGCTTACGTCGCGTGTAGCATGCGAGAGTAGAATGTTCTTGCGATCGGCCGAAGCGACAAACTCCTCGAGCGCCGCCCTGCGTTCCTTCAGCGTCCGGTTCGTTATGAGTTCTCCATGCTCGTCGCAGAGTATGTCGAACAAGATCAGATCGGCCGGCGTTTCGACGGACAGCTTGCGTATCCGCGTCGCTGCCGGATGAAGCCGCATCTGCAGCGCGGCGAATGACAATTTACCGGCGATCGAGACAACGATCTCGCCATCGGCGACAAAGCGCGGCGACGGCAGCTCCTTCAATGTCGCGACGAGCTCGGGAAAGTATCGGCCGAGCGGCTTGCCCGATTTCGCACGCAGATCTACCGCCTCGCCCTGTCGGAACGCCAGGCAACGGAAGCCGTCCCATTTGCGCTCATATTGCCAACCCTCTCCTTCGGGAATTTCGTCTGCCGCCTTGGCTTCCATGGGAGGCGTGTCGAGTGGCAAGGCGAAGTCGCCGCTCATTGCCCTGCCCCGGTGTCGCTGCGGCGGATGTCGCGCATTCGCAGGCCCTTTTTCGGCAGTGCCGGTATGCGAGACAGGTCCAGCGGCGACACTTTGTCGGTGATTTCGTACGTCATCGATCGGGTTAACACACGGATCGCCTCCTTCATCAACGCGACTGTCACTGCCTCGCCCGGACAACGATGCGTAACCGAAGCGTCGCCGCCGCCATGCGGTACGAAATCGAAGCCTTGCATCCGCCAGCCAATGTCGCGGTCGAGCGAAAAGGTGTCCGGCGCGGGAAACCGCCGCGGGTCATGATTGGTACCGTGGAGATCAAGCAGCACCCAGGCGCCCTTGTCGATCCTGTAGCCATGCCACTCGAACGTCTCCCGGGCGACGCCGCCGATGAACGGAAAGAACGGATAAAGCCGTCTCACCTCTTCGGCGAACGCTTCAAGGCTGGCCTCATCCCCGGCTGCGAAGCGATCCGCCCATTGTTGCTGCTCATTCAGCGCCATGGCGGTAAAGACGATGTAGCGGCCGATCGCGACCACCGGGCGCAGGATATTGATGATTTCGACCGCTGCGTCCGATATTTCGAGCAGATTTCCTGTCTCATCACGATGCTCGGCTATGATCCGGATCGGTGCGTTTTCGCCGAGCGTGAGTTCTCCTGAGCGGATACGCCGTACCACGGAGCCGACAAATCGCTCCGTTCGCCGGCGCCGCCAAAGTGCAAGCCACGTGTTCGGTCCGAAACCGCCGGCATTCTCGACCATGCCGCTCAGTTCGCGACAGAGGCCTTCGGCGCTGATTTCGTCGAGCGGCAGTGCCGACCATCGCGCGACGGATCTCGTCAGGATGAGGTTCACCTCTTCGAACAGGCTGATCTCGCCGCGCCGCTGCCAGTGCCTCAGCGCCTCAAGCCACTCCTCGCGGAAAATCGTGCGCAGGCGCTCCACCGGATCCGCCGCAAGGAGCAAGGAAAGAAACATTGCCTTGCGGTGGCGATGGGCGCGCCATCGTCGAGACCCTGGACACTGCCCTTGTCCTGCAGCAGTCGCAGCGTCGTTTGCGGCATCGCACCGTTTCGGGTGAAGCGGTCGCCGCCATAGAACATTTCGGCGGCGCTTGCGCCGCGGACGCAGATCGCCCTTTTCAACAGCAGGCGCGTGGCAAAGATGTCGGTGTTGAGCCGGTCGCATCGACGGCCGATAAACTCGTAGACTTCGCGAAGCAGTGCCAGTGTATTGTCCAAAGCGGGTTCATGGGGGATGGCCTTCATGATCTTGCCTCGTTTGCGCCGCCGCCACCCTGCCCTTCCTCCTCCAAGGACCTATTTTTTTCCCGCCTCCGAACGGATGCTTTTGCGCAGCGCATCCATGATGTCGATCACGTTGCTGGGCGGCTGCCCAGCCTCGGCCTTGGCTTTGGCCGGGCGCTTCTTGCCCTTCTTCTTCGAGGCGATGATCTCGAGCAGTCGCGCTTGGACGGGATCTGCCGACATGGCGGGATCCCATTGCTTGGTACGCTCGTCGATCAGGGTCTCGACCATGTCCATCAGCTTCTTGTCAGGTTTTCTCTCGCTGATCTGGCCGAAGTAGCCCTTGGGGTCGCGCACCTCATCGCCGTAGCGAAGCGTCCACAGCACAATACCCTTGTCACGCGGCTCCAGCATCACGGCACGCTCGCGCCGATACATCACCAGCCGCGATATCCCAACGGTTCCGGTCGACTTCATCGCATCGCGAATGACCGAGAATGCCTCCTCCCCGACCGGATCGTCCGGCGTCAGGTAGTGAGGCTTGTCGTACCAGATCCAGCCGATGCTGTCGGCCTCGACGAACATATCGATATCGATCGTCCGCGTGCTCTCCAGTGCGACCGCGTCGAGCTCCTCATCCTCGAGAAGCACAAATTCGTCCTCGCCGCGTTGGTAGCCCTTCACCTCATCGTCCTCAGCCACCGGCTTACCGCTGACGGCATCGACATACTGGCTGACGACGCGGTTCCCGCTCTTGCGATTGAGCGTGTGGAAGCGGACCTTTTCACTCTCGGTGGTAGCGGGCGTCATCGCGACCGGGCAGGTGACCAGCGAGAGCTTCAGATAGCCTTTCCAGAAGGGACGTGGCGCCATTGGGAAACCTTGAGATGCAAAACAGTCGAACGCGCCAGACAGATCGATTGTTCCCGGTCTCACGCGACTGAAGGCCGTGAACAACATCGTCACCATCGCCGCGGCCGATATCTATGCCGCCCACGACCTCGCGATGATCACGCCCATCGCTTCCGACACGGCGCTGACCGAGCGCGCTTTGACGAACGTCTTTTGCTTCACCAACCGGGACGATCAGACCGGAGCAGCCATTGCCCGATATCTCTACGATGTAATGGGCAAGCGCCGCGCTGTTCTGATCGAGACGGAAACGATGTACGGCCACAGCATGGCGTGCGCATTCTCGCGGGCATCTGGCCCCGTCTTTTCCGGTGCTTGCCACAGGCACCAATTTGCTCGCCGCCGAGACAATAATTGTCCTCGGATGACGAAACAATTGTCCCCGAGCATCGTTTCGATCCAGTCATGAGTTTGCAAGGAGGCGATGATGAGCGCAACCGGCTTGGATGTCTTCGACAAGACGCTGCAGACCACCAACATCTGGCTCGACGAGATCATGGCCGATCTGGGTCCCGACCGGCGCATTGCCTGGCACATATTGGGCGCTGTCCTGCGGACGCTAAGGGACAGGCTGCAACTCGGGCTCGCCGCCAAACTGGGCGCTGAGCTGCCGCTGCTGGTACGCGGCGCCTACTACGACCAGTACCGGCCTGCGGCTGAGGCCGAAAAGACAGGCTCGCTGGAAGAATTCTCGCAGCGTATCAGTGAGGAATTGAAGACCATTCGCCCTGTCGACCCCGAGGATGCGGCGCGTTCGGTCTTTCGGGTGCTGGCGCGGCATGTCGACCTTGGCCAGTCGGCAAAGGTGCGGGATGCACTGCCGAAGGAAATCCAGGCGCTCTGGCCCGACAGCGTCGGCGTCCGATAGCGCTAAACCAGCCTATCATTTTCAGTTGGTGCTCAGGAGACGTTCAGTGCCTCCCGAACCAGTGGAAGCGGGTTCCGCACCCCGGAAAGCCACCAATCCTCTTTTTCGCAAGTTACCAGCGCGCTGCGGACGCCGATGGGCCGTCAGTCCCGCAAACGGTTGGCAGACTGGTCCTGGCGCTGCTCGGTTGCGACCTGTTTGGAATCCAGGCCACGTTCTCGGGTATGCTGGGCCTTGTCGCGATTAGACAGGATCTGGTTTTCCTTGAGCTTGTCCTTCGGCGTCATGGTCATGGCGCCCGTGCCGGAACCCTTTCCACGTGAACCCGCTCCGATTTGTTTCTTGCTTCCGCGTGACATTGGCTGCTGCCTCCATCGTATCCAGTAATCTCCCACGAACCGCGCTATTCGTCGGCACGATTCTCGTTGTGGACTCTCTCCTGGTCCTTGCTGCGGAGGATGCGGATTTCAGGATCAACAAGATGAGGCATGTCGGTCCTGACATCCGATCCCCTGCGCAATGACCAGCCGCTCTCACAGAGCATTTGAGAGCGTCGCTATCCAGCTCAGCGACTGGAAGCTGTCGTTCCACGCTGCTTCGCGCGTCTTTCTGCAACCGTCGACTGAGGGAATTCTACGGCTCGTCGATGTCCAGCTTCGAGGGGTTCTGCGAAATGAGACGCTCTTCCTCGTCATCCGGCAGCGCTTCGTCGCTGTTCTGGTACGCGTTATCGTCCTCTTCGTCGGGCAATTCACCACTCTTCTCGGTGGCGTTGCGACTGTCGCCGTCTGGCGGCACACCATCCGGAAGAACCTCGCTGCCTCGGATCGCGTCCCAATCCTGCTTTTCGAGTGCTGGTCCTTCGGATGTGACGACGGGTTTCTTACCTGGTGTCATCGGGCCTGGTGTCATCGGGCTCTCCTAGGCTTCGGCATTCACCTTCGGAGCGCGCATTCGCGCCCACATCAGCATACGCCGCAAGGGCTGGCATAACGATCAGTGCCAGTAGGGTTCGACCCTCCAATATCGATACGAAGCTTCGCGGGCCGGCCTTCCATCGTCGACGGTGAGTTCATCGATCGAGTAGGCGGGCGCGGCCTTGAGCTGATCTGTGCTGAAAGAGACAACGTATCCGCCGCGGTCCGGATCATAATCCAAGAGGGACCATGGCACCGCGTGGTATCTTTCACCGATGCCCAGAAAACCGCCAAAGGAAATCACTGCGAACATGATGCCATTCGCGGTCTTTTCGAGCATCACGTCGTCGATCGTACCAATTTCCTCGCCCGCCGTGTTGTAGACAGTTGTGCCAATCACGCGCGAGGCGCGGATGGCGTCGGTATGGCCACTCGGAGTTGGCATTTCTTGAGCTCCTCTCTGTCCAAGTCAGATACCCACCAAACGGGCGGTCGGCGCTGATGTTCCCAAAAAACTGCCGGTGCTCTGTGGTCCGGACTCGACGGAGTGGCCGTCGCACAGCACGTCGTTACACGGCTGCGATAACGCCTGCCGATAACGGAATTCCTGGTCCTCGGTTCGAACAGTAGCGAAAGGCGACGAGGGTACCCTCACCGCCTCTGCTACGGAAAAAGGCGGGTCGGAATTCCGTGCAGCGCCCCCGTCCGAATTGATCGCCGATCACTGAATCACCTTGACCACCTTGCGGGTGCTCGGATCTACCAGCAGCGTCTGATTGTCGACGACGACATAGCGGTATTGGACGTTGGGTATCTCGTGCAGTTCGACGGTATCGGGCAAGGCGGAACCGATGTTGAGCTCGACGCCGGGCAGGTTAACTGAAGCCAGAGGCTGCTTCCTCACATACTCCTTGATGACCGTTTCCTGCTCGGGTTGAATCACCACATCCTGAGCAGCCGCCGCGCCAACGCCCGCCAGCAGCAGGAAGCCCGCCGCAACACTGGTAAGATGCAATCTCATGATGGTCTCCTTTGAAAGCTGGATGGTCTCCTGTGAAAGCTGGCCACCTCTCGGCTGCGTCACATCGTTGCCGCCCGCAGCCCGGGCTGCCTGGTCGTAAACGCCATCGGATGCGGCTTGTTCCTCCGAACCGCCCGCTAACAGACCGGGAACAAAGTTTTTGGGTCAGAGTTCTACCCCGCGAAGGGACTCACACGTTCAAGGAGAATTCCCATGAAACGCGTTCTGATCACCAGCATGCTGGCGCTTGGCGTCAGTTGCGGGGCGGCACTCGCCCAGACGCAGCAACCTGTGGACAACCAGTCGGGCGGCGATACCAAATGCACGATGGGTACCGCCAAATGTCAGAAGGGTTCCAATATGGGCCAGCGGGCGCAGGGCAAGGTCAAGACCGAAGAGCAGACCCAGGGCAAGGCCAATGCGAAGACTGAGCAGCAGGCCCAGGGCAAGCCCGGCGCTACCGAGCAGCAGGCCCAGGGCAAGGCTGGCGCAACCACCGAGCAGCAGGCGCAGGATCAGGCCGGCACCAACTGCACAGCTGGAATGCCCAATTGCAAGAAGGGCTCGAAGAAGGGCGAACAGGTCCAGGGCAAGGCTTCGACCCAGACCAACGAGCAGGCGCAGGGCAAAGCCGGCATGACCACCAACCAGCAGGCCCAAGGCAAGGCGTCGACCCAGACCAACCAGCAGGCGCAGGGCAAAGCCGGCATGACCACCAATCAGCAGGCCCAAGGCAAAACCTCGACCCAGGACAACACCTCGACCGCGTCCATCAACAACGTGACGGTCGAACAGAAGACGCAGATCGTCAACGTGATCCATGAGACCAGGGTCGAACCGGTGTCGAATGTGACCTTCGACATCAGCGTAGGCGTTGAGATTCCCAGGAAAAAGGTTCGGCTGCATCGTCTGCCTGCCCGTATCGTCAAGATTGTCCCAGCCTATGAGGGCTACGAGTACTTCGTGCTGGCCGATGGCCGCATCGTGATCGTCGACCCGAATACGCTGAAGATCGTCCTTATCCTGACCTGACGGGGACACATGCCCGCCGCGCCGAAGGCATGGCGGGCCTTTCCACGCTGATATCCATAATCAAGCCCAGTCTGATACGCTGCTCCGTGGCTGTCGCCGCCATAAAGCTGGGCGGTTTCGTGGCTCTCGCCCTCTCGCTGCTTTCTCTCCAGCGCTCTGCAGGCTGATTGTTCCCGCCTATATCAATCGCGTGTTCGGGCCGCCGCTGGGAACAGGACGGCTTGCTGCGCGTTCCATAGTCATCTTCATCAAAATACGCGGCGAACGCACGCGTTGGCAAAATGGAGAGGACATGAGCATCCTCGGAATTATTCTCATCATCATACTGGTACTTGCCTTGCTCGGCGGCCTCAGCGGCCTAGGCGGCGGGCCGTTCTATGGCACCGGCTATTACGGCGGCGGTGGGCTTGGACTGGTGTTGATTATCATCATCATCCTGGCTCTCCTCGGGCGCATATAGCGCAGCGACCCAGTCTGTCCCTCAGGGCGGGGCCCGCGCCGTGGTCGGCGTGACAACGAACGCCGACCAACTTCCGAGAGAAGAGATAAGACGGCGGAAGCCCGACGCGTCGCAGGGATTCCGCCGATCGCAATCGGGCTACGCAGCTTGCTGCAGAGCGCGCTCGTTGACACCCCCCTCGCCCAGCCTGGAAAGCGCTTCGTCGGTCGCCATCTCTTCCTTAAGAGTGGCATTGAGCAAGTCCGCGACGTCTCTCTTACCCATCTGTTCGGCCCAGGCAATCAGAGTGCCGTATCGAGCAATCTCGTAGTGCTCGACTGCCTGCGCGGCTGCAACCAGTCCGGCGTCAAGTGCGGGCGCGCCTTCATATTCCTCCAGCACTTCCGAGCCCTCTTCGACAATGCCGTCGATGGCAGGACAGGTCTTGCCGCGTGCCGACCTGCCGATTTTCTCGAACACTTCCTCGAGGCGATCCACATGGCCTTCCGTTTCCATCCGGTGTTTCTCGAAGGCGGCGGTCACTTCTTCCGATTCCGCCGCTCTGGCCATCTTGGGCAGGGTCCTCAGTATCTTCTTCTCGGCATAATAGAGATCCTTCAGTCCATCGAGGAATAGGTCCTCAAGACCCTTCCTTGCCGCTTTCGTTGTTTTCTTCGTGGTTGCCATAATCGTCTCCCGCTGGGTTGGTAGCAGCCTCCGCAAAAGTGCGAGGCACTCGATAACCCACCTGCCGGAGACAAGTTCCCGGGCGACCGAGCACCGTCGAAGAATTCTCCAGGATGAGGCTGGCCCGGCATTTTCGGCAATCTCTTCGGCGTTCTTTTTCACGTCTGCCGCGGGCGACGGATCAGGTGACGTGCTCCCCTGGTCTTGCTCGGGCTCTCTTCAGTGGCGAGGTGCGCCCGCTCATATCGCCTTAGTGGAAGGTGATGCGAAGGCCAAAATGACGCTTACTGCTTACAGCGAAAGCAGCGCTTTGCTTCGTCGAAGTCCTTCAACGGCGCATGAGCGGCCTGCGCTGGCCGGTGCGCCGTAATGTCGCTGAAACATCCGTCGACAATCACCGCACCGTTTAGATGCTTGTGCAAAGCGGCTTCAGTGTACCAGCACGTTCCGCAGCCAGGCCATCAGCCTGCTTCCACGGATGGTCTTGCGCACCCTGGCGGCAGCCCAGCTGGCTTGCATCGTTGCCCCGATATGGCAGCTGCAGACGATGTCGTGCAGTTGCCCATCGCTCAGCTTGAAGAAACGTTTTGCTTCCCCGTAGCTATCACCCTGGAGACCCGCGGCACGCAGCAGCGGATCCTCGAACGCAACGGTGATCGCCGACCCCGCCGTTCGCGTTTCCGCGCGGACTTTCGGATGCAGATGTTCGGTGCCGGTCAGTGCTCCAAGGCATCGCGCGGGTTGCCGCTCGAGGAGCTCTGCCCAACGTTCGATCCTTTGCGTTCTGGTCATGATGGCGCTTTGCGCCAAGGGATTGACGTCTGCGATTGTTCGCAGCTCGTGAAGCGTCTGGTGTTTCATGGTCGGCTCCTGTTGACAGCGCAGCATTCACCCCTTCAGGAGAAGTACCGCGACGGCATCAGCCGACAAGAGCATTGCCGAAAGAGTTCCATCAAACGATGCTGCAATCCTGTCGGAAGGTGCGCTGGCTTCTCACGCATCGAGGCCGCTGGGGGCGTGACAGGCCAATTGCCCTGAAATTTGCATATGGTGGGCGATGACGGGCTCGAACCGCCGACATCTTCGGTGTAAACGAAGCGCTCTACCAACTGAGCTAATCGCCCGCTCCGGGCCGGACCTTTAAGCGGTCGGGATCGGCTTCGCAAGGCCAAATGAGCGCAGAGCGCTCTGGTTGGATACCGGTTTTGCCAACAAAAGGCCGGCTGTCAAAAAACCTTCTCCTGTTTGCTGTTATGCTGTGCCGTCACGCTTGACACCCGGTGGCGAACCCCTTATCCAGCGCCCCAACGACGAACACGGCTGACACGTGTTCGCCATGCGCGGGTGTAGCTCAGTTGGTTAGAGTGCCGGCCTGTCACGCCGGAGGTCGCGGGTTCGAGCCCCGTCACTCGCGCCATTTAACTTACTGATAGTTAAATGGTTTTCGCGCTAAGTAGGCTTCGGCCTTGTCAGGCAATCGGACCATGTAGCAGGCTGCGAAGAATTCGCGGACGACTGCTGCCGCTTGAAGCGCGCCCCCCCTAGATGCGCGCAGCGCCATTCTCCCGGCTGCCAAAATGCCGTGCCGATGATGCGGCCGGTCGATCGTCACTTGGCCTTTGGTCTGACCCGCAGCCTACCTCGATGATTCCGACCAGTGCGCGAACAAATTCAACCATATCATTTGCCGTAATGGCGGCCTTGTCGGGACTTTGGCCAATGCGTTCGGCGGCTGCGCAACATGACAGGCGGATGAGATCGTAGTGTGAATCCCTTTCATCCTCCGGCATCGCCGCTAATTTCATGGCTCGGCGATGAATCAACCGCAGCAATTGTTCGAGAGCTGCTCCGACACTCATGCGTTTGCTCCGCATTGGTCGACCGTCCCACCGGAAACGTCGACGAGGACGTGTTTTCCCCCGTGATGTGGAAAGGCTGCATCACGGCTGTTAATATATCGTTTAGTGCTAATATAATGACACTCCGCGGAGCTGTCCTGCCACCGGAGCACCCGAGGGCAACCTTGAAATCGTTCGTTGTCAGCACCGTGTCGCGTTGACAGAAGCCCGCCACCGTGAGGCAGCGGGCATGGCCTAAACGGCCCGGCCTCTACAGCGATTGCGAGCCTGATCACGGCCTTCGTTGTCAGGAATGAAGCTGAAGAACATCGGTTGGCGGTCGCGTGCCCAGCCTTGCAATCCGAGCAGCCCTAACCTTATCCCCTCGCCAGCAGCGCCTCGACCTCCTGAAGCGTCGGCATCGACGGCGCGGTCCCTGGTCGCGTCACTGAAATTCCGGCGACGGCGCAGGCGAAGCGCACGGCTTGAAACGGCTCCACGCCTCGCGAAAGTGCCGCGGCCAGGCCGCCATTGAAGGCGTCGCCCGCCCCGGTTGTTTCGATCACCGGTCCCGCACTGACGGTGGGAATATGGTCGGAGCGGCCCTTCGAGTGTAAAAGCGCGCCCTTGTCACCCAGCGTGACGATGACTGTGCCGACACCCATTTCGAGCAGCCTGTCCGCGGCGGCTCGCGCCTCGTCGACGGAGGACACCTTCATCCCGGTCAATTCCTCCGTCTCGGTCTCGTTGGGCGTGAAATAGTCACACAACGCATAGATGCGGTCGGGAAGTTTTGCCGCCGGGGCCGGGTTGAGGATCGTCGTCACCCCTGCCCCACGTGCGATCTCCAGCGCTCGCATAGCTGCTTCGATCGGCTGTTCGAGCTGGGTGACGAAGACGCCGGCACTACGGATGAGCCCGGCATTGGCTTCGATGTCGGCTGGCGAGATCAGCATGGCGGCACCGGGGCTGACGATGATGGCATTGTTGCCGGTCGTCTCCTCGACGAAGATGTAGGCGGCACCGGTATAGCTTTCCGGTGTGTCGATGACGGCATTCTTGACGCCCGCCTGCGCCCAGGTCTGCCTGGCCATGTCGGCGAAGGGGTCGACGCCGAGGCGGGTGAGGAAGGTGACATCGGCGCCAAGCTTGCCGGCGGCAACCGCCTGGTTTGAGCCCTTGCCGCCCGGCCCCAGCGTGAAGGATGTCCCGAGGATCGTTTCGCCCATGCGCGGCTGCCGCAGTGCCCTGTAGGCGGTGTCGGCGACGAACACACCCAATATGACGACAGGCTTGCCCGAAGCCACGCCGCTACTCCGCATCCGGAGGCACGACGCCCTTGCGGAAGGCGAAGCAGCCATAGAAGCGGCGCTCGCCGGTCTGGATGACGCAATAGGCCTGCTTGGCGCGCTCGTAGAAGGCATAGCGCTCAACCGCTACCATCGGCCACGACTTGCCCTCGGCCGCGTCGATTTCCTTTTGTACCTCGTTCTGCACAGCGGGAATCTCGTCTGGCTTGCCGACGATCTCCATGCGCGCGGCGGAGTCGTCGACGAACGTGTCCAGCGGGTAGAGCGACAGCACCGCCTTTGCGACCTCCGCGGCCGACGCATCGATGCGCAGAAGGCGGCCGAGCGCGGTCTGGCGCGCCACCGAATCGGACGGAAAATTGGTGTCGGCGATGATCAGATCATCGCCATGCCCCATTGCCCGCAATGCCTGCAGCACGTCGGCATTGAGCAGCGGGTTGATGCCTTTGAGCATGATATTCCTCGTGAAGTCCGATTGAGATCAGAGACGCTTGCCGGTCTCGGCGTCGAAAAGATGGATCTGGTCGAGCCGCGGCTTCAGCGTGAGCGTGTCGCCCGGCTTGAAGTCGTGGCGCTCGCGAAACAGCGCCACCATCTCGCCTTCGCCGAAGCGCAGGAAGACCAGCGTTTCAGAGCCGGTCGGCTCAACCACCGAAATCTTCGCCGGCACGCCATCGGGATGGATTTCGAGGTGTTCCGGGCGCACGCCATAGACAATGGCCTGGCCGTCCTGTGCGGCATTGTCCGATGCAACCGGGAACAGCGTGCCCGCAATATCGACACCTGGCTTCGCACCCTTGCGCATGACGCCCTTGAGCAGGTTCATCGAAGGCGAGCCGATGAATCCGGCGACAAACAGGTTGGCCGGTCGGTCGAACAGTTCCAGCGGCGCGCCGACCTGCTCGATGCGGCCGTCGCGCATGACGACGATTTTGTCGGCCATGGTCATGGCCTCGATCTGGTCATGGGTGACGTAGATGGTGGTGGTCTTCAGCCGCTGGTGGAGTTCCTTGATCTCGGTGCGCATCTGTACGCGCAGCTTGGCGTCCAGATTGGAGAGCGGCTCGTCGAACAGGAACACTTGGGGATTTCGCACAATGGCGCGCCCCATCGCCACGCGCTGGCGCTGCCCGCCGGAGAGCTGGCGCGGATAGCGCTTCAGGTAGGGATTGAGGTCGAGGATGTCGGCGGCGCGCTTGACCCGCTCGGCGACCACGGCCGGATCGGTTTTCCGCAGCTTGAGCGCAAAGGCCATGTTCTGCTCGACCGTCTTGTGCGGATAAAGCGCATAGTTCTGGAACACCATGGCGATGTCGCGCTTGGCCGGCGGCAGATGGTTGACGATCCGGTCGCCGATGGCGATCGTGCCGCCGGAGACCGTCTCCAGCCCGGCAACCATCCTGAGCAGCGTGGACTTGCCGCAACCCGAAGGCCCCACCAGAACCACGAACTGCCCGTCTGAGATGTCGACGCTGACTTCGTGCAGAACCTTGACGGTTCCGAATGCCTTGGCCACCTTGCTGATCGCGACTTGCGCCATATCTCCCCCGCCGGCTCCATTAGCCGTAGGCGCAGAAGCTAACCAACGCGACCGGTCAGGGCAAGTCAGTCTGATACAGGTAAACCCGTTCTCGTTGACACGGCGTTTGGTTGCGAGAATAGTGGCAGCTGCTGGTCAAAATGTCGGTACCCGATCCGCAATCGGAACTTTAATCGCCGCAGGGTGGGGTCCTGCCTAATTCGTTTCCGAACGGGAGCATCGTTGGCGCTCCAGCGTCCGACAGTTGGTCACTTATTCACACTGAATTCTGGGAGGAACAGGCAATGAGAACGGATCTTTACGAGAAACTGGTTCGTGCCGGCGCCACAAGGCGCGACATATTGAAGGGTGCGGCCAGCATGGCCGCAATCGCAGCGGCATCTGGTGCAGGGCTCGGCGCCTTGACGCGCCCGGCTTCCGCTGCAAGCGAACTTCGCTCCAAAATCCTGCAGATCCCCGGCGTCGGCAAGGGTCAGCCGACCGATGCCGACTTCCAGAAGGTCGGCGAGCTTTGCCTCGAAGCCACCAAGGCCAACGTCAAGGAAGGCGAATTCGCCGGCGTCGAGCTCTCCTTCATGGGCCTCAACAACCAGAACCTGCACAATGTGCTGTTCCGCGGCTTCCTGAAGCCGTGGGAGGCCTATACCGGGGCCAAGATCAACTGGATCGACCTGGCGCAGGCTGACTACAATCCGCGCCTGCAGCAGGCTATCGCCACGAACACAATCGACTTTGATATCGTCGAGATGGGCGCGCCTTTCGAAGGCGATGTCTGCGGCAAGGGCCTCACTTCCGAGATGCCCGACTGGGTCAGGAAGCAGATCGATATGGATGATCTGGTGGCCTATCTGAAGCCGCCGGTCGGCACCTGGAACGGCAAGCAGTATCGCGTTACCGTCGACGGAGACGCGCACAACTTCAACTACCGCACCGACGTGTTCTCCGACTCTGATCTGGCAGCAGCCTGGAAAGCCGATAGCGGCGACAAGGCAGGCCTGACGGAATGGGGCGTGCCGAAGACCTGGCAGCAGGTGCAGGTAGTGACCAAGTTCCTCAAGGGCAAGCAGATGAAGGGCCAGGACGTCTACGGCTACCTCGACGCGCCCAAGCCCTGGGGCGGCTTCGGCTTCTATTTCCTCGGCAGCCGCGCCTCCGCCTATGCCAAGCATCCGGATGACAAGGCGTGGCTATTCGATCCGGATACCATGAAACCGCGCGTCAACAACCCGGCTTGGGTGCGCGCGATCCAGGACGTGATCGATGCGCTGCCTTCCGAGCCGCAAGATCAAATCAATGCCGACCCGAACCAGACCTGTTTCTCCCAATTCCTGGGCGGCACCGGTTCGATGCTAGCTTGGTGGGGAGACGCGGGCTCGAATGCGAAAACTAACGATTCGTCGGTCGTCGGCGATGTCACAGGCTTCTCGATCCTGCCAGGCTCCGACGATGTCTACAATTCCAAAACTGGCAAGTGGGACAAACTGGCCAGCGGCCCTAACTATGCGCCGAACTGCGCCTATCTCGGCTGGGGCGTCTATGTCATGGCCCGCGTCGACAGTGACGAGAAGAAGAAAAAGGCAGCCTGGTCTGCGGCAGCCCATCTCGGCGGCAAGGACCTGTCGCTCTGGTGCGCCGCATATCCATCGGGCTTCCAGCCGTACCGCAATTCCCATTTCGACATTCCGGAATGGGTGGCGGCCGGCTACGACGAGGCGTTCATCACCTCCTACCTCAAGTCGGAGGCCGACAGCTACAACCATCCGAATGCGGCGATCGAGCCGCGCATCCCCGGCATCTTCCAATACTACAGCGCCGCCGAGGACATCCTGGCCAACACCTTCGCCGGCAAGATGAAGGCGCAGGAAGGCGCCGACGCCATTGCGGCGGCCTGGGAGAAGCTGACCGATCAGATCGGCCGCGACAACCAGATCAAGCTCTACAAGGCCTCGCTCGGCATGTAGGCTGGCTTATAAACCGTGGTTCGGCGGCGCAAAGCCGCCGGACCTGACGGCCGGCAAAGGGCCTTCTGTGAACGGACGGGACGCGTGGCTAACCAGACTTTGCCCACCAATGCGTGGCCGGCAGACGCCGCCCCTTACGATCTGATTTCACCGAGCCGCAAACGCCTGGGCTGGGCTTTGATGGCTGCTGCAACTCTCGGTCTGCTGGCGGTGATCGCGCTGGAGATCCTGTACAAGACCGAAGCCGACACCGTCGGCTTCGAAACCTGGCGCCCGGTCGTCTACGCCTATGTGCTGTGGGGCGTGGCTATCGGCATCGGCCAGGTGCTGACGCGCGGCGAAGACGGCCAGCGTGCGCTGTTCCTGCTGCCGGCGCTGCTGTTCACCATCGCCATGGTGATCTTCCCGACGCTGTTCGGTTTCTACATCGCGCTCACCGACTGGAATCTCAGTTCCTTCTCTGGCCGCAAGTTCAACGGGCTCGCCAATTTCTGGCAGATGCTGGGCGATCCCTATTACCGCAATGCGCTGTTCAACATGGTGCTCTATGTGCTGGCGGTGGCGGTCGAATATGTCATTGCCTTCGGCCTGGCGCTGTTGCTCAACGCGCAGATCCGGGCGCGCAAATTCTTCCGCGTCGTCTTCCTCTTGCCCTTGATGCTGTCGCCGGTCGCGGTGTCGTGGATGATCGGCAAATCGCTGATGGAATACCGCTTCGGACCGGCAGCGACGCTGGCGCGCCATCTCGGCTGGGAGAATCCAGCCTTCTTCAGCGACCCGATCATCGCGCGCATCGCAATCATGGTGCTGGATGCCTGGACGTTCATTCCGTTCATGATGATCATGCTGCTGGCCGGGCTGCAGGCGATGTCGCGCGAGGTGCTCGAAGCCGCCCGCGTGGACGGCGCCAATGTGTGGCAGACCTTCTGGCAGGTCACCTTCCCGCTGATGCTGCCGGTGTCGGTGACGGCGGTGATCCTGCGCATCATCTTCAAGCTGAAGCTTGCCGACATCATCATCACGGTGACATCGGGCGGCCCGGGCGGCGCTACCGATTCCGTGTCGAGCTTCATCTATCGCGAATACCGCGACCGCTCGAATGTCGGCTACGGAACCATGCTGGCGATGGCCTATCTGGTGATCATCATCGTATTCGTCACGTGGCTGTTGAAATTTGCCAACCGCTTCGTGCGCAATGTGAATTGAAGCAGGGCGGATCAATTGAAGCAAGATCGGGTGAATTGAAGCAAGATGAGCGTACTGACCACCGAATATGTAGCCTCGGAGATCCGCTCGCCGGCGAGCTTCCTCGCCAGCCGCTTCTTCATCTATGCGGCGCTGGCCTTCTGGGCGTTCGTCTGCCTGTTCCCGATCTATTGGACGATCACGACCTCGTTCAAGACCGCGGTCGACGTCACCCAAGGCCATCTGATCCCCTTCGTCGACTTCCAGCCGGACTGGAAGGGCTGGCGCTCGCTCGGCCTGTCGCCGGACTCGATCTTCCAGACCTCGACGGTGCGCGAGGAGTTCCTCAAGCGCTTCATGAATTCGGTGATCACCTCGGTCGGCGCATCGAGCCTGGCCATCGTCATCGGCAGCCTCGCCGCCTACGGGCTCACCCGCTATCGCTACCATTTCGCCTGGTTCAAGAACGAGGACATCTCGTTCTTCTTCCTGTCGCAGCTGATCCTGCCTCCGGTGGTGCTGGCTCTGCCCTTCCTGGTGCTCTACCGTGAAGTCGGCCTGCTCGACACGCGCGTCGGGCTGATCCTGCTCTACACGCTGATGGTGCTGCCGATCGTCATCTGGATCATGCGCGACCAGTTCAACTCCATCCCGGTCGAGCTCGAGGAAGCAGCGCTCGTTGACGGGTTGTCGATCTGGGGAGCCTTCTTCCGCATCGTCATGCCGATCGCGCTGCCCGGCATGGTCGCCGCCTTCATCCTGGCGATGGTGCTGTGCTGGAATGAATATTTCTTCGCCGCCCTTTTGACCTCGACCGATGCCAAGACCATCCCCGTCATGGTGGCGAGCCAGACCGGCTCGCAAGGCATCAACTGGTGGTCGATGGCGGCGCTTGCGACGGCGGCCATCGCGCCTCTCGCTGTCATCGGCATAGCGCTCGAGCGCTATCTGATCATGGGCATGACCGCGGGAGCGGTGAAGTAGAGCGGGAGGGGGCGGCCTCGCGCCCCTGATCTGTAAATTTTCGACCTCGGCGGGGCAGCACCCCCCTCTGGCCTACCGGCCATCTCCCCCGCAAGGAGGGAGATCGGCAGCTCATGCGTTCCGCCAGCCTTCCGACATTGGCGATTGGCGAAAGTCTTGGCGGCATCCAATCTCCCCCCTTGCGGGGGAGATGTCCGGCAGGACAGAGGGGGGTGTGAAGGATCGCTGCATAGCGGCTTTGTCTGCTAGCGTCTCAGGATCGTGCGCAGGTGATCCATGATCATTGCGACGCCCTTTTCTCCGAGCTCCGCCGAAGCATCCTTGGCACTCGCCGTATACCAGCCGGTATTGTCTTCGAAGTGGTTGGTATCGACAGCCTCCGGGCATAGCGCCAGCATCAGCGACGTCTCGCCAATGCCGGCATGATCGAACGGGTACTTGCCATTCATATCAGCCGACATCAGCGGATGCACCTGCACCCAGTTGAAGAAATTGGCGCCCTCGGCGTGCTCGGCATAGTAGTCGGCCATCGCCTCGGAGCCCCACCAGCCTTCGCCGCGTTCCTTCTCGAGAAAGCGGAAGATCGCCTGGCGGCCGGCGGTCTTGAACGCCAGATCGGTCGGCATGCCGGCGGTGAAATTCTCGGTCTGGTGGTGGATGATGGCGTGGATGTTGCGAAAACCTATGCGCAGCAGGCTGTAGAACAGCTCCTCGCCGAACGGCGCCAGCGCATTGCCGCCGACCTGCACCGAGCCGCTGCCCTCCGGCGGCGCCACAGCGTAGCTCGCAGAACCGTAGTAGAAGGGTGGCAGGATGACGACGTCCCTCTCCTTTTCGAATAGCTCCAGGGTCTTGATGACGGCCAGCGTGTCCATGCCGACGGCCATGTGCTCGCCATGGTATTCGAGCACGCCAAGCGGGAGGGCGACCGGCCAGTTCTCGGCGATCGCCCTGCGGATCTGGTGAGGCAGCATCAGTTCGTAGCGCATGATCTATTCCATGTTTGTGTGGCGGGCGCGCATGGCGTCCGGCGACGCGCCGGTCAAATCCTTGAGCTTCAGCACCATCACCTCGAACAGCAGGAACAATGCGCCTTCAAAGACCGAGCCCATCGGCAGCACCGACGTCTTCCGCGCTCCCTGGTCGCTGGCCATGGTCTGCGCTGGAATGAGCAGCGTGAAATCGGCGCGCTTTGCCGCGCTGCCATCGTCCTGGGCCGTCAGCAGCAGGTTGGTCGCGCCTGCATCGTTCGCGACCTGCATGAGGGTCAGCACGGTCGAGGTTTCTCCGGGTCCGGAACTGACCAGGAAGACATCGCCTGGCCCCAGGGGCGGCGTGGTCATGTCGCCGACCACGGCGACCGGCAGGCCAAGATGGTAGAGCCGCATGGCAAAGCCCCTGACCTGCAAACCCTCGCGGCCACAGCCATAGACGACGATCTGCCTGGCGCCGGCCAGCATCTTGCAGGCAGCATCGATCCGGCGCTCGTCAACGCGCGCCAGCACGCCGCCGAGTTCGTCAAGCGCGGTCCCGAACAGGCCTTTGCTCTTGTCGCTCACCGCAAACCTGCCATCGAAAACACCCTGGGATTTGCCGCTCTTGCTGCCACGAACAGCTTGATTTCGTTCATGCTAGCAATCGCGAAAATGCGTGTCCAACGCTGCGCGGCGCTTTTGCCTGATCACAGGCATGATAATGTCATGCAGACAAATCAAGTGAGGCAAACGGCAGGATATGAAGACACGGCATTTCGACCGCATCGGCAATGGCGGCATCAGCTTCACCGAACTCGGCTTCGGCACGGCGCCGCTTGGCAATCTCTACCGTGCCGTCTCGGACGAGGATGCCAACGCCACGCTGGAGGCCGCCTGGGCGACCGGCTGCCGCTACTACGACACCGCGCCGCTCTACGGGCTTGGCCTGTCGGAAACCCGGCTCAACCCTTTCCTGCGCGGCAAGAAGCGCGACGACTATGTGCTGTCGAGCAAAGTCGGCCGTATCATGCGCGTCTGCCCGCCTGAAGAGCGCACCGGCATCGGCAAGTTCTTCGACACGCCATCGCGCCGCGAGGTGTACGACTACAGCTATGACGGCGTGATGCGCTCGTTCGAAGCCTCGCTGGAGCGCCTCGGCGTCGACCGTATCGACATCCTCTTCGTGCACGATGTCGACATCTTCACCCATGGCAGCAAGGAAGCGTCCGACCGGCGCATCGAAGAATTCATGCGCTCCGGCTATTACGGTTTGCTCTCGCTGCGCGACCAGGGCGTGATCAAGGCGTTCGGCGGAGGCATCAATGAGTGGCAGGTTGCGCAGACGCTGGCCGAGCGCGGCGATTTCGACCTGTTCCTGCTTGCCGGCCGCTATACGCTGCTCGAACAGGAGGCGCTGACATCCTTCCTGCCGCTTTGCCAGGCGCGCGGCATCGGCATCGTTCTGGGCGGGCCCTACAACTCCGGCATCCTGGCGACGGGACCGAAGCCCGGCGCACACTACAACTATTCCGAAGCGCCGAAGGACATCCTCGACCGGGTCGCCGCCATCGAAAGCGTCTGCAAGCGCCACGGCGTGCGCCTGATCGAGGCCGCGCTGCAATTCCCGCTGCTGCACCCCTCGGTCGTCTCGGTGATCCCCGGTGGCCAGCGGCCGAGCGAAGTCGAGAGCAACCGTTCGCTGCTCGATGCAAAACTGCCCGCAGCGCTTTGGGCCGATCTCAAGAAGGAAGGCCTCATGCGCACTGAGGCGCCGACCGCATAACCCAGTCGCCATGCGCATCGGCGTCGGGCACAAAAATGAAAAGCCGGGCAAGCCCGGCTTTTCTGGTCTCTGAAAAGAAAAAAGGCGCTTAGTTGACTGCGTCCTTGAGGCCCTTGCCGGCCGAGAACTTCGGCACGGTGCGTGCCGGGATCTTCACTTCGGCGCCGGTCTGAGGATTGCGGCCGGTCGACGCCGCACGCTTTGACACGGTGAAATTGCCAAAGCCGACAAGCCGGACATCGCCGCCCTTCTTCAGTTCGCCGCTGATCACGGAAAATACCGCATCCACCGCCGACTGCGCGTCACCCTTCGAAATGCTCGCGGCGTCGGCGACAGCGGACACCAGTTCGTTCTTGTTCATAAAAATTCCCTTCCATGAGAACACCGGAACTTACGACTCATCCGGCAGGAAACGGACTTTAGAAAGAAGCGTTGCCGCAACCAAGTCGCAAAGCCGTGAAAAAAGCGGAAAAAGCCCGGAATTCCGGGGTTTTTCACATGAAAAAGCCGGGCGCGAAGCCCGGCTCTCTGTTTATGCATTGCAACCTTGGCGAAAACCAACGCATGGCTCCGAAAAACGCAGCCGGTTTTCGGAAAGGGCCATGCGCAAGTCCAAGTACTAGAGCGTCCTTTGCTCGTCCAAGCGGACGCGCGGCGCTCTAGTGGGCAAGCGTCTTCCCGGCATCGTCCGTGGTGTCGGTCGCGGCCGGAGGATTTACCGGTTCGATCCATTCGATCGCCTCCGGCATACGCACCAGCGCGTGGCGCAACACTTCACCGACCCGTGCGACCGGAATGATCTCCATGCCGTTCTTCACGTTGTCCGGAATGTCCGCCAGATCCTTGGCGTTGTCTTCCGGGATCAGCACCTTCTTGATGCCGCCGCGCAATGCGGCAAGCAGCTTCTCCTTCAGGCCGCCGATCGGCAGAACCCTGCCGCGCAACGTGATCTCGCCGGTCATCGCCACATCCGCCTTGACCGGAATGCCGGTCAGAACGGAGACGATTGCGGTCGCCATCGCCACGCCTGCCGACGGTCCGTCCTTGGGCGTCGCACCTTCCGGAACGTGCACGTGGATGTCGCGCTTGTCGAACAGCGGCGGCTCGACGCCGAAATCGATGGCACGGGAGCGGACATAGGAAGCCGCCGCCGATATCGATTCCTTCATCACGTCGCGCAGATTGCCCGTCACCGTCATGCGGCCCTTGCCGGGCATCATGACGCCTTCGATCGTCAGCAGCTCGCCGCCGACTTCCGTCCAGGCGAGCCCGGTAACGACACCGACCTGATCGTCAGCCTCGACCTGACCGAAGCGGAACCGCGGAACACCGAGGTAGTCGGCGAGGTTCGCCGCCGTGATGTCCACCGTCTTCTTCTTCGTCTTCAGGATCTCGGTCACCGCCTTGCGGCCGAGCTTCATCAGTTCGCGCTCCAGGCTTCTGACACCCGCTTCACGGGTGTAGGTCTGGATGATGGCGCGGATCGCGTCCTCGCCGACGGAGAACTCCTTCGGCTGCAGGGCATGGTCGCGCACCACTTTCGGCATCAGGTGCCGCTTGGCGATCTCGATCTTCTCGTCCTCGGTGTAGCCGGCGATACGGATGATCTCCATGCGGTCCATCAAGGGCGCAGGGATGTTCAGCGTGTTCGCCGTCGTCACGAACATCACGCTCGACAGGTCGTATTCGACCTCGAGGTAATGGTCCATGAACGTCGAGTTCTGTTCGGGATCGAGGACCTCGAGCAGAGCCGACGACGGATCACCACGGAAGTCCTGGCCCATCTTGTCGATCTCGTCGAGCAGGAAGAGCGGGTTGGACTTCTTCGCCTTCTTCATCGACTGGATGACCTTGCCGGGCATCGAGCCGATGTAGGTGCGGCGGTGGCCACGGATCTCGGCCTCGTCACGCACGCCGCCAAGCGCCATGCGGATGAATTCGCGACCGGTCGCCTTGGCGATAGACTTGCCGAGCGACGTCTTGCCGACGCCGGGAGGGCCGACGAGGCACAGGATCGGCCCCTTCAGCTTCTTCTGACGGCTTTGCACGGCAAGGTACTCGACGATGCGGTCCTTGACCTTGTCGAGGCCGAAATGGTCGGTGTCGAGCACGTTCTGCGCGAAAGCCAGATCCTGCTTGACCTTGGAGTTCTTGCCCCACGGGATCGACAGGATCCAGTCGAGATAATTGCGCACGACCGTCGATTCGGCCGACATGGGCGACATCGTCCTGAGCTTCTTCAACTCGGCTTCCGCCTTTTCGCGGGCCTCCTTGGAGAGCTTGGTTTTCTTGATGCGAGCCTCGATCTCGGCGGCTTCGTCGCGGCCGTCCTCGCCCTCGCCGAGTTCTTTCTGGATCGCCTTCATCTGCTCGTTGAGGTAGTATTCGCGCTGCGTCTTCTCCATCTGGCGCTTGACGCGCGAGCGGATGCGCTTCTCCACCTGCAGGACCGAGATTTCGGCCTCCATGAACCCCATCGCCTTTTCCAGACGCTCCTTCACCGAGAGCGTGGCCAGCATTTCCTGCTTTTCAGGGATCTTGATGGCGAGATGCGAAGCGACCGTGTCGGCGAGCTTGGAATAGTCGTCGATCTGGCTGGCGGCACCCACCACTTCGGGCGAGATCTTCTTGTTCAGCTTGACGTAGTTCTCGAAGTCGGTGACGACGGAACGAGCCAGCGCCTCGACCTCGACCTCTTCCTCGTCCGGCTCGACCAATGCCGAGGCGCGGGCTTCATGGAAGTCGGGACGGTCGGTGAACGAGACGATTTTCGCGCGCGAGGCGCCCTCGACCAGAACCTTGACGGTGCCGTCGGGCAGCTTCAGCAACTGCAGCACATTGGCGAGCGTGCCGATGTCGAAGATGGCATCGGGCTCGGGATCGTCGTCTGCGGCATTCATCTGGGTGGCAAGCAGGATCTGCTTTTCCTGACCCATCACCTCTTCCAGCGCCTTGATCGACTTCTCACGCCCGACGAAGAGCGGAACGATCATATGCGGGAATACCACGATGTCGCGCAGTGGGAGGACTGCGAAGACGCCGTCGCTGGGTGCCTTGGATATTTTGGCCATTGTCCAACCTTTCATGTCGCGGCCGCCAATCAGCCAACCGCGAATCTTATATTAACGACCGGGGATCGTTCCGCCTACCATCGTTTGTGACGGGATTTTTACAGCACAGAAATCGGGCACCTCGGCCTTCTCCATTTAGTTGGATGCACGATCCCCAAAGATCAAGGGGCGAGTCCAAATCCGTAGCTCCAGCGTGCCCGCAAGTGACACATTTGCGACGACCACACCGAACGTCCTGCAAAAAAACCTGCGCGACAGCAAAACGGCGCCTTGCGGCGCCGTTTCAGAACTTCGCTGCGAGCTCATGTCAGGCGCTGACATTGCCCTTCTTTTCCTTCTGCTCGGAGTAGATATAGAGCGGCCGGGCGCTGCCGGTCACCACCTCCTCCGAAATCACGACCTCGCGCACGCCTTCGAGCGCCGGAAGTTCGAACATCGTATCGAGCAGGATCGCTTCCATGATCGAACGCAGGCCGCGTGCGCCGGTCTTGCGCTCGATGGCGCGCTTGGCGATCGCCGACAGCGCGTTCTCGTGGAAGGTCAGGTCGACATTCTCCATCTCGAACAGCCGCTGGTACTGCTTGACCAGCGCGTTCTTCGGCTCGGTCAGGATCTGGATCAGTGCCGGCTCGTCGAGATCTTCCAGCGTCGCCAGGACCGGCAGACGGCCGACAAACTCGGGGATGAGACCGAATTTCAGCAAATCCTCGGGCTCGACCAGGCGGAAGACATCGCCGGTGCGGCGATCCTCGGGCGAGGCGACAATGGCACCGAAGCCGATCGACGTCTTGCGGCCGCGATCCGAGATGATCTTGTCCAGCCCGGCGAAGGCGCCGCCGCAGATGAACAGGATGTTGGCGGTGTCAACCTGCAGGAACTCCTGCTGCGGATGCTTCCTGCCGCCCTGCGGCGGCACGGAGGCGACGGTGCCCTCCATGATCTTCAACAGCGCCTGCTGCACGCCCTCGCCCGACACGTCGCGGGTGATCGAAGGGTTGTCCGACTTGCGCGAAATCTTGTCGATTTCGTCGATGTAGACGATGCCGCGCTGGGCCCGCTCGACATTGTAGTCGGCCGACTGCAACAGCTTGAGGATGATGTTTTCGACGTCCTCACCGACATAACCGGCTTCGGTCAGCGTCGTCGCGTCAGCCATGGTGAAGGGCACGTCGATGATGCGGGCGAGCGTCTGCGCAAGCAGCGTCTTGCCGCAACCGGTCGGGCCGATCAGCAGGATGTTGGACTTCGCCAACTCGACATCGTTGTTCTTGCCGGCATGCGCGAGGCGCTTGTAGTGGTTGTGGACCGCCACCGACAGCACGCGCTTGGCGTAGGGCTGGCCGATGACATAGTCATCGAGAACCTTGAGGATCTCCTGCGGTGTCGGCACGCCTTCGCGCGACTTCACCATCGAGGTCTTGTTCTCCTCGCGGATGATATCCATGCAAAGCTCGACGCACTCGTCGCAGATGAAGACCGTCGGACCGGCGATCAGCTTGCGCACTTCGTGCTGGCTTTTGCCGCAAAACGAGCAGTAAAGCGTGTTCTTCGAATCGCCGCTGTTGTTGCCGACCTTGCTCATTTTCATGTCCTTTCATGGCCGCCCGCCGATGGTCTGGCTGAAAGGGCGCATTCTCTATCTATCGCGGGAATCCGCCGCCGCCAGTGTGTCCCGGCTCCCGCAACGCTTCCCTACGAAACACAAATCAGAAAACGTGGCAATGATTCGCGACAACCCCGCATAAAGCTAAGCCGCCGAAACTCAACATAGGCTTAACGTAGGCAATCCTGTCCCCCGAGGGAACAGCCAATTGTGGCCGAAATGCCGCAAGACACGCCAAAAGCGCGTGATGGCGCCATCCAGCTGCCAATAAGCCCTTATACCAGAGCGACTTCTGCCGCCTCGCGCGACGAAATGACCTTATCGATGAGGCCGAACTCCCTGGCCTCGTCGGCGGTCATGAAATGGTCGCGGTCGAGCGTCTTTTCAATCTCTTCGTAGCTTTTGCCGGTGTGCTTGACGTAGACCTCGTTGAGGCGGCGCTTCAGCTTGATGATGTCCTGCGCATGGCGTTCGATGTCGGACGCCTGGCCCTGGAAACCACCGGAAGGCTGGTGAACCATGATGCGGGCGTTCGGCGTGGCAAAGCGCATGTCCTTGTGGCCGGCGGTCAGGAGCAGCGAGCCCATCGAGGCCGCCTGGCCGATGCAAAGCGTCGACACGGCCGGCTTGATGAACTGCATTGTGTCGTAGATCGCCATGCCTGAGGTGACGACGCCGCCCGGCGAGTTGATGTAGAGATTGATTTCCTTCTTCGGATTCTCGGCTTCGAGGAACAGCAGCTGCGCGCAGACCAGCGTCGCCATGCCGTCCTCGACCGGACCGGTGATGAAAATGATGCGCTCCTTGAGGAGACGCGAGAAAATGTCATAGGCCCGCTCGCCGCGATTGGTCTGTTCGACCACCATCGGAACGAGGTTCATGTAGGTTTCGACGGGGTTTTTCATCAGATATCTCTTATCTCGCGGTGGGATTCCGGCGCCGGCAGTGCTGGCAGATCGGGCAGAATCGGTTCTGGATCGGTATTCCGTAAATAGGATGCCGGCTCATCCTTGTGCAAGGCCGACCCCTCCTAGCCATCTGGGTAAGTCGAATCAAGCTTCCTGACCAAGGATTCGCAGGGCAGGTGCTCCTGCGAGCCTATAGCCGTACCGCCATTACCGCAGGGTAGCTGTTTCTTGACCGCGTCCGAGGCATTGCCAGGACTAGGTTGGCCGCCGGCGGCGTTCAGGCCACCTCCGCTCGCAGCCAGCGCTTCAGGCCGGCGACATCGCGATTGCCGACGGCGGCGGCAACGCGCCGGCCAACCGCCGCGCCGAACTTGTAGCCATGGCCGGAGCAGGCCGAAACGATCAGGCATTTTCCTCGCTCATGGGCGAAGAACTTCTCGTCTGATGTGAAGGTGTAGGCGCAGGTGACGACCTCGGTCACCCTGTATTCCTCGATCCGGGCGATCGGCGGCGAGAACAGGTTACGGATCGCCTCGCCTTCGCCCGCCACCGGCTGACGGTTCCAATCGGCATCGCTGGTCGGCACCCTGTGCAGCCCGGAACCGAATTTCATACCGGCGCCGCCGGAGGGCGGGATCACATAGCCGTCGACCGCGCCGCCGATATCGAGGACAACCGGTGAAACCTGCCAGGCCGCTCTCAAGTCGGCCGGCGGTTCGACATAGGCGAGCGCGGTTCGATAGGTCTTCAGTTCGCCGTCCAGCTCCGGGAATAGTTTCAACACCCACGCTCCTGCCGTGACGATGATGCGGTCGGCCTGCATCGTGTCGCCGCTTTCGAGCACGAGGCGGCCGGCTTCGGCATCGATTGCCGTCACTTTGCTGTGCTCGTACACATTGGCGCCGTTGGCACGCAGCCAGGCGGCAAGGCCGGAAGCTATCTTGCGGCAGTGGAGCGCGCCGCCTTCCGGCGAATAATAGGCATAGCGGAACGTGCCTGGCTCGAGAAACGGCCAGCGTTTCACCGCCGCGTCCGGCTCCAGCAATTCGAAAGGAAAATTGCCCTCTTCGAGGCCCTCGCGGTATTCCTCGGCCTCGTCGCCCGGCTCGCGCGAAATGCAGACAAATCCGCGCGCATCGAGGTGGCTTTCGCCGAGATCGGCCCACATCTCGTCCCAGGCCGCATAGGCTTCGGTGATCAGCCGGCCGTAACCGGTTCCGGCGCGGTAGGCGCGGCGGATGATGCGATGGTGGTCACCCGACGCGGCCAGCGGATTGGGAATCGGTCCCTGCTCGACGATCGAAACACTGTAACCTGCCTTGACCAGCGACCACGCGGTGGAGAGACCGGCAATGCCCGCGCCGACAACGATCACATTCATCAAATCAGTCTTTCCGCAGCCGGTCCGGCTGGCTCAACGCATTGGGCTGTTCGGCGCCAACATACGGTCTGGAACCCGGCTGGCAAGCCGCGCTATTGGTCTGGCATGAGCAAATTGACGCCACCCGCCCTGGCCTTTGATCCCGCCACTCGACGCCTGCGGCTTGACCCGCACGAGCCGGCCTTTTTTCAAAACCCGTACGAGGCCTATGCCTTTCTGCACGACGCATCGAATGCATTCTTCTGGGAAGAATTCGGCTTCTGGTGCTTTGGCGGCTTCGACGACGTCAACCGGCTGCTGCGCGACCGCCGCTTCGGCCGCCAGAACCCTGCCGGCATTCCAGACAGCCGCGGCATCGGCGAGGACCGCAGCCATCTCAGCGCATTCGACGGCATCGAAGCCAATTCGATGCTGGAACTGGAGCCGCCGGTGCACACGCGGCTCAGAACACTGGTCAACCGCGCCTTCGTCTCGCGGCAGGTCGAACGGCTGCGGCCGCGAGTCGAAGCGCTCGCCAACGAGTTGATCGACCGTTTCCAACCGGGCAAGACCGTCGACTTGTTGCCGGCCTTCGCGGCGCCGCTGCCGATCACCATCATTGCTGAAATGCTCGGGGTGCCGGTCGAGATGGGGCCGCAACTGCTCGACTGGTCGCACCGAATGGTTGCCATGTACATGCATGGCCGCACGCGCGAAACCGAGGAGACGGCCAACCGCGCGGCGGGCGAATTCGCCGATTTCCTGCACGGTTGCGTCAACGAGCGGCGCAAGAACCCCGGCGACGACCTGCTGTCGCTGCTGATCTCGGCGCAGGAGGACGGCCAAAAACTGTCGGAGGACGAAATGGTGTCCTCGGCGATCCTGCTGCTTAATGCCGGTCACGAAGCGACGGTGCACCAGACCGGCAATGCCATCCGCTCGATCCTGGCGCAAGGCGGCGATGTCAGCCGCTTCTTCGGTTCACCCGAAGCGACCGCGGCCACGGTCGAGGAATGCCTGCGCTTCGACGCGCCGCTGCACATGTTCACGCGCTACGCCTACCAGGAGATCGAAGTTGGCCCCGGCATCGTCGTGCAGCCGGGCCAGACGATCGGGCTGCTGCTGGGCATGGCCAATCATGACCCGCGCGCCTTTGCCGAACCGCAAGCCTTTCAGCCCGGCCGTTCGGACCAGAAGAACGTGTCCTTCGGCGCCGGCATTCATTTCTGCATCGGTGCGCCGCTGGCCCGGCTCGAATTGCAGGTGTCGCTGAAAACCCTGTTCGAACGCCACCCAAAGCTCCATCTTGCCGAAAGCCCAAGCTTCCGCGACACTTACCACTTCCATGGGCTGGAAACGCTCGCCGTCGGCTTTTGACGATCGCGGGTTGGCCGCCGGCCTATTTCAACCATGGCGCCCTGTGCGGCTGCCTTGCCCGCGAAGTGCCGACCCAGGGCATCGGCCAGGAAGGGCTCGATCTCCTGGCGCAGTATTATTGCGACGAGATCTCCGATGCGGCCTGCAGCCAGTTTCCAGTGAAATAGTCGTACCCAGGCAGTGCAAGCTTGGCTCGATCCTCGCGGGGGAGCCTGAAAGCCGTTGCTGGCAGGCCCCTGTTGATCCATGCCAAATCGCAAGATCGGTCGAGCGCGACATATCCGGAAAGGCCTAACTGGTGTCGTCACGGAGGAAGAGACGTTGAAGGCCGCACTTGAAAACTACCAGGCCCGAATGCAGCGAGTGCTGGACCATATAGACCAGCATCTCGATGACGATCTGAGCCTGGAGGCGTTGAGCGGTGTCGCGGCGTTCTCGAAATACCATTTCCACCGGCAGTTCACGTCCACCTTCGGGGTGTCCGTGCATCGCTATGTCCAGCTCGCCCGCATGAAGCGTGCTTCGTACAGGCTTGCCGAGAGTGACGCCCAGAGCGTCACCGACATAGCCATGGATGCCGGTTACGACGCACCGGATGCCTTCGCCCGCGCCTTTCGGCAACGGTTCGGACAATCGCCCTCGTCGTTCCGGAAGTCTCCCGACTGGGGGTCGTGGCTCATGGCCTTCGGGCCCCTCGAAAAAGCAAGGAACACGCTCATGCAGATAATCTTTGAACACGACGACGTGACGATCCGCAATGTGCCTCCGACGCCGGTGGCGATCATGGAGCATCGCGGAGACCGGGCGACGCTCCAGGACACCATCCAGCGGTTCATCGCCTGGCGTAAGGCCGCGGGCTTGTCGCCCGAGACAAGCCCGACCTTCAACGTCTTCCGTTCCGAACGGGAGCCCGCTGTCCCGGCTGACTATAGCATGGACATTTGTGCCGGGACCGACCAGCCGATCGAGGCGAATGACGCGCAGATGAAGGCTGGCGTGATCCCCGGCGGGCGCTGTGCGGTGCTGCGCTACCCCGGCAACACCAACAATCTCGAGCCCGCAGCACTTTACCTTTATCGTGAATGGCTTCCGGCGAGCGGCGAGGAAGCACGCGACTTTCCGATCTATTGCCAACGGCATCTGTCCCATTTCCCGGAGGGGCCGCTACGCGAAGTGGTCGTTGAACTCTTTCTGCCTTTGAAATAACTCGGCAGGACAGCGGCTTGTCCCTTCCGCTCGCGAGAAGCGGACAGGTTGCTGTCCATCACTCCCGTCATGCCGCATTGATGAGTTCACGGCCCGCTCGGTCGGCAGGCCGCCAATGTCTGCTGTACCGCGGCGCGGAACCGCACCGGCATTTCACCAGAATCGTTGCGACGCGAGATCAGAGCTTGATCACATACTCCTTGCGCGTCGTTTCAAGCACTTCCCAGCTGCCATTGAAGCCGGGCCTCAGCACAAAGCTGTCGCCAGTCTTGACGGTGCGCGCCTGCCCACCGTCCTCCGCGATCACCGAAACGCCGGACAAGATGTGGCAGAACTCCCACTCGTCATAGACGATGCGCCACTTGCCGGGGGTCGATTCCCAGATGCCGGCATAGAGCCCGCCGTCGCGCTCCTCGACGTTCCAGGTGCGGAATTTGGGATCGCCCGAGATCAGCCGATCCGGTGCCGGCGAGCCAGGCTCGGCCTCGACGCTGTCCGTCGATATTGTCAGGTAATGCGCCGACAAGACTTGCCTCCATGAAAAGAGCCGGCGCTGCGCCCGGCTCACCCCCACCCCGGCGCTGCGCGCCGACCCTCCCCACAAGGGGGAGGGTAAAAAGATCAGACCTTGGCAAGCGCCTGTTCGAGGTCGGCGACGATGTCGTTGACGTCCTCGATGCCTATGGAAAGCCGCACCGTGTCCGGTCCCGCGCCGGCCTTGACCTTCTGCTCGTCGGAAAGCTGGCGGTGCGTGGTCGAAGCCGGATGGATGACCAGCGACTTGGTGTCGCCGACATTGGCCAGGTGCGAGAACAGTTCGAGCGCCTCGACGAATTTGACGCCGGCGTCATAGCCACCCTTCAGTGCGAAGGTGAACACGGCGCCGGCGCCCTGCGGCGAGTATTTCTTCTGCAGCGCGTTGTTCTTGTCGCTGGGAAGGCCGGGGTAGTTCACAGACGCGACCTTGGGGTGGTTGGACAGCCAGGCTGCGATCGTCACGGCGTTGTCGCAGTGGCGCTGCATGCGCAGCGGCAAGGTTTCCAGGCCGGTCAGGATGAGGAAGGCGTTGAACGGCGAGATCGCCGGGCCGAGATCGCGCAGGCCGAGCACACGCGCGGCAATGGCGAACGCGAAATTGCCGAAGGTTTCGTGCAGGACGAGGCCGCCATATTCAGGGCGCGGTTCCGACAGCATCGGGTATTTGCCGGACTTCGACCAGTCGAAGGTGCCGCCATCGACGATGGCGCCGCCGATCGAATTGCCGTGGCCGCCGATGAATTTGGTCAGCGAATGCACGACGATGTCGGCGCCATGCTCGATCGGCCGGATCAGGTAGGGCGAGGCCAGCGTGTTGTCGACGATGAGCGGCAGACCATGCTTGCGCGCAATGTCGCCGATCTTCTCGATATCGACGAAGGTGCCGCCCGGATTGGCGAGGCTCTCGATGAAGATCGCCTTGGTCCTGTCGTCGATCTGGCTTTCGAAGGTCGAGATGTCGTTGGTGTCGGCCCAGCGCACCTCCCAGCCATAATTCTTGAAGGCATGGCCGAACTGGTTGATCGAACCGCCATAAAGCTTGTTGACGGCAACGAAATTGTCGCCCGGCTGCATCAGATTGTGGAACACGATCACCTGCGCGGCGTGGCCGGAGGCGACCGCAAGAGCCGCCGTGCCGCCTTCGAGTGCCGCCATGCGCTCTTCCAGCACCGCCTGCGTCGGATTCATGATGCGGGTGTAGATGTTGCCGAAAGCCTTCAGTCCGAACAGTGAGGCGGCATGGTCGGCGTCGTCGAAGACGAAGGAGGTCGTCTGGTAGATCGGCGTGGCACGAGCGCCGGTCGCCGGGTCGGGCTTGGCCCCGGCGTGGACGGCGAGCGTATTGAAACCTGGCGTGCGGGTCACTGAAAACCTCCCTGAAAAACCTTCTGAAATTCGCCGGGCATTCTTGGCGAAGCCCGGCCTCGAATGCAAAGAAGAAAATACCCTTCCGTGCGGGACCTTCTATCAAGTGGCTGGAAAATATGGCGTTTGCCGGAATAATTTTGCGCTGTTGCCCCTCGCCTACTTCTGGCGCACGCCGAAACTCTGGAATCCCGACCGCATCAGCGGCTTCTTCGACGACAGCACGCCGGAGTTGACGCCGGTCCAGCCGATCTCGCCGGACAGTTTGCCGTATTCGATCTTGGGGCAGCGGTTCATCACCACCTTGATGCCGGCGGCCTCGGCGCGGGCGGCTGCCTCGTCGTGGCGCACGCCAAGCTGCATCCAGATCACTTTCGGCAAGGGGTCGAGCCGCAACACCTCGTCGATGATGCCGGGCACCGCTGCTGGCGCGCGAAAGATGTCGACCATGTCGATCGGCTCCGGAATGTCGGCCAGCCTGGCATAGGTCATCCGGCCGAGGATCTCCTTGCCGGCCTGGCCGGGATTGATCGGAAACACCGAAAACCCCTTGGCCAGCAGATATTTCAGCACGAAATAGCTAGGCCGCACATCATTGGCGGATGCGCCGACCATGGCGACGGTCTTCACCGAGTTGAGGATGCCGGCGATGTAGGTGTTGTCGTAGCTATCGTGGTTCATGGCTCGTCCTCATACAACGCCTCGTCGAGAAAGCCATCCGGGTCATTGCTGAAATCGCGCATCATGCGGAAATGGTCGGTATCGCGAAAATCGGAGGGTTCCAGCCCGAAGCGGCTGATGCGGAACAGCCGCGCCCCGGGACAGGCCATCAGCAACGGCGAATGCGTCGCCATGACCACCTGCGCGGTGCCCGACTGGTCCATGCGCCGCAGCATCTTGAGCAGCTCGATCTGGCGCGATGGCGAAAGCGCGCTCTCCGGCTCGTCGAGGATGTAGATGCCTTGCCTGCGGCAGCGTTCCTCGAAAAAGCGGATGAAACCCTCGCCATGCGACCAGGACAGGAAGTCCGGCGGCGGCGGCTTGAACGGATCTTCCAGCGCCGCCTGGTCGAGATAACGAGCCACGGAGTAGAAGGATTCGGCACGAAAGAACCAGCCGGCGGTGACCTTCGGCAGCCAGTGGCCGCGGAATGTGTTTGCCAATGCTGAGCCACTCTTGTCGATGGCGCTGGAATGGTCGACCGGCCGGTAGCCCTTGCCGCCGCCGGCTTCGTCATAGCCGGCCAATGCGCCGATCGCCGCGAGCAGCGTCGATTTGCCGGTGCCGTTCTCGCCGACGATAATGGTGATCGGCGTGGTGAATTCGAGTTCGAAGTCGTGGCCGCGAAACAGCGGCAGGTTCCAGGGGTATTTTTCCCAATCCTCGACCCGTGCGGGGTCGAGCAGGATGCGCTTGAGATAAGGTGCCTTGAGCCGCGTCAGCTGCTTGCGGTAGGCCATCAATCGGGCAGCGAGATCGTGCCGTCTTCCGCGATCGGAAAGGCCGGATTGTGCGCCACTTCCCAGACATGCCCGTCGGCGTCGGCGAAATAGCCATACCAGCCGCCCCAGAAGGCGCGCCCGGCCGGCTTGACGATGCGGCCGCCGGCTTTCTCGGCCCTGGCGAGGACTTCATCGACCTCCGTGTCGGAACGGGTGTTGTAGGCGAGATAGACAGCGGACGGTGCGCCGGAAAAGGCAACACCCGAATCCTCCTCGGCGCTGGCGCGCGGGAACAGGCCGAGAATAACGCCGCCCATCTGGAAAAAGGCGACACCCTCGGTGATCCCGGTATGACGGGTCAGGCCCATCGCTTCGTAGAAGCGAACGGCGCGGTCGAGATCGTCTGTGGCGATGGTGACAATGGAGATGCGCGGTTCCATGGTGCTGCCCCTATTCGTCCGTCCATTCCGGTTTGCGCTTGCCGATGAAGGCGCCGATGCCTTCCTCGGCGTCACGTGCCAGCATGTTCTCGACCATGACGCGGCCGGTAAGGGCATAGGCATCCGCCAGTCCCATTTCGGCCTGCGCGTAAAAGGCTTCCTTGCCGGTCTTGACCACCAAAGATGATTTGGCAGCAATGGTTTGCGCGTATTTGGTGACAATCTGATTCAGATACTCACGCGGCACGACGCGGTTGACCAGGCCGAATTCTTTGGCGGTCGCGGCATCGATCGTTTCGCCAGTCAGCAGCATCTCCATCGCATGCTTGCGCGAAACGTTGCGCGACAGCGCCACCATCGGCGTCGAGCAGAACAGACCGATGTTGACGCCTGGCGTGCAGAAAGTCGCCTCATGCGAGGCAATCGCCAGATCGCAACTGGCGACCAGTTGCAGCCCGGCGGCGGTGGCGAGGCCGTCGACTTCGGCAATCACGGGCAGCGGATGACGCACAATCGCCTGCATCAGCGCGGCACAAGCCGCAAACGTCTCTTCGAAGAAGGCCCTGCCACGGTCGGCATCGGAGCGCCTCGCGGTCATTTCCTTGAGATCATGGCCGGCGCAGAACACCTTGCCGGACGCCGACAGAACGATGACGCGAACGGCCTTGTCGGCCTTGGCGCGTTCGAGTTCCGCCGTCAGCGCCGCCATCACCGCCAGCGACAGGGCGTTAGCGGGCGGATTGGCAAGCGTCAGGCGCAGCACGCCCTTGTCCAGCCTTGCGGCAACCGGACCGTCAACGGCAACAGGCTTGATGGCAAGGATTTCGGCCATGGATATAGTCTCCGCGATTCCGCTCGGGGCTGGCAGAGTATCTAATACCGGATCGGGTTTCGTCCAACACCGATCGCTTGCGCCAACGGACGAAGGTGTTGCTAGAAACGCCGTGCTGCGCTCATACAGGCCTGGCCCGAAACGAGAGGCCGATATGCCCGCCCAGACCAACCTCAAGCCGGTGCTGACCGCGGCACAGGTCAATGTGCTGATGGAAACTGTCTATCCGCAGCTCAACGAGCAGTTCAGATATTACGAGGCGATCGAGGTGTTTCCGGGCGGTTGCACCGTGCGGCTCAATGCAGGCGAGCGGCATCTGCGTCCCGGCGGCACGGTATCCGGCCCCTCGCTGTTCACGCTGGCCGACATTGGTGGGTATGTCTGCGTGCTGTCGCATGCCGGACCGGATGCGCTCTCGGTGACCACCAATCTCAACATCAATTTCGTCCGCAAGGCCGAGGCCGGACCGATCGATGGTCACTGCCGCATCCTGAAGCTCGGAAAGAGCCTGATGGTGTTCGACATCGACATGGTTGCCGGCCCGGAAGCCCACACGGTGGCTCACGCCACCGGTACCTATTCGATCCCGCCGAAGCGTAACACATAGTGCCGGACAAGGCGCAGCAGGATGACATGATGGTCCTTGGTTTGGGCAAGAGCAGTCGGACCGGGGCAACAAGAAAGCTTTCCGCCGGACAAGCAACCGACTAATCTTGGCCAGCATCCACGGTCGGAACCAGAGAGACTGAGCCCTTGGCAACGAACTCCACCTCTACGGGACACGAAGCCAGCGATGCGGGGTGGCTTGACTTGCACTTCGAGTCGTCGCGTCCTGAATATGAACAGGCGCTGCGTGCGATAGGCATTCAGCCGGGTTGGGCGGTTCTGGACGCTGGCTGCGGCAGCGGCAGCTTCTTGCCTGTCCTGCGTGACTTGGTAGGGCCGAGCGGAACGATCGATGTGATCGACATGGCACCCGAGAACATCGCGCGGGTGAAGGGCTGGATACCGGACCTTGGGCAGGAGCCGACAATCCACGCCCAAACTGGCAACGTTCTGGAATTGCCCTTTATCGACGCTTCCTTCGACTGCGTCTGGTCGGCCAACGTCATGCAATACCTGACCCCGGCCGAGTTCGCCCAAGCGGTCCGGGAAGCTTGCCGTGTCCTGAAGCCCGGCGGGATGCTTGCCATCAAGGACTTCGACTCGACTCTGTTGCATATCCTGCCGATCGACCGGGGCGTTCTCTCGCGTTTCATGGCGATCCGCCTGCAGGCATTCCGCGACAAGGGGGTATTGGGAACGGATTGCGGATCGACGCTGCCCGCTCGCCTTCGAGCCGTCGGCATCACACCTTTGTGGCGTAAGGGTTGGCTCGTGGAGCGCTGGGCGCCCGTTTCGTCTTTCACGCGCGCTTATGTCGCCGATCTCCTGGCTTACTTCGCATCCGTTTCAACCACTTACGACCTCAGCCAGGCCGACCGGAGCTATTGGCAGCGCCTGGGCCAAAATCCGGGCGAGCTGCTCGACCAGCCCGACTTCTGTTACCGAGAACTTTTTGTCCTTACGGTCTGTCGTACGACGTAGAGGCGTCACATTGGACCGGGATAGGCGACGCGCTACCGAGTCGATCCCAATTCACCGCCGCCTTGGCAGAAGGCAGCCACCTTGTCTCGGTTCCGTTCCTGTCGAACCATTTCGATGTGGTAAAATAATACCTTTTTGCTAAGCGATTGTTTTTGCTGCTTTTTTGCGTACAAACCTGCTTTTCCTATGCCTTGACGCCACAACCACCCTCGCCTATAAGCCCCTCACGAAGCAGCGGCCCGCAAAGGCCGCCGTTTTGTTATTGGCGGCGGGCAAGCGCTTTTCGCCAATCCAAGCAACAAGAAACGCCTTCCCTCGTGAAGGTCAGAACCGAGAGCAGAAAACATGACAACCTTTTCGCAGAAGCCTGCGGATGTGGTGAAGAAGTGGATCCTGATCGACGCCGAAGGTCTCGTCGTCGGTCGTCTCGCCACTGTCATCGCCAATCATCTTCGCGGCAAGCACAAGCCGACCTTCACCCCGCATGTCGACGACGGCGACAATGTCATCGTCATCAATGCCGACAAGGTGGTGTTCACCGGCAAGAAGTTCACCGACAAGGTCTATTACTGGCACACCGGCCACCCCGGCGGCATCAAGGAGCGCACCGCGCGCCAGCTGCTCGAGGGCCGTTTCCCCGAGCGTGTCGTCGAGAAGGCCGTTGAGCGCATGGTGCCGCGTGGCCCGCTCGGCCGTCGCCAGATGAAGAACCTGCGCGTCTATGCAGGCGCCGAGCATCCGCATGTCGCCCAGCAGCCCCAGGTTCTCGACGTGGCCAAGCTGAATTCCAAGAACAAGAAGGTCGCATAAGATGGCTGAGCTTTCCTCGCTCGCAGAACTGGGCGCCGCCACCGGCAACACCAATACGCAAGCCGCGGCCCCCGTCCACGTCCAGAAGCTCGACAAGTCGGGCCGCGCCTATGCCACCGGCAAGCGCAAGAACGCCATTGCGCGTGTCTGGGTGAAGCCCGGCTCGGGCAAGATCATCGTCAACGACAAGGAATTCGCGACCTATTTCGCGCGCCCGGTCCTGCAGATGATCCTCAACCAGCCGATCATCGCCTCGAACCGTTCGGGCCAGTACGACATCGTCGCCACCGTCGTCGGCGGCGGCCTCTCCGGCCAGGCCGGCGCCGTGCGCCACGGCATCTCCAAGGCGCTGACCTACTACGAGCCGACGCTGCGCGCCGTGCTCAAGAAGGGCGGCTTCCTGACCCGCGACAGCCGCGTCGTCGAGCGCAAGAAGTACGGCAAGGCGAAGGCCCGCCGCAGCTTCCAGTTCTCGAAGCGCTAATCGCACCGCCGCTTCAGACAATCGAAAGGCCGCCTCCGGGCGGCCTTTTTGTTTGCGGCTCACCAATCACTCCATCCATGCCTTTGGCGTCACGACAGCTCAGGACTTGCCGGACCTGATGAAATCGATGAACGCCCGCAGCGGGGCCGGCACCAGGCGCCGGCCGGGATAATACAGAAACGGTCCGGGAAAACTCGGCCACCACGGTTCGAGAATGGGCTCAAGCGCGCCGCTGTCGAAGTAAGGGCGTAGCCAGCCCTCGAAGAGGCCGATGATGCCGGTGCCGGCGATGGCCGCATCGACGGCAAGGTCAGTCGCCCCGCCGATCCGCACGATCAAAGGCCCCGTTGGATCGACCCGGACCACCTCCCCGTCGCGCTCGAATTCCCATGGCAGCATCGCACCGCTGGCAAAGCGGCCGCGCACGCAGGAATGTCCAAGCAGGTCGCTCGGGTGTTCCGGCCGTCCATGGCGATCGAGATAGGCAGGGCTGGCGGCGGTGGCGAAATGCTGCACGCGCGGCCCGATAGGCACCGCGATCATGTCCTGCTCCAGCCGCTCGTCGTAGCGGATACCGGCGTCGCACCCGGCCGCCAGCACGTCGACAAAGTTCTCGTCGGCGATCACCTCCAGCCGGATACCGGGATAGGCGGCAAGAAAACCCGGGACGATGTCGGGCAATATCAGCCGCGCCGCGCTTACCGGCACGTTGAGCCGCAACGAGCCCGCCGGCCTGTCGCGAAAGCCATTCACCACGTCCAGCGCCGCCTCCACCTCCGACAGCGCCGGGCCAAGCCGTTCCAGCAAGCTGAGGCCGGCCTCGGTCGGCACAACGCTGCGCGTGGTTCGGTTGAACAGCCTGACACCCAGCTGTGTCTCGAGGCGACGCACCGCCTCGCTCAAACCGGAGGCGCTGCCGCCGCTGGCTCGCGCCCCGTCGCGGAAACCGCCGGCGCGCGCCACAGCCACGAAGGCGTTCAGATCACTGAGGTCCATCATTGTTCGCCATTCCGCACAGCCTGTGTGGATTGTACCTGATTATCACGAGGTTGAGCAGCGTCTATCTCTGCCTCATCAAAGGAGATCAATCATGTCCGATATTCAACAGGCCGGCACTTTCACCCTTGGCAGCCATACCGTGAAGCGGCTCGGCTACGGCGCCATGCAGCTCGCCGGACCCGGCGTGTTCGGGCCGCCCAAGGATCATGACGCGGCATTGGCCGTGCTGCGCGAAGCGGTTGCACAAGGCGTCGACCACATCGACACCAGCGACTTCTATGGTCCGCACGTCACCAACCGGCTGATCCGCGAGGCGCTGGCACCCTACCCCGACGATCTCGTCATCGTCACCAAGATCGGCGCACGCCGCGGTGCGGATGGTTCATGGCTGCCGGCCTTTTCTCGCGAAGCCCTGACCCAGGCGGTACACGACAATCTAAGCAATCTCGGGCTCGAAGTGCTCGACGTGGTCAATTTGCGCGTCATGTTCGACACCCATGGCCCCGCCGAAGGGTCGATCGAAGCGCCGCTCACCGTGCTGGCCGAGCTTCAACGAAAGGGCTTGGTCAGGCATATCGGACTGAGCAACGTGACGGCTGCGCAGATCGCGCAAGGACGCCGGATCGCCGAGATCGTCTGTGTGCAGAACCAGTACAATCTGGCGCATCGCGGCGACGACTCCCTGATCGACGACCTCGCCCGCGACGGCATCGCCTATGTACCGTTCTTTCCGCTCGGCGGCTTCAACCCGCTGCAGTCGTCGACGCTGTCCGATGTGGCCCAGCGCCTCGGCGCCACCTCGATGCAGGTCGCGCTCGCCTGGCTGCTGCGTCGCGCCCCCAATATCCTGCTGATCCCCGGCACATCGTCTGTCGGGCATCTCAGGGAGAACCTAGCGGCTGGCGAACTGGTGCTTTCGGACAACGTGCTGAGCGAATTGGATGGCATAGCGATGGCTGCTTGAGGGTGGGACCCACTGGGGAGCAAGGCCTTCCAGTTAGGGCTCGGCAGTCACCCACCCGGCGCTTCGCGCCGACCTCCCCATCAAGGGGAGGTAGGGTGGCGCGCTCCAGCACTTGCCAGGCCTTGCGAGACACTCGATGGGTGGGAATCTGCCGTGACCTTCTACCTCCCTCGATGGGGAGGTCGGCGCGGAGCGCCGGGTGGGGTGCGGCGCCAGCGTTCCTAACTAATTGATACTCGCCGTGTTCGCCGGCTCAACCGGCCGCGCCTCGATGGCATAAGGCACGCGAAAACCGTTCGCCGCCAGCCAGCCGATGGCTGCCTTCGGCTCATCGGTCTGGATGATAGTGGCGCCGCGATCGGCCCAGAAGCCCCAGGCTTCGCGCGGCAGGCTGGCCTGGACTGCCAGTTCATCGCCGCGGCCGCCGGCAAGGAAGCCGCCCGGCTTGTTGACGATGGCGTAGGTGTCGGCCCAGATGTGCCAGTTGCCACGTACGGCAGCCGCGCGCATTCGCGTGCTGAATAGCGGCCCGCCGGTCTCGGTCAGCGTCTCAGCGCCCGCCCGCCAGTTGATCAGTTCGATCGCGCGCGGCGACAAGGCACGGTCGACCGTTTCGGCGAAACCGGCATTATGCACCGCGTCGTCGGCGATGATCGGCATGAACTGAAAGCCGCCGTTGATGGCGCTCATGGCGGCCTTGACCGTGGAAATCCTGTTCTGGTTCCACAGGTTCTCCTTGACGATGACCTGCTCGGCCATGCCGAGATCGCGAGCGACAGCGATCATGCCCGAGAGATCGCCGACGTCGAGCTTGTTATCGAGATTGATGAGAATCCTGTCTCGCGTTGCCGTCAGCATCTCGCGCAGCGTCGAGACCGTCTCATCGGTAACGATGCGGGTACCTTCGATCACCAGCCTACAGGTCCTGAGTTCCGCCAGCGTGTATTTGACCACCTCGCCCTTGCAGGTCGTGGTGCGATCAAGCCAGCTGTCATGCATGACGACGAACTCACCATCCTTCGAACGCCGGATGTCGACCTCGACGATCTCAGCGCCCATGGCGATCGAGCCTTCGACCGCGGCAATCGAGTTTTCCGCATAAAGCGTCTTGCCGGCCTGCATGCTGCCGGCGCGATGCGCGGCCACCATCACGTGGTCGCGCCACTGGTTGGCATGGTCGAAGCGGTCGAGAATCTGGCTGGCGCGGGTCTCACCGGCCAACGACTGGCCAGAGAAGACCGCAAGTGCCGAGGAAAAGAATAGGCTGAGCCAGATGGTCCGCATCGAGAATCGCTCCTTGCCGGGACGAAATCGAGATAAGCGATGCCCGTGACAGGGAGGTGAACGCAGCCGGCTAGGATGCGTGGACACTTGTCTGAATCCAGAGGACGGTTGCCGCGATGTGACGGCAAGATAGTTTCTCGAATTGTGTGGCGAGGGCGTAGGAACTGCTTGAGCCTGGGAAAAGCGACATTCGATCAGGTGACGTTGGGCATAGCGGCGCTTGTCGATCGGGTATTTGCGGCGCAACAGATCGGCATCTTAGCCCGCGTCGGCCATGACGACGAATGCAGGTCGCGTTCCCCGCGAGCCGAAGCATTTGTCTCTCAGGGCCACCTGTCGGGACAAGACTGATGCTATTGGGATTTGGCCGCCGCAGCCGCGAGCATCGCTTCTCCTATCCCATTGACGCCTTGGGCATTCAGCATTTCACCAGCGTTCTGAATATCGCGCACCTCTTTGTTCTGGCTGAGTTTTGATTTCCCAACCAGGCCGGTGATCTCGATCTCCAGGGCGACGATCGCCTTAACCATCGTGTCTATGAAGTCCCTCGGCGCGTCGCCCATCTTCCACGGGGCAAGCTGCGAGGCTTCTTGTATATGAGTGAGCTTCGCCACGTTACGGCGTACATATCGCTCATCATCCCGGACAGTGATGCGTCCGTGGGCGTGGACGACGAGATAGTTCCACGTCGGCACCTGCTTGTGGAGTTCGTGCTTGCTTGGATACCAGTTCGGCGAGATGTAAGCGTCGGCCGCACGGAAGATAACGAGGACTTCATCGCCATTGGCGACTTCCTGCCAGACTGGATTCTTGCGGGCAACATGACAATTGAGGACGCCCTTGTCTCCCTTCGAGCGGTCGAGCTCAAAGGGGACGTGGTTCGCGTCGAGGATGCCTTTGCTTTGGGTGACCAGGATACCGAGCGGGTGTCTCTCGATAAGGTCGAACTGGGCGTTCTGATCGGGAACGGCAAAATGGGGCGGAACGTACAACGGTATTTCTCCTGTCGTGAGTGGCGGCTGTTAGTGATCGGCGAAATCTTACGGAACGGGCCCGGGCATCTTCGTTGCGGTCGACGAGCGCCCCGCATCTCGCTGTCCACCACGCTCAAGGACGGCCATCGAGAAGTGGGCGGGCACATCAGATACCGCCGCGTATGTGTGCGGTTGATCAGTGACAAGCCGCGCACTCTCGCCCTGGCTCAAAATTACTGCATGGGTACCCACCAGGACACTCAGGGACCCCTGAGTCACCGAGATCAGCTCGCGCGTATCCGGACTATGAGCATCTGCGGAAAACACGTCGCCCGGCATAATGACCCAGCTCCACAATTCGAACATCGTGCGTCCCGAGGTCGATGAATGAAGTTGTGCAAAGCTTCCTTTGGCGCTTGTCCAAAGCGTCCTCGTCTCTGTCCGCTCAATGGGAAGGCGAACTGTGGAAGGATCGTCATTCAGCAAATCGGCCACGGAGAGCGAAAACGCCGCCGCCAGTCGGCAAAGTATGCCGATACTGGGGTTCGCCTTGCCTTGCTCAAGCGAGACGACGGTTCCCTTGGACAACCCGCTCAGTTTTGCCAGTCGATCCAGGGTCAGATTTTGGTCGCGCCTCAAGTCTCGGATTCGAACCGCTATCGCTTTGCCAAGCATCTGCTCGGAATCCATCGCTGTCGTAACATCGGTCATTATATTGACTTAGTGCCTCGGCTCATCTATTGCGGTCAATATAATGACCGACGCGAATTTGCAACTGCGCCGTAGCGAGGAAATCATCGATGCGCCAAGGCGCCAGCCGGATTGCTACGAATGTCCGTGGGACTTGAGCATCCTCAGGACATTATCAACGAACTGATGCAGGCCCTAGGATGAGTGGACACTTGTCGATCGGGTATTTGGCATCGTAGGCCGCGTCGGCCATGACGACCTTTGCGGGCAACCCCTCGATCGAGGTGACCCAGCGGTGCCGCGATACCGAAATCATTGTCGCCCGCCAGGCAGACGAAAAGCACGATAACCGCCCTCATCACGATCTCGGCGAGGGTCCAGTCGGTCCTGGCGAGGACCTGTCGCGCCCCTGCAATGGAATCATGCTGAAATCAGGCCCGCAAGGCGACAAATCCTGCCTTGGAGTGGCACTCGCGCAGCACCATTCCGTCTCGCCAAGCTGTGACTGGTATCTTCCCTGCCGCTTCTGTAGTTGTTGCACCCCGATGAAAACGAGGATCCGCAATGGCGAACAACAACATCGACAACGCCTTCACCGCCCGTTCCAAAATGGGCGCCGCGTTCGAGCCGACCTATTCCGGCGCGCTGTCGTTCATGCGGCGTAAATACACCAAGGACGTGAAGGGCGCTGACGCGGTGGTGTGGGGCATTCCGTTCGACGCCGCCGTGACCAACCGGCCTGGCGCTCGTTTCGGGCCGCAGGCTATACGCCGCGCCTCGGCGATCCTCGACAACGACCCGCAATACCCGTTTTCACGTGATCTATTCGAGCATCTGGCGGTCGTCGACTATGGCGATTGCCTGCTCGACTCAGGCAACCACCAGAAGACGCCCGGCACGATCGAGCGTGAGGCGGCGAAGATACTCAAATCAGGCGCCTTCCTGCTGACGCTCGGCGGCGACCATTTCGTCACCTGGCCATTGCTCAAGGCGCATGCCGCCATCCACGGTCCCCTCGCCCTGGTGCAGTTCGACGCGCATCAGGACACCTGGCCGGATGATGGCAAGCGCATCGACCACGGATCCTTCGTCGGCCGCGCCGTCAAGGAGGGCATCATCGATCCAGATCGCTCGATCCAGATCGGGATCCGCACCCACGCGCCCGACACGTTCGGCATCAAGATCCTCCACGGCCATGAAATCGAGGAAATGCGGGCATCCGATATCGCCTACGCCATCGTCGACCGCACCGGCGGCAAGAAGACCTATCTCACCTTCGACATCGACTGCCTCGATCCGGCCTATGCGCCGGGAACAGGCACGCCGGTAGCCGGCGGACCGTCCTCGGCGAAGATCCTTTCGACGCTGCGTCAGCTCAACCAGATCGACATTGTCGGCGCCGATGTCGTAGAGGTTGCGCCGGCCTATGATCACGCCGATATAACGGCGATCGCCGGCTCGATGGTGGCCATGCAATATCTCGGCCTGCTGGCGGAGCGAAAGGCACGGCTCGAAGAGCTGAGCAACAACGGCAGCCACCAGGGTGCCGCAGTGAATCAAGGACAGGACATATAGTCCTGAATTAACAGGGAATTTGATCAGTCCATGAAACCGAAAATCTTCATCGACGGCGAACACGGCACTACCGGTCTGCAGATCCGGGCGCTGCTTGCCGAGCGCGGCGACCTGGAAATCATCTCGGTTCCCGCCGAGCGTCGCAAGGAAACAGCTGCGCGCGCCGAGTTCCTCAATGCCGCCGATGTCGCGATCCTGTGCCTGCCCGACGATGCGGCGAAGGAGAGCGTGTCGCTTATCGCCAACGACACCACCAAGGTCATCGATGCGTCGACCGCGCATCGCGTGGCGGAAGGCTGGGCGTATGGTTTCGCCGAGATGGACAAGACGCAGGCGAAGACAATTGCCTCGGCAAAACGCGTTGCCAACCCCGGCTGCTGGCCGCAGGGACCGATCGCCACGCTGCGGCCGCTGGTCACCGCCGGCCTGCTACCCGCCGATTTCCCGATCACCGTCAACGGTATTTCGGGCTATTCGGGCGGCGGACGGCCGATGATCGAGGACTATGTCGCCAAGGGCGAGGACGCCTCGGAATTCCTCCCTTACGGCCTCACCTTGCAGCACAAGCACGTGCCGGAACTCAGGGCCTATGCCAAGCTATCGCATGATCCGATCATGCAGCCGGCGGTCGGCAATTTCGCGCAAGGCATGATCACGGTCGTGCCATTGCAACTGGGCGGTCTCGACCATGTGCCGACGGGTGCGGAGCTGCATGCGGCGATTGCCGACCATTTCGCTGCCATCAAGGGCGGCGTGGTCGAGGTGGCGCCCTATGCGCATTCGGAGCGCATGCCGGAGATCGATCCGGAGGTCTACAATGGCACCAACCGGATGAAGGTCTACGTCTTTGCCAACGACAAACGCGCGCAGGCCCTGCTGCTGGCGGTCTATGACAATCTCGGCAAGGGTGCCTCGGGTGCCGCCGTCCAGAACATGGACTTGATGCTCGGGCTGACCTAGGTCACCTTCACACCGGGTTTATATTCTTAAACTCCCGTTGACGCGGAGGCGCCTTTCTTCCGCCTCCCTTTCTCGCTTAAGTTGTTCGATCTGCTGCATTTCCTTTTGGCGCGCCTTCGCTGTAAGCCGCTCCCTCAAAATAAGGGTCGTTCTCGGAAGCCACTGTTTAAAATGATCTATTGCAGCTTGGGCAGAGTGCTCTGGAACTGAAGCGGACGCTTCCGCCCCTATGAACCGAAACGAATGAGGTTCTACCCCCATAATCGAGCTATAACTTCCCATATTGTTAAGCGCCTCAATCCATTCTGGCGTTACAGGACGATCAAGCGTCAGCCGGAGTATCCCGTCATCCCAATTTGCACCAATTAACTTTGGTGGCTCATGGGCGAGAGGATCATCGATCTCTCCCATTTTCACCACGGTATTTGTGATCGCGCTCAGTTTCTGCAACGAAACCGACTCGGCATGATACTTCTGAACAAGCATCTTAATCGCCGCTATGGATTCCGGCCTGTCACTAGGATTTTGCTTGATCATACTTGCCACAACACGGTCCAAGTATGCGAATTCTGTCGCAATACCTTCTATAGAGCTGTAGTCGGTCCCATGGGGTACGCTGCCGGTAAACATCTCATTCAACATTAGGCCCAACGCGTAGATATCGGCAGATGGTAGGACTTTCTTGCCAAAACCGCGCTGCTCGGGTGCAGCGTAAATGAAATTTGCCATCCGTTGAGTTGGCCCAGTCTCTACCATCGTGGCCAAGGTATCTTCTGAAAAGTTTGCAATGCCAAAATCTGCAATAGCTGGGACATCCGTTCTGTTGTCGAATAGTATGTTTTCTGGTTTCAAATCGCGATGTGTTACTCCGAGAAGATGCGCCGCTTCGACGCCATCTAAAATTTGGGAAAATAGTTTTAATACGTTGCTGGGTTGAATGCCTTTGCTTAATTCGTCGCGAAGGCTACCGCTATATAGACGCATCACGTAAAATGGACCATTGAACTTTTCTGTAGCAGCAATTCCAAAATCGATTACGGTTACTATATTTTTATGCTTATTTCGCATCAGGAAAGCAATTTCGTTTTTAAATCTTCTTCTTTTGTCCGATGAGGATTGAGTAAGAACTTTTACTGCTACCGATTCGCCAGCATTATCTTTCCCGGCGTAGACACGACCGGCGCCACCTTCACCTATCTGCTCGTCTATGGTGTAGTCGTTGAACGCCGTATTTAGCGAGATCGGCTGCTTGAGTTTCGACATTGGATCACTGTGGCCCTTCTCACTCCGGAACTCCGCAACTTAAACGTTGTGCATTTGGCTTTCATCAAAAATTGGAACCAACGCACAGATATCGAAGGGTCGAAGTGCTAGCTGGGACAGATGCCGTTTTGACAAGCAGGCGCATCTTCTGAACGGCGAATGAACTATGCAAGGGCAGCGCAAGTAACCGCCTGTTCACCACGATGGGCTACTGACTGGTCCCGGCTCCATTCTGGGATTTGTCATGGTCAGCGCGATTTCGGGGCCCTCCCAGGTAACCCAGTATTCCTCGTCCAGCTCGTCGAGCAATGCAGCCCAGGAGGCCGCGCTCGAGAAGCAGATCCAGGATCTGGAAGATCAGGCCAAGGCGATCACGGATCAGGTCAAGGCCGCGCATGTGCAGCAAGATATCGCCGTGGCCCAAGCCAGACTTGATGCACTCAAGGCCGCCGACAAGGCTGCCAAGGCCGATCAGGGCCAATCCGCGCCATCAGCCGCCGCGTTGCGTCAGGCGGAATTCGACGGCGAGAAGACGACATCTTCAAACGAATTCTGGATGTAACTGGCCGATCCATCTTTTTGTTGTGACGCAATTCCCTAAGGGAAAGCGCTATGCGCGTTCCCGGGAAAACCGTTTCACACTTTTCCTGGGATCAGCTCCTGAGCGCGATTTCGTGCGGCAAGGGATAGGCGCCCTTGGTGCCGCGCCAATGCGCCGCGGCAAAGCCCAGCACGATGAGTGCAAAACCCTGATGCGTCAGCGCCATGTGCAGCGGCACATGCATCAGCAGCGTGCCGATGCCGATCGAGGCCTGCACCAGCACCAGCAGAAACAGCAGCGTCGCACGGCGAGCGTGCGTTGAGCCTGGCAGCCGCCGGCGCGTGGCGATCATGTGCCACAAGGCCACGATGAACACCGTATAGGCGCCGAGCCGGTGGACGAATTGCACCGTCTTCGGACTTTCGAAGAAGTTGCGCCACGCCGGCTCGAGCAGCAAGAGATCGCCCGGGATGATCTTGCCGTCCATCAGCGGCCAGGTGTTGTAGCTCAGGCCCGCGTCGAGCCCAGCGACCAGGCCGCCGAGATAGATCTGGACCAGCGCCAGAAGCACGATGAAACCGGCCAGCCTCTGCGTCGACCGATCGGCGGCAGGCTCGGAATGCGGCGCCAGCCCGCGTGCCACGACCATGGTCGCGGTGAAGATCAGTGCGGCGAGTGTCAGGTGGGTCGCCAGCCGGTACTGACTGACGGAGACCCGATCGACCAGGCCGGAGGCCACCATCCACCAGCCTATGGCGCCCTGCAGGCCGCCGAGCAAAAGGATGCCCACGAGTTTCAGCCCCAGACCGTGCTCGATGCGGCGTGTCGCCCAGAAGAACAGCAACGGCAAGGCAAAGACCAGGCCGACGCTACGCGCCAGGATGCGGTGCGCCCATTCCCACCAAAAGATCGACTTGAACGCCTCGATGCTCATGCCCTTGTTGAGCTCGGCATATTGCGGGATCTGCTGATAGAGCTGGAATTCCTCTTGCCACTCGGCGTCGTTGAGCGGCGGGATCACGCCATGGATAGGCTTCCACTGCGTGATCGACAGGCCGGACTCGGTAAGCCTGGTGGCGCCGCCGACCAACACCAACGCAAACAGCACCAGCACCACCATATAGAGCCAGCCGCGCAACAGCGCCCGGTTGCGCAGGTCGCGGTCGCGGGCCACAAATGGTGCGGCAGCTGATATGGCAGCCATGGTCTTGTCCCGGCAGGTTGGTTTGGCGGATTGGTGGACCATCGCACCCGCGCTGGCAAGGCCATGCAGCGCGGCACGCCGTCGCGCCGCGTCTCATCGGTTGCACAGCTTCGCGCCAAGGCCTATGCGAGGCCAACACTCTGAGTTTGCCCGGTGGTCCCCTGTCCGAGTTGCCGGCATCCTCGACCAGGAGACCAACCATGCCCCTGCGCCTGAAAAAGCTGATCGGAATGTTCCTGCTGATCGCGCTGGTCATCATCTATGCGCTCGTCGCATCGATCTTCGCGGTCGCCCAGCTGTCGGAGTCGGGCCCGTGGGTGCATTTCCTGTTCTTCCTGCTCAGCGGCCTGCTCTGGGTGCTGCCGGCAATGGGCATCATCAAATGGCTGATGCTGGAGCCGCGGGCGAAGCGCTAAGCGGAATCCGGGCCCCGCCGCCATCAAATCGTAACGAGCATCTTGCCGGCGTTAGCGAGCGGCGTCGTCACGCCCGACAGCATGGTGCGGATATGGGCGAGGCTCTGGTAGCGGCCGTTGACTGAAATGCGCGGCAAGGCATGCAGGAAACCGGCATGTTCGGCGCGCAGCACACCGTGGCGCGTCGTTACAGCGGATGCATAGCCCGAGTCGCGGGCAAAGCGGACTTCGCGGCAGCCAACAGCACTTGCATAGCCATAGGGGTAGGCGAAATGGCCGGGCTTTTCGCCCAGCTCCGCCTGCAACATGGCGCGCACGGCGCCGGTCTCCTGACGGGCGTCGGCTTCTGAAAGCCGCTTCAGATTGCTGTGGTTGATCGTATGAGCGCCGATCGTCACCAGCGGATGCGCGGCGATGCTGCGGATTTCGTCCCAGTTCATCAATGTCCGCAAGCGCGGGCCGTCGGCGTCAACGCCATTTGAGCGAGCCAGTTCGCGCAGCACCGCTTGCAGATTCTCCTCGCGGACTTCGGAGGTTAGATAGGCATGCAGGCGTGCATTGGCCTGCAGTTTCTTCGCAGGTGTCGAGCAATCGATCGTCAATGGACCGTTCGGTCGCGTCAGAGTGAGGCTGTCGCGCGCGTTGACGATGTCCTCGACCACATCCCACCACAGGTCGGCGGTGCCGTTGATAAGCCCGGGCGCGACATAGATGGTGATCGGTGCACCGTGCTTCTCCAGCAACGGCAGCGCCTCGGTCATGTTGTCGCGATAGGCGTCGTCGGCGGTGATGGTGGCGAACTGGCCACCTTTGCCGCCCACCTTGATGCGCTCGACGGCTTCGTCCATGGCGACGAAGGCATAGCCGCTCGCCTTCATGTCGGCGATCATGGCATCGAGGAAGCCGGGTGCTATGTTCAAATGGCGGTTGACGCTGTGCGGCTTTTCCGGCGTCGCGGTGACGCGGTGCAGCATCAGTATGGCGCCAATGCCGCCGATGAACGGCTTGGCCAGCGGTGCAAGGCCGGTATAGCGGGCGACGTTCAGCGCCAGTTTCCGGATTGCCTCCCCGCCGTCGATCATTCATTCACCTTTTGCGCCTAGGCTGATCCAAGCACGGAACGCGCCTGCGCGAAGCCCCAAATCGCGATCAATATGCCCTAAGGATTGAGGTATGGTTGACGCAACCGCGTCATTTGACGGCAATCGGCTTGCGGCGACCGAGGCGTCGCCGCGCGCCTTGCCGCAGGACCATGCCGGCCTGTTCATTTCAGTGGTGTCGGCGGACGGGCTCGCGGCCTATGCCGAGTTCTGCCGCTCGGCCCTGTTTGCGCCGGCGCAAAGTGCTGGCTGGGTCTTGAACTGGGCTGCACAGGTCAGGCCGGATTTGCTCGTCGCGACATTGAGCGCCGACGGCAAGCCGGTTTTTTCGCTGGCGCTGGAGGTCACCGCCAGCGGTCCGTTCCGCGTCGCCCGCTTCATGGGAGGTCGCCACGCCAATGGCAACTTCGTCGCCGCGGACCCTGGCTGGCTGGCCAAAGCGGATATCCGGGCCGTCCGATCGATGCTGGCGGCCATCGCCAAGGAACGTCCGGACATCGATCTCGTCGCGTTGGAACGATTGCTGCCCAATCTGGACGGCGTCGCCAATCCCTTCGCCTCACTTGACCATTTTGCCAGCCCCAATCTGTCGCTGGCCGTCGACCTTGTCGGAGGCTTCGATGCGCTGCTTTCTCGCGCCAGCGGCAAACACAAACGCAAGAAGCACCGTTCGCAGATCCGGAAATTCGAAGCCGTCGGCAGCCATCGCCGGATCGAGGCGCGCACGGCCGACGAGGTCGCAAGGCTGCTCGATGGCTTTTTCGAGATGAAGGAATTCCGTTTCCGCAAGATGGGCATCACCAACGTCTTCGGCGACGAGTTGGTGCGCAGCTTCTTTCGAGCGCTGTTCGTGCAAGCGCTTGCCGAGGACAAACCTTCTTTCGTGCTGCACGGGCTAGAGGTTGCCGGCAAGCTGCGCGCCGTCACCGGATCGAGCCGCTCGGGTAAGCGCCTGATCTGCGAGTTCGGCGCGATTGCCGACGACGACCTCGGCCATACCAGCCCCGGCGACTTCCTGTTCTTCGACAACATCCAGGAAGCCTGCGCGACCGGCTTCGAGGTCTATGATTTTTCCGTCGGCGACGAGGCCTACAAGCGGCTGTGGTGCGATATGGAGACCCAACATTTCGAAGTGCTGATACCACTGACCCTGAAGGGCCGCGTGCTGGCGCTGATGCTCAGGCAAGGCGCGCGGCTGAAAGCCTTCATCAAGAACAGCCCGACGATCTGGAAGCTGACCAAGATGCTGCGCCGCAAGGCGGCGGGACAGGCGGCATCCACTGCCGGCGAAGACGACAGCTAGCTCTCAGAAGTCGAGGGCTTCCCTCAGCGCCGGGCTGGCCCTGACGCGCAAATCCAGATCGGCCTCGATATGATCGAGGTGGTGCAGCATCAGCAGGCTCGCCCGCCCGCAATCTCCGCTCCCCAGCGCGCCGACAATTTCCGTGTGTTCGCTGTGCCCACAGGCGGATATGCCAGACCGCCCGTAGAGCGCGATGACCAGTGACGAGCGCGCCACCAGCTCCTCCATGAAGCGCTGCAGGATGGCATTGCCGGCGACGGCGGCGAGCAGCAAGTGGAAATCGCCCGACGCCCTGATTTCGGAACGCCGCGCATTCGGCCCACGCTCGGCAATGAAGCGGCCCTCCTCGTCGAGCTGCGCCTTGAATGCAGCTATGTCGGCAGCGGTGACGCGGCCGCAGGCGGCGATGGCAATGCCCGGTTCGATCAGCCGTCGCGAGGCGAACACCTGGCGCGCTTCCTCTGGCGATGGGTTGGCGACGAAGGCGCCACGGTTGCGCTCGGTGCGCACCAGCCCTTCGAAGGACAGCATCTGCAGCGCCGCGCGTGCCACCGTACGGGAGACGTCGAACAGCGTGCCGACCTCGCCTTCCGACAGTTTGGTGCCCGGCGCCAGCCGGCGGTCGACGATGGCGTCGCGTAGCTGGTCGCGGATCGCCTGGGCACGATCCTGCGTGGCACTGTCGGTGGCGGAATAGATCTGGTCGGCAAAGTTCATGGCGGCAATTCTTTCCGTCCCCTTCTAACGCGACTCTCGACGTCAGCACGAGAGGCAAAGTGGACACGAAGGCAAAAAAGATTGCATACGATTTGTGTATAGATCGCAGACAATCGCCCATAATTTGTGCAACGCACAAAACGCCCGTTTGATAGGCGACACCCGAAAATCCCGATTTCCCCGACAATTCAAATGCTTGGTCGGCAGCATGGCGATTGGCATGCATGATGCTTTGGCTAATACGACCAAACGGGGATGCCTGATGTCCAAAGCCGCCGAAATCGACATTGTGTCCGTTTCGAAAATCTATGGAACGACGACCGCCGTCGAGGGCATCAGCCTCAAGATCCCGGCCGGCACCTATTGCTGCTTGCTCGGCCCTTCCGGCTGCGGCAAGACCTCGACGCTGCGCATGATCGCCGGCCATGAGAGCATTTCCAGCGGCGATGTCCGCCTTGGCAACGTGGTGGTGACGGACTTGCCGCCGGCCAAGCGGGGCACGGCGATGATGTTCCAGTCCTATGCGCTCTTCCCGCATCTCGACCTCATCGACAATGTCGCCTTCAGCCTCAAGATGAAGGGCATCGACAAGGAAAAGCGTCGTGCCAAGGCGCTCGACATGCTGAAGCTGATGCAGATGGAGGCCTATGCGACGCGCCGGCCCGCACAGCTTTCCGGCGGCCAGCAGCAGCGCGTCGCGCTGGCGCGCGCGCTGATCACCGATCCCGAGGCGCTGTTGCTCGACGAGCCGCTTTCCGCGCTCGATCCGTTCCTGAAGATCCGCATGCGGGCCGAGCTGAAAAAGCTGCAGACGTCACTCGGCATCACTTTCGTCCACGTCACCCACAGCCAGGAGGAGGCGATGGCACTCGCCGACCTGATCGTGGTGATGAATGACGGCCTCATCGAACAAGCGGCGCCGCCGCGCGACGTTTTCGAGCGGCCGGCCACCGCCTTCGTTGCCCGCTTCATGGGCGACCACAATGTCATCTCCGGCCGGGTCACCGGCGAACGCGGCGCCATGGTCACCTTCGACGTGAATGGCGGCGGCTCGCTTGCCGCCAGCGGCCAACCACGGGACGTGGGAGCGCCGATCGATATCGCCATCCGCACCGACCATGTGCGCATCGGCGAGGCGCCCTCGCCCGGTCTCGGCTTCACGGGCATCGTCTCCAACATCGAATATCGCGGCGCCACGGTGAAGCTGTCGGTCACCGGCGCCGGCATCGACGATTTCACCGTCATCGTCGACGATTCCGACTTCTTCGCCAAACCAGTCGCCATTGGCAACGCCGTGCCGCTCGCCTGGGGTTCCGAGGATGCCATCATCCTCGGCCGCCTGCATTCATGACGTCAACCAAGCAAAACAAGATAGGGGAATAGGATGACAAACACTACGCAAACCAAGGCGGGCATTTCGCGCCGCTCGCTGCTCAAGACGGGTGCCGCTGCCGTCGGCCTTGCCGCCGGCTCCGGTGCCATATCAGGCTTTCCGACCATTTGGGCGCAATCCAACATCACGCTGCGCCAGTTCGGCACCGGCGTGTCGAACCTCAACGCCATCGCCGACAAGTGCAAGGCCGATCTCGGTATCACGCTGGAGATGACGGCGACAGATTCCGACGCGGCCGCCCAACGTGCAGTGACCCAGCCCGACAGTTACGACATCGCCGACATCGAATACTGGATCTGCAAGAAGGTGTTCCCGAGCGGCGTCCTGCAGCCGATGGACGTCAGCAAACTGAAGTACTACGACGAACTGGTGCCGCTGTTCAAAACCGGCAAGCTGACGCCCGACAGCGTCATCGCGCAGGGCACGGCGCCGCACACGGTCGGGTATGTCGACGCGCAGGACTCAAAGACCTTCGCCAAGGCACCGACCAACTGGTTCACCATGGTGCCGACCATCTACAACGCCGACACGCTGGGCATCCGCCCCGACCTCGTCGGCCGCGACATCACCACATGGGCCGATATCATGGACCCGGCCTTCAAGGGCAAGACCGCAATCCTCAACATCCCCTCCATCGGCATCATGGATGCGGCGATGATCATGGAAGCCACGGGCAATATCAAATATGCCGACAAGGGCAACATGACAAAGGACGAGATCGACAAGACGATCGACTTCCTGATCAAGGCCAAGCAGGCCGGCCAGTTCCGCGCCTTCTGGAAGTCCTTCGACGAGAGCGTCAATCTGATGGCGTCGGGCGAAGTCGTCATCCAGTCGATGTGGTCACCCGCCGTCGCCGCCGTGCGCTCCAAGGGCATCGCCTGCCGCTTCCAGCCGCTCAAGGAAGGCTACCGCTCATGGGGTGGCGGCCTCGGTCTTGCCGCCCACCTCAAGGGCGCCGAGCTCGACGCTGCTTACGAGTACATAAACTGGTACACTTCGGGCTGGGTCGGCGGCTATCTCAATCGCCAGGGCTACTATTCGGCCAACATGGTCTCAGCCAAGAAATTCATGACCGAGGACGAATGGGGCTACTGGATTGAAGGCAAGCCAGCCAAGGGCGAGATCAAGGCACCGGACGGCACGGTCATGGAGAAGGCCGGCGCGGTGCGTGACGGCGGCTCGTTCGAGGAGCGCATGGGCAAGGTCGCCTGCTGGAACTCGGTCATGGACGAGGACCGCTACATGGTGAAGCGCTGGAACGAGTTCATCGCGGCTTGATCTAGTCAGCGCCCCTTCTCTTCCCCTTCTCCCCTTGTGGGAGAAGGGGATTGGCGCGCAGCGCCCGCACCACAAACCTGCACCGAGAGCATTAATGACAGTCGCGCTCGACCGCCCCGCAATTGCCGCCGCCGCGAAACCAGCCCGACGACGACGCTTCGCGTTCGGCGGGGTCACGCCCTATCTCCAATCGGCGCCACTGGCGCTGATCCTCAGCGCATTCCTGCTCCTGCCCATCATCATGATCGTCGTCGTGTCCTTCTGGGATTACGACTTCGCCGCCATGTATCCGGATTTCCTGACCACCAACTATTCCGACGTTCTGGGCTCGTGGGTTACCTGGAAGACCTATCTCAACACCATCAAGTTCGCCGCCATCGTTTGGGCGCTGACCTTGTGCATCGGCTTCTGGGTCGCCTATTTCCTCGCCTTCCACATCCGCACCACGGCCATGCAGATGGTGCTGTTCCTGGTCTGCACCGTGCCTTTCCTAACCTCCAACATCATCCGCATGATCTCATGGATTCCGGTGCTCGGCCGCAACGGGCTGATCAACTCGACGCTGGTGCATCTGGGGCTGGTGCCGAAACCGATTGAATGGTTGCTCTATTCCGAATTCGCGGTCGTGCTAGCCATGGTTCATCTTTACACGCTGTTCATGGTGACGCCGATCTTCAACACGCTGATGCGCATCGACCGCTCGCTGGTCGAGGCCGCGCGCGACGCGGGTGCGTCCGGCTGGCAGGTGCTGTGGAACGTCATCATTCCGCTGGCCAAGCCGGGCATGGCGATCGGCACCATCTTCGTCGTCACGCTTGTCATGGCCGACTTCTCAACCGTGCAGGTGATGTCGGGCGGCCAGAGCGCCTCCGTTGCGCTGATGATGAAGAACCAGATGTCACTGCTGCAGTATCCGGCCGCCGCCGCCAATGCGGTGGTGCTGCTGGTGCTGGTGCTGCTGATAGTCGCCGGCATCCTGCGCATTGTCGACATTCGCAAGGAGCTCTGACGTGAGCCCCGAAAAACGCACTGTCGGTTTCTACGTGCTGGCGGTCTTCTTCACGCTGTTCGTATTGTTCCTCTACGGCCCGCTGTCAGCGATCCTGATTCTCTCCTTTCAGGGCGAGACCGGCGGCCTCACCTTCCCGCTCAACGGTGTGTCGCTGCACTGGTTCGCCAATCTGTTCGAGCGCCAGGCGGTCGGCGATTTCGGCGGCAGCTTCAAGCGCTCGCTGGTGCTGGGCGTCATGGTGATGATCGTCACCGTCGTTGTGTCACTGCTGGCGGGCCTTGCCTTCCGCCAGAAATTTCGGGGCGCTACCGCGCTGTTCTACCTGGCTGTCGCCAGCCTCGTCGTGCCCTCGATCATCATTTCACTGGGCATCGGCGTGGTCTTCCAGCAGATCGGCTTTCGTCCGGCCTGGTACACGTCCGCCTTCGGCGCGCATCTGACCTGGACCTTGCCGTTCGGCGTACTGATCATGTTTGCAGTCTTCAACCGCTTCTCGCCGGCCTACGAGGAAGCCGCACGCGACCTCGGCGCCACCTCCTGGCAGACCTTCGCCCATGTCGTGCTGCCGATGATCGCGCCGAGCCTGATCGGCGTTGGCCTGTTCGGCTTCACGCTGTCCTACGACGAGTTCGCGCGTACGCTGATGACCTCAGGCACCTTCAACACGCTGCCGCTCGAAATCTATGGCATGACCACCAATGTCACGACGCCCGTGCTCTACGCGCTTGGCACGGTGACCACGGTGTTTTCGTTCCTGGTGATCCTGGCGACGTTGGGCGCCATCCTCTATGTCGGCCGCCGCCGGGCGAGAGCGTGACCGTGCAGATACTTGTGGTAAACCCAAACACGACCTCGAGCATGACCGAGACGATCGCCGCCGCAGCACGCGCGGTCGCCAGTGCCTGGACGGAGGTGGTTGCCGTCACTTCGTCCATGGGACCGGTGTCGATCGAAGGCTATTATGACGAGGCGCTGGCCGTGCCGGGCCTGCTGATGGAGATCGCCGCCGGCGAGCGTCGCGGCGCGCAGGCGGCCATCATCGCCTGTTTCGACGACACCGGCCTGGATGCGGCACGCGCCATGGCCGGTATCCCTGTCATCGGTATCTGCGAGGCGGCGCTTTCCATCGCCGCTTTCATTGCCCAGCGCTTCACCGTGGTGACAACCACCGAACGCTCGCTTGTACCTGTCGAGGGGCTGGTGCAGCGCTACGGCATGGCGGGCCGCGTCCGCGTGCGCGCTGCGGACATATCCGTGCTTGCGCTGGAGGACCCGGCATCTGGCGCGGTCGGAAAACTGCGCGACGAAATCGCCCGAGCCATCCGGGAGGATCGCGCCGAGGCCATCGTGCTCGGCTGCGCCGGTATGGCCGACCTTGCGCAGCGGCTACAGGCGGAGTTCCAACTACCGGTGATCGACGGCGTCGGAGCAGCACTCAAGCAGGCCGAGGCGCTTATCTCGCTCGGCCTGTCGACATCGAAGCGCGGCGCCTATGCAAGCCCGCTGGCCAAGCCCTATCGTGGTGTGCTGAAATCCTTCTCACCCGGAATAGCCGCTGCGGAGTGAGCGCCATGAAGCCGACCATCCGGACGCTGTCGCTGCAGGAGCTGGCTGTTCTCGTCGACTGGGCGGCCGCGGAAGGCTGGAACCCAGGCCTTGAAGACGCGGCGATGTTCCAGGCCGCGGATCCCGAAGGCTTCATCGGCGCCTTTGTCGGCAACGAAATGGTCGCGGCAATCTCGGCGGTGGCCTATGGAATCGAGTTCGGCTTCATTGGCCTCTACATCTGCCGGCCGGATATGCGCGGCAAAGGCTACGGCAAGGCGGTGTGGAACGCCGGCATGAAAAGGCTTGCCGGCCGCACCATCGGGCTCGACGGCGTCGCAGAGCAGCAGGCGAATTACCGGCGCATGGGCTTCAGCCCGGCCTACGAGACCACCCGCTACAGCGGGCGCAAGGTGGGACCCTCGGGCAGAGCCGACGGACTGCGGTTGTTGACGACAGAGCTCGTGCCCGACATCATCGCCTATGACGCACATTGCTTTCCCGCGCCCCGGCGTGCCTTCCTGCAGCGATGGCTGCAGGCGCCGCATCACGGGCTGGCGGCGATCAATTCGCGTGGCACCAGCGGCTATGGCGTAGCGCGGCGGTGTCGGTCCGGCTTCAAGATCGGTCCGTTGTTTGCCGACGATATGAAAATCGCCCTGCAATTGCTGGAACGACTGGCTGGTGCCTGCGAGGGCGGCGATCTGAGCATCGACGTTCCAGCCACCAAACGGGATTTTATCGCAGCGCTCAATGCGGCCGGTTTTGTGCCGACCTTCACCACCACCCGCATGTACAAGGGCCCGCCCCCGAAGCTCGGCCCGCAACGGTTGTTCGGCGTGACGACGCTGGAACTGGGATAGCGACGGTACGGACCTCTGACCGGCCCCCGCCAAGGAACTCCTTCAGGCGGCAGTGCGCCGTCCCGGCACCGGATTGCCGGGCGGCTCGTGGCCGAGCGGCGTCACCAGCGTCAGGTCGGGATAGCCGCTTTCGATCAGCTTGACCGCGGCCTGTGCTACTTCGTCGTCCGACTCCAGCATGGAGAGAAAGACCTCGGTGGCATCGCCGGTCAGACGGCTGATGCCTTGCGCGTCGGCTGGTCCGCATTCGACCACGACCAGATCATAAGCCGTTGTCAGCGACTGCATGATGATCGGCAGCCGGTCGGCGGCGCGCATGGCGCGGACCGGATCGGCGGTGCCGACGGGAATGACGTGACAGTCCGAGTAGAGATCGGCGTGGATGACGTCGCTGAACTGCGCCTCCGAAGCGAGCAGGTTCGTGATGCCGGGGAAAAGCCCACTGTCCAGCATCGGCCGTGAGGCCGCCCCCGACGCGGTGAGATCCAGCAACAGGACGCGCAGGCCGGCGTCGGCGACCTCGCGTGCGACCAGGACCGCGGATGCGGCGGCCTCGTCGCCCTCCGGCGAGACGAAGATGGCGCGCGCGGCACCACTGGCGATCAGCTTTTCGGCAGCCTTCTCAACGTCGATCTCACCCAGCGTCGAATGCACCGGTTCGGGCTCGACAGCCGTCTGCTTGGCTGCCGCTGCCTCGGCCATTGCGACCATATCAGGCGCTTCGGCCATGGCGGGCATCGTGGCGTAGGGCTTGGCCTCCGCCGCAGCCGGGCGGTTCCCCATCTCCGGGCGAAGGACGGGATCCCGGAGGACGGCGGGTTCCTGGCGGACAACCGGCATTGCGACCATGTCAGACGCCTGCGCCACATGGGGCATCGCGACCTCATCGATCCGTTCGAAGCGGGAACCGGTCGCCGGACGCATCGCACGGCCGGAAAACAGCTCCCGCAGAAGCGTCACGATGGCCATGATCAGCAGCGATGCGGCGAAAGCGGCGCCAACGATAGGTCCGACCTTCGGGAAATAGGCCTCGGAGGGAACCGAAGCCTTCGAGGCGATCCGGGCGTCAACCGGCAGATAGTTGCGGTCTTGGCGCGAAGCCGCTTCGCGATAGTTGGCCAGATACAGCTCGAGCTGCTGCCGTTTGGCGGTAGCGTCGCGCTGCAGCGCGTCGAGATCGACCTGCTGTTCGCCGGCTTGCGCCGAAGCCGCCTTCAACGTGTTGACGTCGGCGACAAGCTGGTTCTCGCGGGCCTTTGCCGTCTCGGCCTGCATCAACAGGCCTTTCATGATCTTCTGGGCCTCGCTGCGGATCTGCGCGTCGAGATCGGCCAGTTGCGATTTCAGCGCGCGAATACGCGGATGATTGCCAAGCAACGTGGTCGACAGATCGGCGATGTTGGAGCGCAATTCGACCTGTCGCTCGCGCAAGCGCTGGATCAGGTCCGACGACAAAACCTCCGGCACGGCATCCAGCGAACCGCCAGTCTGCAGCGCCCTGCGCACACCGTCAGCGGTCGCTTCGGCAGCGGCGCGGTTGGCGCGCACTTTCGACAGTTCGCTCGACAGTTCCGAAAGCTGCTGGGTGGCCAGCACCGAATTGTTGCCACCCATCAGAAGATCGGACTGTGAGCGGTAGGCGGCTACCTTGGCCTCGGCGTCCTTGACCTGTTTTGACAGGTCGGCGATCTCCGGTGCCAGAAAGTCAGCAGCGGCGTTGTTGGATTCGAGCTTGGCCGCCCCTTGCCCTGCTATATAAGCGGCGGCAATGGCGTCCGGTATGGCGGCCGCGAGCTTGGGATCTTCCGACGAGAACTCAATGGCAATGATGCGGGTCTTCTCGACACCATAGACGTTGAGCTTCTCGTGCATTTTCTTGAGGACGCGTTCTTCCGCCGGAATCTCCATCGGATCGCTTTTCAAGCCTACGAGGACCAGGGCGCGGCTCAACGGCGACATGTCGAGCGCGTCGTCGAACTCGGGCAATTTTTCCAGACCAAGCTTTTGTGCGACCTGCTTGAGGATTTCGTTGGAGGAAATTATCTGGACCTGGGTGGCGACGCCCTGTTCGTCGAGAATTGGCTTGTCGGTGTCATTGTTGTTGCTGGCCGGCCGCGTGTAGACAGATTCGCGTGGTGCGATCTCCACCTGCGTCTCGGCCTTGTAGTGGCGGGTTGCCAACGAAGCGAAAGCGAATGCCAGCCCTGTCACCGACAGCACGACGACGACTATGCGCAACCAGTTCCTCGCCAGGCTGGCGAAGAGTTGCCTGAGATCGACATCGACATCTGCGGCCGCGGACTGAACGGACATGCATCCCTACTCCGATACTGGGTCAGGATGCACCGTAAACAACTATGGTAACTCAGCCGTTAAGAACACGGTAAGTTTCCGTTAGGGTTTACTGGCGAGTGAAAAACAAACCTGCAAAAAAACGCAAAAACTCTTGCCGATGCGCCATGCGTCAGCCCCTCCCTTTACCGGTCATTAACCCTAACAGGATGATAACGAACCCGATCCCTGATGTTTGCTGCGACGCCGCAGCGGCAAGTCGAAGGTACCTGTCCGGTCATGAAAAGCACTGCTCCCCTGTTTCGCGCTCTGCTTGCCGTGTCGATGCTTGCTGGCTGTTCCAGCTATCGGCCGACGCCGGCAGCCTTCCACGAGGTGCTTGATCAGCCCTATCGTCTTGGCGCCGGCGACCGCGTCCGCGTCACAGTGTTCGAGCAGGACGGGCTGACCAACACCTACAGCGTCGACCAATCCGGGTACATCTCCTTCCCGCTTGTCGGCGCCATACCGGCACGTGGCCACACCGCGCAGCAGATGGAAAAGCAAATCGCCGACAAATTGCGGCAAGGCTATCTGCGCGATCCCGACGTTTCGGTCGAGATCGATCGCTACCGGCCGATCTTCGTCATGGGCGAAGTGGGTGCCGGCGGCCAATATTCCTATGTCCCCGGCCTGACGGTGCAGAAGGCGATCGCCATTGCCGGCGGCTTCACGCCGCGCGCCAACCAGGAAAGCGTCGACATCACCCGCGACATCAACGGCAAGGTGATGACCGGCCGCGTGGTCACCTCCGACCCGCTGCTGCCCGGCGATACCGTCTACGTCCGCGAACGCCTGTTCTGACGAACCACGTGGCGGACACCCTCAGGATCGTCCATTGCTTTCGCTCACCCGTCGGGGGAATTTTCCGCCATGTGCGCGACCTGACCGAGGCGCAGGTCGCCGCCGGGCATTCCGTCGGCATCGTTTGCGATTCGACAACGGGCGGCGAGTTCGAGGAAAATCTGTTCGAGCAGATGAAGGACATGCTGGCGCTCGGCATCCATCGCACGCCGATGCAGCGCCATGTCGGCCCGGGCGACCTTGCCTCGGCCTGGCGCACTTACAGGATCATCAAGGAATTGCGGCCGGACGTTTTGCACGGGCACGGCGCCAAGGGTGGCGCCTATGCCCGTCTGTTCGGCTCATTGTTGCGGGTATCAAGGTCTCGCGTAGCCCGCCTCTATTCGCCGCATGGCGGCTCTCTCCACTATGACGAGAACACGACCACCGGAAAGCTGTTCTTCGCGCTCGAGCGCTTCATGGCCCGCTTCACCGACTGCCTGCTGTTTGTCTCCGACTATGAGAGGCGAACCTATCGCCATAAGGTCGGCGAACCGCCCATTCCCAACACCCTTGTCTATAACGGTCTGCGCGCCACAGAATTCGAACCGGCGATCACCGAGCCCGACGCAGCCGATCTGCTCTATATCGGCATGATGCGCGACCTGAAGGGGCCGGATATCTTTATCGATGCCTTGGCGCTGGCCGGCCCCCAGTTCGGCCGCGCACTGACCGCGGTCATGGTCGGACACGGCGACGACCTGCCGCGCTACCACGTGCAAGTAAAACGCCTGGGGCTTGAGCGTCATGTCCGCTTCCTGCCGCCGATGCCGGCCAGGGACGCCTTTGCACTGGCGGCGCTCGTCATCGTTCCCTCACGCGCCGAAGCCATGCCCTATATCGTGCTGGAAACGCTTGCCGCGGGAAAGCCGATGGTCGCCACCGCAGTCGGCGGCATTCCGGAGATCTTCGGCACGAGTTCCCCTGCGCTGATCCGGCCCGACCCGGTCGAGCTTGCCGACAAGATAGGCCAAGCGCTGGCCGACCCTGCTGCCTATATCAACCTGATGCCCGATGGCGCGAACCTCAAGGCGCGGTTCGGCGCCGATGTGATGGCCGCCGACATCGAAAAGGCCTACTTCGCCGCGCTCGACAGATAGCCGTTTCAAAACCACAGGTTGTTTCAAGGGTTTCTTAGCTCTCTTTTGCTATTCACCGTCGGGAAGCTTGCGGAAAGCCCCATGAACGAGATCGACCCCGCGCGCCGCTTTTCAGCAGAGGCGGTGCGTAAATTCGACGGCCCGGCCGATGGCGATACTCCCATCGGCATGAACGATGTCGCCCGCCAGGTCGCTACGCAGTACAGGCGCGATACGATGTCGCCGATCATGGTCAGCGGCGTCCTGCGCATGGTCGAATTCGGCTTGCTGCTGCTGTCTGGGCTCGCCGTCTATTTCCATTTTGTCGGGTTCTTCAACTATCTCGCCTGGCAGTATCCGCTGACGATCGCCGCCGCGTCTTTCCTGGCCGTGGTTCTGCTCGACGTTACCGACTGCTACCAGGTTGTTTCGCTGATGCGGCCGATCGCTAATTTCAGCCGCATCCTGCTGGCCTGGGCTGGTGCCTTCGCCCTGATGGCGTTGACCGCGTTCGCCATGAAGATGGCGCAAGACTATTCGCGCCTTTTGTTCGGCAGCTGGTTCGTCATCGGTTTCGTCCTCATCTTCGGCCTCAGGCTGGTGATGTCGAAGTTGATCCGGCGCTGGGCGCGCGATGGCCGCATGGAACGGCGCGCCGTCATCGTCGGCGGCGGCAAGGCGGCGGAAATCCTGATCCGTTCGGTCGAAAAGCAGCCTTACAACGACATCCGCATCTGCGGCATCTTCGACGATCGCGGGGACAAGCGCTCGCCGCCCATCGTCGCCGGCTATCCGAAGCTCGGCACCATCTCGGAACTGATCGAATTCGCCCGCATCGCCCGCATCGACATGCTGATCGTGTCGCTGCCGCTGACTGCGGAATCGCGCGTGTTGCAGCTACTGAAGAAACTATGGGTGCTGCCGGTCGACATCCGGCTGTCGGCGCATTCCAACGCACTGCAATTTCGCCCGCGCTCTTATTCCTACATCGGCTCGGTGCCGATGCTCGATATTTTCGACAAGCCGATCAACGACTGGGATTCGGTCGCCAAGCGCGCCTTCGATATCGTCTTCAGTCTCATCGGCATCGTCGTGTTCTCGCCGGTGATGCTGGCGACCGCCATCGCCATCAAGCTGGACAGCAAGGGGCCGGTGCTGTTCCACCAGAAGCGGCACGGCTTCAACAACGAGATCATCGAGGTCTACAAGTTCCGTTCGATGTATACGGATAAGGCCGACCCGACCGCCAAGCAGACGGTGACCAAGAACGACCCGCGCGTCACCCGTGTCGGCCGCTTCATCCGCAAGACCTCGATCGACGAGCTGCCGCAGTTCTTCAACTCGCTCTTGGGTTCGCTGTCGCTTGTCGGTCCACGCCCGCATGCCATCGCCGCGCAGTCGCACAACCTGCTCTACAACGAAGTGGTCGACGGCTATTTCGCGCGCCACAAGGTCAAGCCCGGCGTCACCGGCTGGGCGCAGATCAATGGCTGGCGCGGCGAGATGGACACCAATGAGAAGATCCGCATGCGGACGGAGTACGACCTCTACTACATCGAGAACTGGTCGCTGCTGTTCGACTTGCGCATCCTGTTCCTGACGCCGGTCCGGCTGCTCAACACGGAAAACGCCTATTGAGCGCGATCAGCCATGATTTGCCGCGCGCGGCGGTCAACGCCAAGCTGATCGCACTGATCTCCTCATGCGCGGTCTTCCTCGGCATATTCCTGTCCGGCTTCGTCATCAGCGAACCGGCGCCTTACGAACTTTATATGGCGGGACTGATCGCCATCTGGGCCCTGTTCGGCCTCAGGGTGTCGCGTGCCGCAATGCCGCTCCTGGTGCTGCTGGTGACGATGAACATCGGCGGCATGATGGCGATGACGCAGATGTCGGATCTCGCCAACACGCCGCTCTATCTCGCCGTCTCGCTGTTTCTTGCCTTCACCGCCGTGTTCTTCGCCTCGGTGACGGCGGTACAACCCAGCCTCTACCGGCTGATCTTCGTCGCCTATGTCGTGTCGGCGGTGATAACCTCGCTGCTCGGCATTGCCGGCTATTTCCATGCCTTTCCGGGTGCGGCGATGTTCACCAAATACGACCGCGCCGCCGGCGCTTTCCAGGATCCGAACGTGTTCGGACCATTCCTGGTGCTGCCCGGCATCTATCTGCTCTATCTGCTGTTGACCGGACCGGTCGCACGCATGCCTCTGCTGGCAGTGCCGCTGCTGATCATCACGGCGGGCATCTTCTTTTCCTTCTCGCGCGGCGCCTGGGGCATGTTCGCCGTCTCCGCTGTCCTGCTCACCGGCTGCCTGTTCCTGCAGAGCGCCAGCGGCATGTTCCGGCTGCGCGTGGTGGTGATGACGATCGCCGCGCTGGCACTGCTGGTCGTCGCCATGATCGTCATCCTGCAGCTGCCCGGCGTGTCGGAAATGTTCTCCAACCGCGCCCATCTCGAGCAGAGCTACGACACCGCCCGCCTCGGCCGCTTCGCCCGCTACGGGATCGGCTTCCAGATGGCGATGGAGCATCCGTTCGGCATCGGTCCGCTGGTCTTCGGCAAGATTTTTGGCGAGGACACCCACGACATCTGGCTGAAGATGCTGATGGACTATGGCTGGCTCGGCTTCGTGTCGTTCCTCGCGCTCGTCTTATGGACGATATCAGCCGGCTTCCGCATCCTGCTGCGCGACCGTCCGTGGCAGCCCTATCTCCTGTGCGCCTATGTCGCCTTCATCGGCAATATCGGGCTCGGCACCTTCATCGACATCGACCACTGGCGTCACGTCTATTTGCTGCTCGGCCTGATCTGGGGCGCGATCGCACTGGAGTATCGCCATCAGCGACTGTTGCGGCCTGCGTCGGTACAAGCAAGAAGCTAAAGATTGGAACCTGATCTGGCTGGATTTCCAGCCAATGCGGACTCGGGGGAAGTCCTGCCTCAAAATGGTCGGAGTGGCCGGATTCGAACCGACGACCCCTTGACCCCCAGTCAAGTGCGCTACCGGGCTGCGCTACACTCCGGACCGGTCGCGATGTATCGTGATAACCCCGGTCGGGTCAACCGAAATTCGGCGCCTATCATGCCGGTACGATCGCGGCTGCCGGCGAGCCCTGCAATACCGGGCCTGACCTACCCTTGGCAGACATCGACCCACTCAGCACCAGTGAGATCGATCATGCGCTGTAGCGCGATTCGCACCGCGGCATTGGTGGCGCCTGCGGCTGGCACGACCTCGTCGAATTCGCGCAGCGATACATCACAGAAGGTCGGCAGTGGCGCCGGCAGGCCGAACGGGCAGACGCCGCCGACCGGATGGCTCGTCGCTTCGACAACCTCGGCGGCGTCGAGCATGCGCGGCTTGCCGCCGAACTGGTCCTTGAACTTGCGGTTGTCCAGCCTGGCGATACCGCTGGTCACCACCAGCATGGTGCGATCGCCGACGCGCAGGCAGATCGTCTTGGCGATCTGTGCCGGCAGCACGCCATGCGCCTCCGCCGCCAAGGTCACCGTCGCCGAACTCGCTTCCGTGACGATGACATCGATGTCGGGTGCGCGGGTGGCGAAGAAGGCACGAACGGATTCCAGGCTCATCGTCAAAATCCATGATTCAAAAGTTGATGAATGGCAGAGTGACTTCCAGCGGATTTTGGCCGCCGCGCGTATGAACACGCGCGACACACAAATCGGCAAGCCCCAGACTGAAGCGAATGCAGCGGCAGGTACAAAGAACCCGCCAAGGAGGCCTTGGCGGGTTCTTGGAACACCTGGTGCAGATTATGACAGGGATCGGCCTTGCGCGGCCGGCGTTGGCACGGCCGGAGTGATCAGGGCCTCCTGGGGAAGTCGAAGCGCGGACACAATACGACGCAGCTTCAACGGATCGGTCACCTTGCCGCTCTCGATATCCTCAATCTCGTCGACCGCCAGACCGCACGTCAGGGAAAGCTTTTCCACGCTGTAGCCGCGGGCCTCCCGCATCGCTCTGAGGGTGCTGTAATCAGGCCCGCTCCCGTTGATTGCCGATTCGGGGCGGGCTTCGCTTTTTGCATTATGGGGCATTGGCAACTCCATGACTGAAAGGTTTGATCAAATGAGGAGTGTTGCCTGAGACGACCGGGAAGATGCCCGCTCGCCAGCGATTTGCCAAGAGCCAAACGGACCGTCACGGGATCGTGAACCAGCCGCCTGCGAGGCGCGGCGTTTCGGCCCTGGCGATGATGACGCCGGCGGCCCTGGATTGCGTAGAAACAGTCCGGAAACAAGATTCTACAATCGGGAGATACTGACGAAAAAATTCAGGAGCGTAATCCCATTCGCGGCGATCGGATGACCGAGCCGATGAACCTGCTAAGAAGGAAACGATCCATGAAGAAGTCCCTCCTCTCGACCCTCGGGCTTGCAGTTGCACTTGCTTTCACGGTGCCGGTGATCGGCGCAACGAGCGCGGATGCGGCCCCGATGGCAAGACATCATCGTCATCACCACCACGCTGTTTGCCACTATGGGATGCATCGCCGCCATCACGTTCATCACCACCACATGAAGAATATGATGAGGAAGGCCTACTAACATGCCAACCAGAAGACCGGCCTTGGCTACTTGTTCAAGGCTGGTCTCCTCTTGGCACTGCGGCGCGACACGATGCGGGCGCGTCGATTTCGTCGAACGACAGCGTCGGGGATCTTCAGCATCCGAATGACCGGGCCTACTCCTCAGCGCCGGCTGAACAGCAGGCTGGCGACGAGGCCAACCACCACAAGGCCGACCGCAGCGGCTACCGCCGGATGATCGCGGGCCGACTTCTCGATCACTCTGCCCCGTTTGCGGATTGCCGGCATGGCATCGCGCAGACGTTCGGCAAGATCGGAATAGGTGTCGAGCGCGGCATCGCGACCGTCCTCGTAGTAGGCACCGCCTCGCTTGGCCACTGCCTTTCTCAGGCTGGCCAATTCCTTGGTCAGAGCCGCGACCTGTCTGTCGATATCCATGCCAGAGAGGGTCGAAGATGATGCCATGATGTGTTTCCTTCACGTTTAGAAGGAAGCGTAACGCCTCATCGGAAGACGGGTTCCGGTTTTCGAAATATCGATATCGGTTCGGGCAGCTCTATCTCTTTGTTTTTACGCAATTCCCAAAGGGAAAGCGCTGTGCGCTTTTCCCGGCAAAACCGTTTCACACTTTTGCTGGAATTGCTTTAGCGCACCTGGTCAAGCAGGCGCTTGCATTCCAGAAGATCGAACAGCGCTTCCTGCAGCAGCGCGCGATTGTCGCGCGAGAGTTTCGACGCGTCCGGCTGCACCGGACCGTCCTCGTCGCTCTTGCCGAGGCCGAAAAAGCGGCGGCTGGGTTTGACGCGCGGCTGGCCAACCAGTTCGTCGTCCATGCCGCGCGGCTGGGCCGCGGGCGTCAACGGCACTTGATCGGCCTGCTTTCGCTGCGAAATCGCCTCAACGGCCGCCATGTCGCCACTGCCGATGGCGACCAGGAAATGATTGCCGTTCTCGCGCAACAGCTTCTGCACGCCCTTGATGGTGTAGCCCTGGTCGTAGAGCATGTGGCGGATGCCCTTGATCAGTTCGACATCCTGCGGCCGATAGTAACGACGGCCGCCCCCGCGCTTCATCGGCTTGATCTGGGTGAAACGCGTTTCCCAGAAGCGCAGCACATGCTGCGGCAAATCGAGATCTTCAGCGACCTCGCTGATGGTACGAAAGGCGTCGGGGCTCTTGTCCATGGGCGAATCCTCACGCTGGACGATGATCCGGCTTTACCCTGCCGAATCGGGTCTCATTTCAGCGGTTTATGAAGCAATATTCAAGCCCGGCGTCATGGCGGCGGCGGTTTTCAACCGCGCGATGGTCTACTTGCCGCTTTTGGCCTTGCCGCTTTGGTGGGAGCGCAAGATACGGTTCTTCAGGACGTTCGACGACTTGAAGGTCATCACCCGGCGCGGCAGGATCGGCACTTCTTCGCCGGTCTTCGGATTGCGGCCGATGCGCTCGTTCTTGGAGCGAACGTGGAACGTCGCGAAGGACGACAGCTTCACCGTCTCGCCACGGACGATCGCCTCGCAGATTTCGTCCAGCACCGCTTCGACGAGTTCGGCCGATTCAGTGCGCGACAGGCCGACCTTCCGGTAAACCGCCTCGGCAAGGTCGGCGCGCGTAAGTGTCTTTCCCCCCATCCGACCGTCCCATCAGCTCAAAACATAAAATTCGGCACAACAACGATAGAGCCTAAGTAATTGATCCGGCAAGGTCAAGGACCGAAACCGGACCGTTTGGCACTTACCAGCGAACCAGGACCGCACCCCAGGTGAAGCCGCCACCCATGGCCTCCAGAAGCACCAGATCGCCCTTCTTGATGCGGCCGTCCGCGACGGCCACCGAAAGCGCCAGGGGCACGGAAGCAGCCGAGGTGTTACCGTGCAAATCGACCGTGACCACCACCTTTTGCTCGGCTATCCCGAGCTTCTTGGCGGAAGCGTCAATAATTCGTTTATTGGCCTGGTGCGGCACGAACCAATCGAGGTCATCGGCGGTGATGCCGGCTTGCGCGAACGTCGCTTGGATGACGTCGGTAATCATGCCCACCGCATGCTTGAAGACTTCGCGGCCCTCCATTCGGAGGTGGCCGACGGTGCCCGTGGTCGACGGCCCGCCGTCGACGAAAAGCTTGTCCTTGTGAGTACCGTCCGAGCGCAGGCTGGCCGCCAGCACGCCACGGTCGGCGATTGCGCCAGTCCCCTCGCCGGCTTCCACGACCACGGCACCGGCGCCGTCGCCGAACAGCACACAGGTCGAGCGGTCGCTCCAGTCGAGGATGCGCGAGAACGTCTCCGAGCCGATGACTAGGACGCGCTTGGCGAGACCGCCGCGGATGTAGAGATCGGCGGTGGCCACGGCATAGACAAAGCCCGAGCAGACCGCCTGCAGATCGAAGGCAAAGCCGTGATGCATGCCGAGCCGGTTCTGGATATCGACGGCGGTGGCCGGGAAGGTGTTGTTGGGCGTCGAGGTCGCCAGCACGACCAGATCGATGTCGGCGGGCGTGAGACCAGCATTGGCAAGCGCTGCGCGCGCCGCCGCCTCACCGAGCGAAGCCGTGGTCTCGTCATCCCCAGCGATATGGCGCTGGCGAATGCCGGTGCGCTGCGCGATCCACTCGTCGGATGTTTCGACCATGCCTTCGAAATCGGCATTCTTCATGATTCTGCGGGGCAGCGCGGCGCCCGTGCCGCGCACGACTGATCTGATCAAAGTTCTTTCCTATTCCTTTGCGTCGGTTACGACGTCGGATTTCCTGTTTGCCTGGGCATGCGGGTTGCGCGCATGGAACAGGTGGAGGTCGGCCTCGATGCGGTCGAGCAGATTGTTGCGCACCATATCATAGCCAAGCTCGATCGCCGCAGCGAAGCCGTCCGAATCGGCACCGCCGTGGCTTTTCACCACGATGCCGTTCAGTCCAAGGAAGACGCCGCCGTTGGAGCGGCCGACATCCATCTTTTCGCGCAGGCGATCGAAAGCGCCCTTGGCGAAAATGTAGCCGATCCTGGCCATCAGCGTCCGGCTCATCGCCGCGCGCAGATAACCACTGATCTGGCGCACCGTGCCTTCCGCCGTTTTCAGCGCGATGTTGCCGGCAAAGCCTTCGGTGACGACAACGTCGACCACGCCCTTGCCGATGTCGTCGCCCTCGACGAAACCATGATAGTTCATCGAGGCCATGTTGGCTTCGCGCAGCATGCGCCCGGCCTCCTTGACCTCTTCCTGGCCCTTGATCTCCTCAACCCCGACATTGAGCAGGCCAACGGTCGGCCTGGCGACGCCGAAGACCGAGCGCGCCATGCCGGTGCCCAGAATGGCAAAGTCGATCAGCTGGTGCGCGTCGGCGCCGATGGTGGCGCCAACGTCCAGCACCACGCTTTCGCCCCGCAATGTCGGCCACAGGGCCGCGATCGCCGGGCGATCGATGGTGGCCATGGTGCGCAGGCAGAATTTCGACATCGCCATCAGCGCGCCGGTGTTGCCGGCGGAAATGCAGGCGTCCGCCGTGCCGGCCTTGACCGCTTCGACCGCCTTCCACATCGACGACTTCCAGCGGCCCTGGCGCAGCGCCTGGCTCGGCTTGTCGTCCATTCTGACCGCCACCTCGCAATGGAAGAACTCGGTGACCGCGGCGAGCTTCGGAAATTTGGCTAGTTCCGGGCGCACGACCTCCTCACGCCCGAAGATGACGAAGCGGATGTCGGGACGGCGGGTCGCGACGGTCATGAGCGCCGGAATGACCACGGCTGGTCCGTGATCGCCGCCCATGGCATCGATGGAAATCCTGATCACGCGGTATTTATCTCACGGTTAGGCGGCAGGTCGCTTCAGCGACCGCGAAGGTTCGGCGAAAATAACGGTTTTGGGCTGCCGCACAACCGGCTTTTCCGTCACGGGCGAGGTTTTCAGGATTTTCCCAGCAAGGATCGCAGTTTTTGCTGAAATTCATTCTCCGCCGGTTCGGTCTCGCTGCCGGCCGCCAGCGAGGCACCCTGCTTGCGCGGATAAGGGTCGATGGCCAGTCCGAAGTACTGTTCGGCAAGTGCCCCGACATCGATCGTGTCACCGGAAAACGTTTCGGGACTGTCAGGGCCTTCGGCGTCGAGCAGGATCTCGCCGCCACCCTCGAAACCCTGCCGTCCCAGCTTGGAGTCCTCAGGCAGCAACAGCGCTTCGACCGGTTCGTCGATATGCGCCCCGATGGGCTCGAGCGTGACGATACAGGCCTGGGTGATGTCGGCTTCGACACGACCGCTGACCTTCACGCCATTGCGCTTCCATGACGCCACCAGAAGCTCGGCGCGATAGGATTCGACCGAAATCAGCCCGTGCTCCTCGGCCAGCGCCGCACGCTGTGCGGCATCGGCCTCGATAACCACCGGCAGACCCTTCTGCGGCAGGCGAGTGACGTTTGCGCGGAAGGATACCGGGCTTTGCAGGTCAACGTGCTTCATTGTTCAATCTCCCTTGGCAACGGGAAACGCCAGCGTGCCGGCGACAATCGATTCGGATGACTGCGCGGCCAGTTGATCGCGAGCATCGGTGACGTAGTTGGCAAGGAGCGATGCTTCCGGCCAGGCGCCGGAGTCGGGCCGGACATTGCGGGCAAGGGCTGCGGTGAGCCCGTTGCGGTCATTTCTTTCCAGCGCATCGTCATATGCGGCGGTTCGGCCATAAAACATCCTTGCCAACTTTTTCATGCGCTTGGGTACACCGACATCGCCAACGCCCAATTCCCGCAGCGAATGATCCACGTCGAGGAAGAACTCGTCGATCAGCACCTGGGCAACCTCTTGCGCCACGCCACCCTCGCCGCGCAACCGGTGCTGGAACAGGAACATGTGCAGCGACAGCATCTCGAAACGGCCAAGCGGCGTGTCCGGCACATTCCAATGGGAATAAAACACGGTCTGCCGCGCGGCCGCCACGATTTGTGCGTAAAGCGCCTCGGTGATAGCGCGGTTGGCGTGGCGTTCGCGGCCAAAAAGGCGCTGGAACATTGGGGATGGTCTCCTGGGGACCGTTTGTTGAAGTGGCCTTGTTGCATCGGCAAGCAAGCTGGTTTACCGGTTTCGCGGCCCAGCGCAAGTTGCGGCCAGCTAATGGAGTTGTTGTTGCGCGCCCTGAATTTCAAGTCGACCTACTCGTCCAGGCCCGCCGGCGCAATCTCGCTGCTGGTTATCATTTCGGCGCTATCCGCCTGCCACACCTCCAAGATGATCGGCGACCTCAGCCCGAGCGAGACGCTGACGCAAGGGTATGTCATCGACCAGCAGGCAATCGATTCGGTGCCCGTCGGCTCTAGCCGCGAGCAGGTGCTGCTGGCGCTCGGCACGCCGTCGACGACGGCGACCTTCGACAATGAGGCGTTCTACTACATTTCGCAGACGCGCAAGCGCTACGTGGCCTTCGACAAGCCGAGGCTCGTCGACCAGAAGGTGCTGGCGGTCTATTTCGGCGCCGACGGCCGCGTCACCCAGATCGCCAAATATGGCTTGAAGGACGGCAAGATTTTCGACTTCATCTCGCGCACCACACCGACCGGCGGCAAGGACCAGAACTTCCTCAGCCAGATCATCAACGGCGCCAGCAAGCTGGCCCCCGGCGTTCCCGGCGGCGGCACTCCCTGATCTCAGACCGCCCGGAGAGGGCAGCACCATCTCAGGCGACCAAAAACCCGCGGGAGCGATCCTGCGGGTTTTTGTTATGGCCACGGTCAAGGCGAGGCGGCGGAATGCTCGCCAAACAGAATTAGAGTGGCCGACAGTCGAGACGCGGGCCAGGCCTGGGCGCTTGCGTTATCGCGAACGCCGCGAAGGCTGGGCCGAAGAGAAGCACTGAGGGATCGACGTCGTTATCGTTCAATAGCAAAACCCGCGGGATCGCTCCCGCGGGTTTTGTTTCGACCAATGCTCTTCGATCAGCCGTGCGCGAGCACGGCCAGCAGCAGGAGAGCCACGATGTTGGTGATCTTGATCGCCGGGTTGACGGCCGGGCCGGCGGTGTCCTTGTAGGGATCGCCGACCGTGTCGCCGGTCACCGAAGCCTTGTGCGCCTCGGAACCCTTGCGATGCTTGACGCCGTCCTTGTCGACAAAGCCGTCCTCGAAGGACTTCTTGGCGTTGTCCCAGGCGCCGCCACCGGAGGTCATCGAGATGGCGACGAACAGGCCGTTGACGATGACGCCGAGCAGCGAGGCTCCCAGCGCTGCAAAGGCGGACGCCTTCGAGCCCGAGATCAGCAGCACGCCGAAATAGACGACGAGCGGCGCCAGCACCGGCAGCAGAGACGGGATGATCATTTCCCGGATCGCCGCCTTGGTCAGAAGATCGACCGCGCGGGCGTAGTTCGGCTTGGAAGTGCCGGCCATGATGCCCGGATCCTCGCGGAACTGCTTGCGCACCTCCTCGACGATGGCGCCGGCAGCACGGCCGACAGCCGTCATGGCGATGCCGCCGAACAGATACGGGATCAGGCCGCCGAAGATCAGGCCGGCAACGACGTAGGGGTTGGAGAGATCGAAGGAGATCTCGCCCATGCCCTGGAAGTAGGGATATTTGTCGCCATTGGCGGCAAAGAACTTCAGGTCGTTCGAATAAGCGGCGAACAGCACCAGCGCGCCGAGGCCGGCCGAACCGATGGCGTAGCCCTTGGTCACCGCCTTGGTGGTGTTGCCGACCGCGTCGAGCGCGTCGGTGGAGTGGCGCACTTCCTTGGGCAGGCCGGCCATTTCAGCAATGCCGCCAGCATTGTCGGTGACCGGGCCGAAGGCGTCGAGCGCAACGATCATGCCGGCAAGGCCGAGCATAGTCGTGACCGCGATCGCCGTGCCATAGAGCCCGGCGAGCTGATAGGTCGAGATGATGCCGCCGACGATGACGATCGCCGGCAGTGCCGTCGATTCCAGCGAGACCGCAAGGCCCTGGATGACGTTGGTGCCGTGACCGGTCACCGACGCCTGGGCGATGGAGTTGACCGGGCGCTTGTTGGTCCCGGTGTAGTATTCGGTGATCACGACGATGAGACCGGTCACCGCGAGGCCGATCAGGCCGCAGATGAACAGGTTCTTGCCGGTGATGACCATGCCCGCGACAGTGCCGACCTCACCCCAGCCAAGACATACGGAGGTGGCGACGCCGAGACCGACGACGGACAACAGGCCGGTGACGATCAGGCCCTTGTAGAGGGCGCCCATGATCGAGCCGTTAGAGCCGAGCTTGACGAAGAAAGTGCCGACGATCGAGGTCAGGATGCAGGCGCCGCAAATGGCGAGCGGATAGAGCATCGCAGCACCCAGAACGGCGGTGCCGCCAAAGAAGATGGAGCCGAGAACCATGGTGGCGACAACGGTCACCGCATAGGTTTCGAACAGGTCGGCGGCCATGCCGGCGCAGTCGCCGACATTGTCGCCGACATTGTCGGCGATGGTGGCGGGGTTGCGCGGATCATCCTCGGGAATACCGGCTTCGACCTTGCCGACGAGATCGCCGCCGACATCGGCGCCCTTGGTGAAGATGCCGCCGCCGAGACGGGCGAAGATCGAGATCAGCGACGCGCCGAAGCCGAGCGAGACCAGCGAGTCGATGACGATGCGGTCATCGGGCTGAAGGCCCAAGAAGTGAGTCAGGACAAGGTAGTAGATCGACACGCCAAGCAAGGCCAGGCCAGCAACGAGCATGCCGGTGATGGCGCCCGACTTGAACGCGATGTCGAGGCCGGCAGCGAGGCTGTTTGATGCGGCCTGAGCCGTGCGAACGTTGGCGCGAACGGAGACATGCATGCCGATGAAGCCGGCGGAGCCCGAAAGCACTGCACCGATCAGGAAGCCGACCGCGGCGGTGATGGACAGCAACCACCAAGCGAGCACGAGGACGACGACGCCAACGATGGCGATGGTGGTGTACTGACGCGCCAGATAGGCTTGTGCGCCCTCGCGGATGGCCGCGGAGATTTCCTGCATGCGTGCATTGCCCTGATCGGCCGCAAGGACCGAACGTGTCGCCCAGATGGCGTAAAGGATTGAAAGCAGGCCGCAGGCGATGACGGCGGAGATAATTGTCATTGCCGGATTATCCTCGATTGATGGCCCAAAAGAACCCCTCCCTGGGCCGTTGAGACAAAGACCGGATTCCGCGCACGGAATCCGCCTCTTCGCAGCGGTGTATGCGAAACAGGGCTGCGAACGTCAAGATATTGTTCGGTTTTTGCCCGGCTTTCGCCCAAAAGTGGAAAGCGGCGCCATTCTCATCGGCGCCATTACTGAATTAGATCGATTGAATGAGAACGATTTCGTCTGGTTGCCGGCGATAGGGTCGGACGCTCTGTCTGATCCAAACCGACGCTGCGGAGTAGGCCGCACGATCGCCTGCTTTGCAAATGCTCATCGCGAGCATATCTTCTGGACCAAGGCAGGAGTTGATCGATGAAATTCAAAGCTATTGTCCACGAAGCCGAGGAAGGTGGATTCTGGGCCGAAGTCCCCGCCATTCCAGGGTGCGCAACGCAGGGAGAAACCCTGGACGAGCTGTTGGCAAATCTGCGCGAAGCCATTGAGGGCTGTCTTTCAGTCGACCTTCCGTCGTCCTTGACTTCGGAACCCGGCAGGATCGTGGAAGTCGCAGTTTGAAGCCCATTTCCGGCAAGGAACTCTCGCGGGCAGTCGAGCGACGCGGTTGGGAGCTTCTGCGTGTCGCCGGAAGCCATCATATCTACGGAAAGCAGGGAAGCGTCGTACGTCTGTCGATTCCGATACACGGCAATACGCCGCTCAAGACTGGCCTGTTGCGTCATCTTATGAAGATGGCGGAAGTTGGCGAAGATGAAATCTGAAACCGACTACTCTGCCTCCCGGCCCATGCGACGCGCCGTGTAGCGCTCGATCGCCGACAGGCCGTCATAGATCAGCACGGCCAGAGCCGCCACGATCAGGCCGCCCTGAAGGACGAAGGCGAGGTTGTTGGACAACAGCCCGGCGATGATCACTTCGCCGAGCGTCCTGGCGGCCACCGTCGAGCCGATGGTGGCGGTGGCAAGGCTGATCACCACCGACAGTCTGATGCCGCCGAGGATGATCGGGGCGCTGAGCGGCAGTTCGACCTTGATGAGCCTTTGCCAGCCGGTCATGCCGGCACCGCGCGCCGCCTCGACGACATTGGCCGGCAGCGTCGTCAGGCCGGTCAGCGCATTTTCGAAGATCGGCAACAGCCCGTAGAGGAACAGCGCGATCAGCGTCGGCCTCTCGCCGAATCCGACGGCCGGCACGGCAAGCGCCAGCACCGCCACCGGCGGAAAGGTCTGGCCGATGTTGACCAGGCTGCGCGACAGCGGCAGGAATTCGGCGCCGGCCGGCCTTGTGACCAGGATGGCAAGCGCTACAGCGACAATGGTCGCGGCCACGGTGGCGATCAGGACGGTGCGCAAATGCAGCAATGTCAGCGTCAGCAGGCTGCCCTGGTTGTAGATTACCGGCGCGTTGTTCTCCGTCAGCGGCTTCAGCAGCGGCTCGAACCAGCCGGGATTGGTGACGAAAGCAACGAGCAGCACCACCAAGGCTAGCCTGAGCAGCGATGGAAGCCAGGGCTTCATGCCGGCCTCGCCGCGCGTTTCACCAGACCGTCGACCGTGACGCGGCCAAGCGACTTGCCGTCGGCGCCTTTGACGGGCAGCGCCGGCCTGCCTGACCACAGCAATTCAGCCAGTGCATCGCGCTGGCTGGCGTCGCCGGGGATCGCTTCGCCTTCGGCGGAGCCCTTCTCCACGGCATCGCGCACGCGGCCGAGTGAAAGCAACCGGAATGGCCTTTCGCTGGCGCCGACCAGGGTCTCGACGAAGGCGCTTGCAGGCTTCGCCAGGATCTCGGCGGGCTTGGCGTATTGCACCAGCTTGCCGGCATCCATGACCGCGATCTTGTCGCCCATATGCACGGCCTCTTCCATGTCGTGGGTGACGAGGATGATGGTGGTGCCGAAGCGCTTCTGGATCGCCAGCAGATCCTCCTGCGCCTTGGTGCGGATGATCGGGTCGAGCGCGCCGAACGGTTCGTCCATCAACAGCACGTTGGGCTCGGCGGCAAGCGCGCGGGCAACGCCAACGCGCTGCTGCTGACCGCCCGACAGTTCGTGAGGATAGCGCGGCCCGAATGCTTCGGGATCAAGCTGATAGAGCGTCATCAACTCGTCGACCCGGGCCTTGATGCGGGCCTTGTCCCAGCCAAGCAGCACCGGCACGGTGGCGATGTTCTGCGCTACCGTGCGATGCGGAAACAGGCCGTGGCCCTGGATAGCGTAGCCGATGCTGCGGCGCAGTTCGTAACCGGGCAGCGAACGATTGTCGGCGCCGTCGAGTTTGATGATGCCCGCGGTCGGCTCGACCAGCCGGTTGATCATGCGCAGCAGCGTCGTCTTGCCGGAACCGGAGGTGCCGACAATGACGGCGATGGTGCGCGGCTCGATGACCATCGAAACGTCATCGACCACTGTTGTCGCGTCATAGCGCTTGGTAATGCCTTCGATCTCGATCATGCCGTTTCAACCCTGCGCTTGGTGGCAGTCATTTCGATCACCGCATCGAGAATGATGGCGGCGGCAAAGGCGAGCGCGACCGTCGGCACGGCGCCGAGCAGCACAAGGTCCATCGCCGTCTGGCCAACGCCCTGGAAGACGAACACGCCGAACCCGCCGCCACCGATCAGCGCGGCAATGGTGGCAAGGCCGATATTTTGCACCAGAACGATGCGGATGCCTGTGAGGATGACAGGAAAAGCCAGCGGAAACTCGACGCCGAACAGGCGCTGCCTGTCGGTCATGCCCATGCCGCGCGCAGCGTCGTTGGCGGCGCGCGGTACGCCAGCGAGACCGACCACGGTGTTGGCCACCACCGGCAGCAGCGAATAGAGGAACAGCGCGACGAAGGCGGGTGCTGTGCCGATGCCGCGAATGCCGAGCGCGGCAGCCCCCGGCACATGCGTGGCAACCCAGCCGAGCGGCGCGATCAGCAGGCCGAACAGCGCGATCGAGGGAATGGTCTGGATGATGTTGAGCACGTTGAGAACGCCGGCGCGCAGCCTTTCGACGTGATGGCAGAGAATGCCGAGCGGCAGACCGACGATCACCGCAGCCGCCAGCGAACCGAGCGCCAGCGTCACATGCTTGGAGCCCTCGGCCCAGAAACTGTCGGCGCGGTTGAAATATTCCTTCAGGATCGACAGATTGTCCCAGCTTCCCGAAATCAACAACAGACCGATCGCCAAAGCCGCGACCACGAGCGCGCCAACCCTCGCCCAGGGCGACAGATTCAGCCGTGTCAGCACGTCGGCGAGCAAGAGCGTGAAGGCAAAGATGAGACTCCAGAAACCGGAGGCCGGCGAAATTCTCGCAAAGGTGTTGCCCGCCGGCGTAAGAAATGTGCCGGCGACGCCGATCAGCAGCGCGAGTGCGGCAAGCGCCACCGCGCTGGCTGCCAGGCGCAGCGCGAGCGGTGTCCTGAACAGCGCGACAAGTGCCGCGGCGACTATGATGGCGAGCAGCATCGGCCCGGTCGCTGCCGGCAATGCCTCGATAATCGAGCGCGCCTGACCGGGGACGATGCGGTTGGCACGGAACGTGGCAAAGGGCGCCGCAAAAGCCGCGTAGGCTGATATCGCGGCGATCACCACGCCGAGCTTGTCGAAGCGGAGGGTCATGGCTGCCCCTCATGAGGAGCGATTTGCCACGTCTCGCAGCTCTCTCTGGGGATTAGCGAAAGCCGACGCGATATCCAATCTCCCCCCTTGCGGGGGAGATGGCCGGCAGGCCAGAGGGGGGTGTGAAGGATCGCCAACTTTCGAGCGGCTTGTTCAGAAGCAACCCTGTCGAGGCACGCACCTTTGACGGTTTGAGAGGTCGGCGGGGCAGCACCCCTCTCTGTCCTGCCGGACATCTCCCCCGCAAGTGGGGAGATCAGCAGCTTCCAGAGGGAGGTGCCTTGCACCGGTGTCACTATGAGCTAGGTGCAGACTATTTCAAAAACCCGTTCTTCTTCAGGAAGTCTTCGGCGACGCCCTTGACCGGCTCGCCGCCGACCTGCACGCGCCCGTTCAGTTCCTGCAGCGTGACGAGGTCGAGCTTGGCGAAGACCGGCTTCAGCAGCGTCTCGATCTCGGGGTGTTGTTTCAGCACCGCTTCGCGGATGATCGGCGCCGGCTGGTAGACCGGCTGGACGCCCTTGTCATCATCGAGCACGACGAGGCCAGACGGCGCGATGCCGCCATCGGTGCCGTAGACCATGGCCGCGTTGGCGCCGTTGGTCTGGTTGGCCGCCGCGGCGATGGTCGCCGCCGTGTCGCCGCCGGAGAGCGTGATCAGCTGGTCCGGCTTCAGTGTGAAGCCATAGGTGGTCTGGAACGCCGGAAGTGCTGCCGCCGAATTGACGAACTCGGCGGAAGCCGCCAGCACCACCTGACCGCCGCCCGCGACGTACTTGCCGAAGTCTGAAAGCGTGGCGAGCTTGTTGGTCTCGGCGACCTCCTTGCGCAGCGCAATCGCCCAGGTGTTGTTGGCGGGCGACGGCGACAGCCAGACGATCTTGTTGGCGTCATAGTCAAGCTTCTTGGCCGTCTCATAGGCCTTGGCGGCATCCTTCCACACAGGATCGTTGGCCTTCTCGAAGAAGAAAGCGGCGTTGCCGGTGTATTCGGGATAGATGTCGATCTCACCGGCGGTGATCGCCTTGCGCACCACCGGCGTACCGCCGAGCTGAATGCGGTCTGTTGTCTTGATGTTGTTGGCGTTGAGCACCAGCTGGATGATGTTGCCGAGCACGCCGCCCTCGGTGTCGATCTTCGAGGAGACAACCACCTGAGCACTGGCGGAAGCCGCCGTGATGCCGAGCGCCAATGCCGCGCCGGCCAGAACCTTGACTGAAAGCATCGTGAAAACCCCTTGCTAAGAACCGTAATGCGGTGGCCGCATATGAGCATGGCTTCAACGGCCAGTCGGGGCATACGGTTTCATAACAATACGCGCTGACGCAATATTTTTGTTGCGGTGCGGCAGATGCGGCCGGCCTTATGCTGACAGCGCTGTGTCAGGTGAAGCGGCGAAGGGATCAGACTTCGACTTTGCGCAAGCCGGTGAGCTTGAGTGCGCCTAGCGCCACGAAACACAGAACGGTGACCGGGAATATCATCCAGTTCAGCATCTCCCAGCCCCAGGCGTTATAGACCATGCCTGACATCAGCGAAGCGCAGGCGACGGAGCCGAACAGGACAAAGTCGTGGAAGCCTTGCACCTTGCCCTTTTCGGACGACCGGTAGCTGGCCGACACCATCGCCGTGGCGCCGATGAAGCCAAAATTCCAGCCAAGGCCGAGCAGGATCAGCGACGTCCAGAATTGCCACAACGCCAGGCCCGACAGGGCGACAATGGCGCAGCCAATGAGCAGGATCAGGCCGGTCGCCACAATGCGTTCGGGGCCGAAGCGATGGATCAGCGAGCCGGTGAAGAAGCTCGGCGCGAACATCGCCATGACGTGCCAGGAGATACCGAGCGTCGCGTCGTTCTCAGACAGGCCGCAGCCAACCATGGCCAGAGGAGCGCCGGTCATGACGAAGCTCATCAGCGCATAGCTGCCGACCGCGCAGAACAATGCCGCTACGAAACGCGGCTGCGTCACGATTTCGGCCAATGGCCTGGCGTCGCTGTCGGTGATCTCTACCCTGCTGGATGCCTTTGCCGGCAGCCGCAGGAACGACAGGATGATGGCGCCGACCGCGGCCAGCGGCAGGATGGCGGCGAACGAACCGGCAAACATCACCGGCGCCAACAATTCGCGGGTGAAGATGACGATCTGCGGCCCGAGGATGGCGGTGACGATGCCGCCGGCCAGTACGAAGGAGATGGCGCGCGCCTTGAATTCCGGCGGCGCATTGTCGGCGGCGGCGAAGCGGAACTGCTGGACGAAGGCACCCCCGACACCGATCGTGAGCAGGCCAAAGGCAAACAGCCAGAAGCTGCCCTGATAAAGCGCCAGCGTGGCGACCAAGCCGCCCAGCGCCGTGACGATCGTGCCGATCATGAAGCCGTCGCGCTGCCCCATGCCGCGGATAATGGCCGCTGCTGGCAGCGCGCCGAGCGCCACGCCGATGTTGAAGCCGGTGATCGGCGCCGTCGCCAATGATTTGTCGGGGCCAAGTAGATATTGCCCGGCCAGCGCCCCCATGGAGATGGCGATGGGGGCCGCCGAGCCGATGATCGCCTGCGAAGCGGCGAGGATCAGCGCGGTGCGACGCGCTTCCTTGCCTGCCTCAACGGCAATTGCCGTCATGATGCGTCCTTGCCGCGCCCCTCGCCTCGCACCCGGCGCGACACGCGGTCGAGCACGGCATTGACCAGCTTCGGCTCGTCTTCCTCGTAAAAAGCCTTTGCGATGTCGACATATTCGGAGACGATGACGGCGACAGGAACATCCTCGCGCTTCATCAGTTCATAGACGCCGGCGCGAAGAATGGCGCGCAGCGTCGAATCGAGCCGGGACAGCGGCCAGTCCTCGGTCAACGCCTGGCGGATGATGGGATCGATGGTCTTCTGGTTCTCGACGACACCCGCCAGGATGGCGCGGAACCATTGCGCATCGGCCTCGCGGTAAAGCGCCCCGTCGACTTCCTTGCCGAGGCGAAAGGCCTCGTATTCGGCCGTGATCTCGAAGACGCCGCTGCCAGCCACATCCATCTGATAGAGCGCCTGCACGGCGGCCAGACGGGCAGCTCCGCGCTTGTTGGCGTGGCGCACCGCGGGCTGGCCGGGCGAAGCGGGGTCGCTCACGACAGCGCTCCCAGTTGTTCTTTGAGGGCAATCATGGTCAGCGCCGCACGCGCGGCAAAGCCGCCCTTGTCGCCTTCCGAACGCTTTGCACGCGTCCAGGCCTGGGCGTCGTTCTCGGTGGTCAGGATGCCGTTGCCGATGCAGACGGAGTCCTGCACGGAGATATCCATCAGAGCACGGCTGGATTCATTGGCGACGATGTCGAAATGATAGGTGTCGCCGCGGATGACGGTGCCAAGCGCAACAAAACCGTCGTAGTTTGTGCCGCCTTCGGCCATGCCGTCGAGCGCGAAGGAAATCACCGCGGGGATTTCGAGCGAACCGGGGACGGTGACAACGTCATAGGTCGCTCCAGCTTCATCGAGCGCGCTTGTCGCGCCATCGAGCAGCGCGTCGGCAAGGTCGTCGTGGAAGCGCGCCTCGATGATCAGAACGCGTGCCTTCTTCTTCGGACGGATAAACGCTTTGCCGTGTTGGGATGTGCCAGCCATAAAAGTCTCCGGGGATCGCCGGTGACTTAGGCCGAAGCCGGATTGATCGCAAGCAGAAGATTGCTGGAGGCGTGTCGCGCCTATAGGCTCTTTGGACATGGTGCTGAGACCTGGCCGGCGGCACCAAGGCTGTCAGCCCAGGCAGCAACGGCTTCGTGATCCACAACACGGCCAGCGTCTACATCGGCTAAGGCTTCTCGCGTAAGCCGTTCTTCCTCCTTGGAATCCCTGCTTTCCATTCCAGCTACTTCCTCAATTGAACAACGCGGCGACCTGCCTTGGAGGGCTCGCAAGTCTATCATTTGACCGCCACTATAGCCCCTCTTTCGCGGCCTCCACCAGCCGCGCCGCGTAGCGGGCCATGGTGTCGATCTCGATATTGACGCGGTCGCCGACCTTGCGCTCGCCCCAGGTGGTCACGGTCAGCGAGTGGTGGATCAAAAGCACGTCGAAGCGCGTGCCTTCCACCTTGTTGACGGTGAGCGAGGTGCCGTCGAGCGCCACCGAGCCTTTTGGCGCAATGAATTTCGCCAGCTCGCGCGGCGCCTCCAGCGTGAAGCGCACCGCGTCGCCCTCATCCTTGCGCTCGACGATCTCGGCCATGCCGTCGACATGGCCCGAAACGATGTGGCCGCCGAGTTCGTCGCCGATCTTCAGCGCCCGCTCCAGATTGATCCGCGTGCCCGATTTCCAGCCCATCGCCGTCGTCAGCCTGAGCGCCTCCTCCCAGGCCTCGACCTCGAACCAGCGCGCGTTCGAGCCGCTGTCGGGCAAGCCCGTAACCGTCAGGCAGACGCCGCCGCAGGAGATCGAGGCGCCGATGGCGATGGTTTCAGGGTCATAGGCGGTGTCGATGCGCAACCCAACCCCTTCCCTGAGCCGCTTGACGGAAGCGATAGCGCCGACATCGGTGACAATCCCTGTAAACATCGATGTTGATCCTAAATGTCTCTTATCCACTCGGCATAGCGGTCTTCGCCGAAACGCATCTCGCGCAGCTTGCGAAAACCTGCCGGGATATGGTCGAGGTCGATCGGCGATGCAATGCCGTCATCACCGATCGCTTCCGGCCCCTGGAACAGCACGATGCGGTCGACCAACCCATCGGCGAGGAAGGCGCTCGCCACCTTGGCGCCGCCCTCGACCAGCACGCTTGCCATGCCGAGCGCGGCGAGATCCTCAAGCAGTTCGGGCAGTGCGACACCGCCTTCATGTGTTTCGGTGCCGATGAAGCGCACCCCGGCGCGTTCCAGCATAGTCCGCCGCTGCGGATCGGCCTCCAGGCTAGCGGCGACATAGAGCGGTACCCGGTCCACGCCCGACACCAGTTTCGAGGCCTCCGGCAACCTGATCTGGCGGTCGAGCACGATGCGCGCCGGCGAACGGTTCTCCAGCCCCGGCAAGCGTACCGTCAGGGCCGGATCGTCTTCAAGGGCTGTGCCGATGCCGATCAGTATGCCGTCCGCCTCGGCCCGCATCAGATACACCTCGCGGCGCGCGATATCGCCGGTGATCGACACCTGCCCCTCGCCCTCCCTGCCGATCTTGCCGTCGCTGGAAAGCGCAAGCTTGAGAACCACTTCGGGGCGTTTTCTCAGCGATCGAATCAGATAGCCGGCCATCTGCTCGGCAGCTTCCCCGGCCAAGACCTTCTCGACCACCTCGACACCGGCGGCACGCAGGATTGCGTAGCCCTTGCCGGACACGCGCGGATCGGGATCGCTGGCCGCGCCGACGACGCGCGCGACGCCGGCATTGACCAGCGCATTGGCGCAAGGCGGCGTGCGGCCATGATGGGCGCAAGGTTCCAGCGTGACATAGGCGGTAGCACCACGCGCGAGCTCGCCGGCCTCGGCCAGGGCCTCGGTCTCGGCATGCGGGCGGCCGCCGACAGCGGTGACGCCGGTGCCGATGATCATGGGACCGTTGCCGTCATCGCGCACGATCAGCGTGCCGACAGACGGATTGGTCGAGGTGCGCCCGGCGTTCTTGCGTGAAAGGCGGAGCGCCGCCGCCATGAACCGGCGATCAAGGGCGGCCTGTTCGCTTGCAGTCATGCTCAGCTGGCGTCCTCTTCGCCTTTGGCTTCGTCTCCCTTGAGTTCGCCCAGCAATTCGTGGAAATCCTTGGCCTCGCGAAAATTGCGGTAGACCGAGGCGAAGCGGACATAGGCGACATCGTCGAGCGACTTCAGCGCTTCCATGACCAGGCGGCCAACCTCGCCGGAGGCGACTTCGGTCTCGCCGGAGCTTTCGAGCTGGCGCACGATGCCGGTCACCGCGCGGTCGATGCGCTCGGGATCGACATTGCGCTTGCGCACGGCGATCTCAACCGAGCGCAGCAGCTTGTCGCGGTCGAACGGCACTTTGCGGCCCGATTTCTTGACCACCACGAGGTCGCGCAACTGCACGCGCTCGAATGTGGTGAAGCGGCCGCCGCAATCGGGGCAGACGCGCCGCCTGCGGATCGCCGCGCCATCCTCGGCCGGGCGAGAATCCTTCACCTGCGTATCTTCGGACTGGCAATAGGGACAGCGCATGGAGAGCCTTTGGTTGGCGAATCTGGCGAAGCGAAAGGCTTAGAGCCTTTCCGGCCCCGATTGAAGCATTTCTGTCCCTTCGACGGCCTGCCGCATCAGAGATAGCGAGGCGCGAGGAAGATTGCCAGCGCGGCAACCAGCCAGATGGCGATGCCGCCGGCGACAGCCAGCCGGTAGTCGACACGATCGATGAACAGCAGCAGGCGCCAAGGAAAGCGAGATAGGCAGGAATGGTCTTGACGCCGGCGAGGCAGGCATCGCGAAAGCCGCCTGGTTCGCCCCTGGCGCCCACGGCGAGCAACGCGATGACGGCAAATGTCGGCGCCAGCGGCAGGATCCCGGGCAAGATGTTGCCGCGCTTGGACGCCCAGACGATCAGCGCCGTCATCAATCCGCCGACTACGCCTTTCCAGACGATATCCATTCAATGCTTCCCTCTAATGCCTGCCCAATGCCTGCCAGACAGCAGCTTCAAGGTGCGACGTCGGCTGTCGCGAAGCCACAGGACATGCCAAGGCTGCGGTAGGCCTTGGAGAAACCGTCCATCGAGATGGTCGCGACCGGCTGTTTGCCGAAGACCACGTCGAGCGTGGTCGCACGGCGCATGGCGCGCAGCAACGCCAGGCCGGTCTTGGGCTTGTTCTCGACCATCCAGGCGAGACGGCCGGCGACGGACTCGTCGGAATAGACGGTTGCGGCAACCTGACCGGCGGCGTCGCCGAATTTTGCCGCGATCTTCTTGCCGGTCGGAAGATCCTTGTTGCCGATGGCGATCGTCATCGCCGGGTAAGCATCCGGCGGCAAGGCATCACCATTCGAGATCGAAAGGGTCAACGTACCAGGATAGCCGCCGCTGTCGACGAAAGCGGTCGAGGCGACGCAGGTCTTGCGCGCATCCTGGCCCGTGTCCAGGACATCGACGATGGTGGCCCATCTGCCGAAGGTGCCGGTAGCAGGTACGTTTGGAGTGGGCTGGGTCTGCGCGAAGGCACTGCCGGACAGTGTCAGGAAAGCGACCAGCCAACCATGGGCCCCAAGGGTGGTGAGGCGGAAATTGCGCATCATCAGATCTCCTGTTCGGCGCGCCACCCAACAATGGGCAGGCGCGCCGCTGGCCGATAAGAGATGACGCCTCGCGTCAGGTCAACCGAGATAGGGATAGAGCGGGAAACGATCGGTCAGCGCCACGACCTTGGCCTTGACTGCCGCTTCCACAGTCGCATTGCCCTCGTCGGAATTGGCGACCTTGAGACCATCCAGCACTTCGGCGATCAGCTTGCCTATCTCGCGGAATTCGGCTTGGCCGAAGCCGCGCGTGGTGCCGGCCGGGGTGCCGAGGCGCACGCCCGAGGTGACGAAAGGCTTTTCCGGGTCGAACGGGATGCCGTTCTTGTTGCAGGTGATGTTGGCGCGGCCGAGTGCCGCCTCGGCGCGCTTGCCGGTGGCGTTCTTGGGCCTGAGATCGACCAGCATCAGATGGTTGTCGGTGCCGCCGGAGACGATGTCGAGGCCGGTTTCCTTGAGACTGGAGGCGAGCGCCTTGGCGTTGGCGGCGACGCTCTCGGCATAGACCTTGAAGCTCGGCTTCAGCGCTTCGCCGAAGGCAACCGCCTTGGCGGCGATAACATGCATCAGCGGGCCGCCCTGCAGGCCGGGGAATACCGCCGAATTCATCTTCTTGGCGATGTCCTCGTCATTGCACAGGATCATCCCGCCGCGCGGGCCGCGCAGCGACTTGTGCGTGGTGGTCGTCACGACATGCGCGTGCGGCAGTGGCGACGGATGCACGCCGCCAGCGACCAGGCCAGCAATGTGCGCCATGTCGACCATCAGATAGGCACCGACCGCATCGGCGATCTCGCGAAAACGCTTCCAGTCCCAGACGCGCGAATAGGCAGTGCCACCAGCCAGGATCAGCTTCGGCTTGGTCTCATGCGCGGTCTTCTCGATGGCGTCCATGTCGAGCAGATGGTCGTCCTTGCGCACACCATACGACACGACCTTGAACCATTTGCCGCTCATGTTGACCGGCGAACCATGGGTCAGGTGGCCGCCCGAATTGAGGTCGAGGCCCATGAAAGTGTCGCCGGGCTGCAAGAGCGCCAGGAACACCGCCTGGTTCATCTGGCTGCCGGAATTCGGTTGGACGTTGGCGAAGTTGCAGCCGAACAGCTTCTTGGCCCGCTCGATGGCCAGTTCCTCGGCTATGTCGACGAACTGGCAACCGCCATAATAGCGCTTGCCTGGATAGCCCTCGGCATATTTGTTGGTCATGATCGAGCCCTGCGCCTCCAGTACAGCGCGGGAAACAATGTTTTCCGAGGCGATCAGCTCGATCTCATGGCGCTGGCGGCCAAGTTCGTTGCGGATGGCGCCGAAAATCTCCGGATCGGCATCTTCCAGCGTGGTTTCGAAGAAAGATTCGAACTTGTTCGACACTGCCGCTGCTGTTGCCATGGGCTGAAATCCTCGGGGGTTCGGGGGCAATTTTGTCTATGCATGTCGTTGCACCATAACCGCTGCACACTTCTGGGCGACATGCATTTGCCGGGCCATTAACACAGTTGTTTTCGCCCCGCCACGTTTGCGGCGCGAAATTTGCTGGCCGGTTTGCGCCAGCGAGGCAACAAGAGACTATTTCCTCGTCTTCCGACCTTTCAGCAAGGCTTCGGTGAGCGTGATCTCGGTAAACAGCGCCTGCGACGTATGGTCATTGATCTCGCCGGCGCGAAACATGTCACGCACGGCCGCGCGCTCGGCGTCGATGCCGGCGAGCCGCAGTTCCAGCTCCAGCCTTCCGGATTCGCGGGCCTCGGCGCGGGCCTCATCGGCTTCATCCGAGGCGGCGATGCGACGCCGGTAACCGGCGACGATGTTCTCGGCGGCGGCAATCCTGGCGCCGGGCACCTCGCCTTCGCCCTCATCCTCCGCCGCCGCAATGCTCTCGATGCGCGCGATTGCCGCCTTGGCAGCACCGACACGCGCCAGGCGTTCCTCGGCGGCACCGGCCTCCTCGCCCGGTTCGACCAGCCCCCTGGCGATCCTTGGCAGAGCGAGACTGGCGAAGACCAGCGAGCAGATGATCACGCCGGCGGCGAGGAAGATAACCAGATTGCGCGCCGGAAACGGCGAGCCGTCCGGCATGGCGAGCGGCAGCGACAATATGCCGGCCAGCGTGATCGCGCCGCGCACACCGGCCACGGAACCGGCGAGCCGCACGCGCAGCCCGAACGGCTCCGCCTTGCGCTTGCCCAGACGCGCGGCGATACCGGCCGCGATATCGCCGATCCAAATCCACAGGAAGCGTAGCGCGATCAGGCACAGCGTCAGCGCAATAACAGTCGCGATCGGTTGGATGATCGGATGCAGGCTCATCAGTTCCGGCGGCACATGGCGGATGATGTCGGGAAGCTGCAGGCCGAGCACGATGAAGAGAGCGCCGTTGAAAACGAAGGAAAGCGTCATCCACAGCGACATCGTCTGCATGCGCGCCGAGACGCCGAGGAAGCGGAACACGCCGGAGCCACCGGCGAGCAGGCCGGCGGCGACCGCCGCCAGGATGCCGGACGCTCCGACGTGCTCGGCGCCGAGATAAGCTATGAAGGGCAGCAGGATCATGACCAACACCTGCGCCTCGGCTGGCACGCCGCCGATGCGGTTGAGCACTTGCAGCAGCTTGGCGGCGACGAACAACGCCGCGACGCCGATCAGGATGCCGATCGCCACGGCGTAGAGGAAACTCAGTGATGCCGCGGCAAAGGAAAAGCTGCCGGTCAGTGCTGCTGCCACGGCGAAGCGGAACATGACGAGGCCCGACGCATCGTTGAGCAGCGACTCGCCTTCGAGAATGTGCATCAGCCGCGCCGGAACGACATTCTTGTCGACGATCGAAGACACAGCCACAGCATCGGTCGGCGACAGCACCGCGGCCAGCGCGAAAGCGACAACCAGTGGGATGCTCGGCACCAGCCAGTGCAAGGCGTAGCCGAAGCCGACGATGGTGAAGAAGACGAGCCCGATGGCAAGATCCAGGATCGGTCCGCGCAGAGCCACCAATTCACGCTTCGGCGCGCCATAGGCATCGCCAAACAGCAGCGGCGGGATGAACACCAGCAGAAACAGTTCCGGATCGATCTCGACATGGATGCCGCGCACCGGCCATGCGAGTGCGGCGCCCATGGCAATCTGCAGCACCGGTAGCGGCACCCGAACCAGGCGCACCAGCGCGCCGGAAAGCGCGACGAAGGCGAGCACAACCAGAATGAAGACGGCGACTTCCATGGTCCGGTTCCAGACTTGTCCGCCGACCATGCGCAAAGCCGGCCAATCCGTCCAGCCGCCCTCCCATGAAACTGCGGCGAGACCGAGTAACGAAAAGGCCGCCTTGAACGGCGGCCTTTTTAATAAAAGATTCAGTTACTTAAAGCGACGACGTGATCTGCAGCTCGTTGGCGCCGTCGAGCGCGTAGACGTCGTCGCGGAACTGCACGACGCCCGGACCCGTCGACCAGGCCGAGAGATAGAGGAAGTGGACCGGCACCGGGTTGGTGACCTGGATCGGCGTGTTTTCACCAGTCTTGATCGCCGCCTCGAAATGCTGGCGGTCCCAGCCGGGGGTGTCGCGCAAGATCCAGGTGACGAGGTCACGCACATTCTGCACGCGCACGCAGCCCGAGGAATCGAAACGCATCATCTTCCCAAACAGGCTCTGCTGCGGGGTGTCGTGCATGTAGACGCCGTCGGGGCTCGGGAAATTGATCTTGACCGAAGCCATCGCGTTGCCCGCACCCGGGTCCTGGCGGAAGCGATACTTGGCGGCATCGTCGGTCGACCAGTCGACATTGAGAGGATCGACCTCGCTGCCGTCCGGCGCGAACAGGCGGATGTGACTGTCCTTCAGATAATCGGGATTCTTCCGCATCAGCGGAATGATGTCCTTGCGCACGATCGAAACCGGCGCATTCCAGTACGGATTGACGATGATCTCGTTGATCTTGGAATTGACGATCGGCGTCTGGCGATCGATCTTGCCGACGATGGCGGTGTGGCGGAGCACGACGCGGTCGTTCTCGACGGCTTCGATCTGTGCCGCCGGAATGTCGACCAGCACATAGCGGTTGCCCAAAGTGCCGGCCTTCTCGCGCAGCCGCTGCAGATTGGTCTGCAACTGGCCAAGCCTGATCTGCGCCGAAATGTTCATCGCCGCGTAGGTGTATTTGCCGAGCGAACCGTCGGCAGGCAGACCGTGGCGCAACTGGAAGCGCTTGACCGCAGAGTCGACATAGGAATCGAATGCCGTCGAAATGCCGGCGCCTTGTGCCAGGTCGCCGGAAACCATCAACCGCTTGCGCAACGGCACCACGTCGGGATCATCGACGCCGAGCTGCAGTTTCTTGGTCGCGGGAACCTCTACCCAGCCGCCCTGCCCGACGATATTCTGATATTGCGCGACCGCCTGTTCGGTAAAGGCGACGGTCTGCAGGCTGAAGATCGGCAGCGTCGAGGCCACCTTGCCGCCCTCGCTGGCGCGGGCATCGAACTGATCGTCCCAATTGCCGCGCGCCGAGGACTTCAAGATATCACCGATCACATCCTGCGCATTGGCGCCGCCGGCAACCAGCGCAGCTGCGAGCGCGGAGGCCCCGGAGAGGAAAAAACGACGGCTGGTCTTCATGGACGTTCCAGACATTTGTAGCAGTTCGATCACTTGCTGCGTTGATCACCGGGCGATCTCGCCCGCACTCTAAAATTGGCAATCTTAACAATTAGCCAACCATGCTCCGCATCACCTTGGTGCAACGCACGAGGCGCGATACGGATTGCGGGTGAACGCAGGGTCTTCACCACAGCATCACTGCCACTCTCGGTTCCATTGGAATATGGCGGCAACGTGGCCTGGCGTCCAAATCCGACCGGCTGGCATCCCGAAAAGAAATGGACCGATGCTTTTCGGCACCGGCCCTGACTGAAGGTCGATATTTCGGCCGCGCTTCTGTGGCGCGGGCCGGATACGATGTTTGCGCCTTACATCCGGTAGGCGATCGTATCATTCCAGAAGCGGTCGAGCCGCTGCAAAGCGCGGTTCATCTGCTTGAACTCGTCGGTGTTGATGCCGCCGACCTGCTCGATCGAGCCGACATGGCGCTCGTAGAGACCGGCGACGACTTCCGCGACCTCGTTGCCCTTCGGGGTCAGCGAGACGCGGACCGAACGGCGGTCGATGCGTGAGCGCTGGTGATTGATGAAGCCGAGATCGACCAGCTTCTTCAGATTGTAGGAGACGTTGGAGCCGAGATAGTAGCCACGCGAGCGTAGCTCTCCGGCTGTCAGTTCGGAATTGCCGATGTTGAACAGCAGCAGCGCCTGGATGGCATTGATGTCGGAACGGCCGTTGCGGTCGAACTCGTCCTTGATGACATCAAGCAGGCGGCGGTGAAGCCGTTCAACAAGCTGCAGCGATTCCATGTACAGGGAACGGATAGCCTCGCGGCGATCGTCGGATACGTTGGCGGTCTTCGCCGCCGGACGCGAATTGATCATTGTCTTTGCCTCTCGTTTGTCGCCCTGGTGATTTTTTGTTTTTCACCTTGATCGCGACACTATCGAATACTCATAAAATTCGACTTAAACGCTAGGGCTAACAAGAGCTTACCGGTAATAGGTTTCGAAAGAGGCTTAACGAACGGTCACCCGAGCAAGGATAATTAACCTAAAGATTTCGGCAGTGATTTCGGGGCTGAATTCAGGCAGCCGCCAGGTCGCCAATGTGCTCAAGGGCTTAGTGGCGGACGGGGCGCTTCTGCAGGTAGATGATGACGCGGAAGACGATGTAAAGCACCGCCACTGCGGCATGCGAGACGACAATCAGCAGGTGATGGCCGAAAAGCTCGGGAAACCCGGCATACATCACTGTCTCGGTCGCCGCGCAAATGAACCAGATCACCGGGCCCCAGGACGCCAGCATCCACAGGCCCGCAGCGGCGAAGGGAAAGAAAACGGCGAGCACCACGGCGGCGACTTGCCAGTGCACGGGCATCAGGTCGAAACGCCACAGCGGGCCCGGATAGAAGCCGATCAGCTTGATCCAGTACAGAATGCCGAACAGCAGGCAGTAAGCTGATATGACCCGCTGAAACCAGGCAAAGATCACCTCCACCCCGGAAGGCTGCAGCACGACGCGTCTTGAGGTCACATCGCTCAAAGCACGAGCTCCCGTTCCCCAAGCGGAGCGAAATAGGCGTCGACATCCGCCTCGCTGATCGCATCGAGGCTAGCCGGACGCCATTGCGGTTTTGCGTCCTTGTCGATGACGGCGGCGCGGATGCCCTCGTAGAAATCGTGGCCGGCAAGCATCCTGTTGAGGATGCGGAACTCCATTTTCATGCAAGCGTCCATGGACAGCGTCAGCCCGGCGCTGATCTGGCGCCAGGCGACGCGCAGGCTGGTCGGCGAGCGAGTGCGGATCGTCGCCAGCGTCTTAGCGGCGAACTCGTCAGTGTCCGCCGCGCGCTCCAGGCTGTCGATGACGCGTTTCAAGGATGGTTGCGAAAAATGGCGAGATATCGCCTCCAGCGTCGGCCTGTCGGTCTCTCGCCCTGCGTGAGAGAAGAAGTCGCGCAGCACCAATTCCGGATCGCCGGTCAACGTCAGCCGTTCGAGGAAGGTGCCCTGATCCTCGGCCTTGATGGTGTGGGTAGCCAGCCCCGACCACAGCGCATCGCCATAGCGGATACGATTGCCCGTCAGCGCCAGATACATCCCGAACGAGCCACCGAGATCGGGCAGCAGGTGGCTGGCGCCGACATCCGGGAAAAAGCCGATGCCGACCTCCGGCATGGCGAACTGGGCATTTTCGGTCATCACCCGGTGCGAGCCGTGGAACGAGATGCCGACGCCCCCGCCCATGACGATGCCGTCGATGAGCGCGACATAGGGTTTCCTGAAGCTGCTGATGCGGGCGTTGAGCCGGTATTCGTCGGCGAAGAAATCGACCGGCGGTTTTCCCGCCCGGCCGGTCTCATAGATATGCAGTATGTCGCCGCCTGCCGAAAAGGCCCTGCACTCGGCCTTGACGACGACGATATCGACGCCCTGGTCGGCTTCCCAGGCGGAAAGGGCAGCGTCGAGCGCCCTGATCATGCGATGCGTCAAGGCATTGAGCGCCTGCGGCCGCGTCAGCGTAATGACGCCGGCCCGGCCCAGATGTTCGAAGCGGATCTCGTCGCCGCCGCCAAAATCCATCGTGAAAGAATCCCTTCTCCCGCGCCGCCGGGATTGAAGTGCTAGAGCGTGGCGCATGGGCGCGTCAATGCCAAGCCCTGCCGGTCGGGGTCAGTTTGGATCTCGAGGGCAGAAAGAGGCCATCCTTTGCGGCCCAGCCAAATTGGTGCGCATCAGCATTGGACCCTCCAACCGACTTCAGGACATTCGTCGAAGACGCAGCCGTGTCCGGATCCAGGATAAGTTAAAACTGGGCCGCCAGCGTCGTCTTGGCCACCGGCGGCAGCCGATGCTAGAGAGTGGCTGACAGCCTCGAACCGGACGGTAAGACATGCGGCGGTTTTTGCGCCTTGCCCTTGTTCTGGGTGGCCTGCTGGCCATCTGCGCCGCCAACGGTCTGGCCAAGGCGGCTGATATCGACGATCTCTATAAATCCCAAACGATCGTCACTGGCCAGGGCGAGCCAAACCGCCAGGCAGGTTTCAAGATCTGCCTCGATGAGGTCCTGGTCCGGGTTTCCGGCGACCAACGCCTGCTGGAAAAACCAGAGATGACGGCACTGCGCGACAAGGCCGGCAGCTTCGTCACCGGCTTCCGTTACCGCGACCGCATGGAAGGCATTCCGGTTCATGACGAGCAAGGTACTCATGACCGGCCGCATGACCTTTATTGCCAGTACACGCCGGCGACGATCGACCCGGTTCTGGCTTCGCTCGGCAGCAAGCCCTGGCTGACCGAACGGCCGGCGCTCTCCATCGTCCTGGCTGTAGACGACTCGCGCCGACATTTCGTCCTTGCCAGTGATGGGAACGAAAATCCGTACATGATAGAGTCTTTTCAATCGGCCGCCGGCTCCATGGCGATGTCGATTGTCGTTCCGAACAAGGCCACGCTCGCCAAGGCCGGACTCACTTTCGAAGAGGTGGGTCCTATCTCACCCGAACTGCTAGGCAATGTTGCAAGAAGTATCGGCAGCCGCCAAGTCTTGGCCGGCAGCATCGTGTGGAGCGACAAGGACCTCGGCTGGATCGCCGATTGGCGGCTTAAAGCGGACGGGAAGACCTATCATTGGCAAGTGCGCGGCGTTAGTTTCGATGAAGCGTTTCGTGTCGCCATGCGGGGTGCTGCTCAGATCCTTTCGGGCAATGGATCGCCTTGACAGGCCGTGCTGCCCTCCGGGCGATCTGCTGGCACAAACGTGTCGCATTGGTCAGCGGCAAGGGCTCGTGATAAAAGCCGCCGATCTGGAGTTTTGGCGATGAACAAATTCACCCCCGCAAAGCCAGCCGGCGCTCGCAGCGTCGACGACATCACCGGCAGCCGCCGCTTGCGCCGCATGCGCAAGGCCGACTGGTCGCGCCGTCTGGTGCAGGAGAACAGGCTCTCGGTCGATGATCTGATCTGGCCGATCTTCGTCGTTGACGGCAGACAAGTGCGCGAGCCGATCGCCGCCATGCCGGGCGTCTTCCGGTTGTCGATCGATCTCGCGGTCAAGGAGGCCGAACGCGCGGCAAAGCTCGGTATTCCCGCACTCGCCACCTTCCCGAATGTCGACATCTCGCTGCGCGACCAGACCGGCTCGCACATCCTCGACCCCAACAACGTCATCAACCGCGCCACCCGCGCGATCAAGGACGCGGTGCCGGAGATCGGCATCATCACCGACGCCGCGCTCGACCCGTTCACCAGCCACGGCCATGACGGCATCCTGCGCGACGGCATCGTCGTCAACGACGAGACGGTGGAACAGGTGACCGCCGCGGCCGTCATCCAGGCGGCGGCCGGCGCCGACATCATCGCACCGTCCGACATGATGGACGGCCGCATCGGCGCTATCCGCGACGCGCTGGACGCCAACGGTTTCCAGGACGTGGCGATCATGTCCTACGCGACTAAGTTCGCCTCGGCCTTCTACGGCCCCTATCGCGAGGCGGTCGGCACCGCCGGCCTGCTCAAGGGCGACAAGAAGACCTATTACATCGACCATGCCAATTCCGACGAGGCGGTGCGCGAGGCCGAACAGGACGTCGCGGAAGGCGCCGACATGCTGATGGTCAAGCCCGGCCTGCCCTATCTCGACATCATCCGGCGGCTGAAGGACGAATTCCAGATGCCGACCTTCGCCTACCAGGTGTCCGGCGAATATTCGATGATCAAGGCCGCTGCCGCCAATGGCTGGATCGATGGCGAGAAGGCGATGCTTGAAAGCCTGCTGGCCTTCAAGCGCGCCGGCTGCGACGGCATCCTCACCTACTTCGCCCCCGAAGTGGCGAAGCTGTTGAAGGGATAGACCGCTAAGTCGTTTTGGAATTTTAACGCAATCCGTTAGAATGAATTCATGAGCAGGAATGAGGTCATAGAGCGGTTGCAGAGAAATGCAGATGCCATCAAAGGCATGGGCGCGACTTCGCTTTATCTCTTCGGATCGACTTTGCGGGGCGACGCAGGGCCCGACAGCGATCTCGACCTCTTCATCGATTATGATCCTGCAAGGCACTTTTCGCTGATCGATCTGGTCGGCATCAAGCAATTTCTTGAAGAGAAGATGTCAGCGGAGATCGATATCACCACCCGTGACAGCCTTAATCCCATGTTGAAGGCCGATATCGAACGATCTGCTGTGCGCATATTCTGATGGCAGTGCGCCGGATCGACCGATTCTAGCCGAAATCATAGAAGCCTTGTACGGCATCGCAGCTGCCACCGCAGGCAACATTTTGCGTCACGAATATCACAAGCCCTCCGGAAGGATAGTGTGGGCTGTAGTGACCGACAGCCTGCCGCCACTACGTCTTGCTGTCGAACGCATGCTCGAAGCATCGCGGCGCCAATAATTGTGGCCAGCAGCCAGGCTGCGGGGGCATCCTGTTTCGAGTCGGGGAAGTGTGAGATTTATCTCGTCATACGCTATCGCATCCAGAAGGAGCATTTTTGCGCAACGTGACCGCCGGATCTTTCTTGTCTGCACATGTAACTACCGCGTGTAACTAGCGCGGCAGCAACGACCGGTTCTCGCCAGCGAGGCCGCTGGCTTGTCTTCAGAGCCGACAGTCCGATCGTCGCCCTAGAATACCATTTGCACTTCACAATCAGTTTGCTATAAGAAAACTGATTGTGAAGTGCAACTGGTTATTGAGAGGAGGCTCGCATGCCCAAACTTCGTGTCAACGCTTTCACCCTATCGCTCGACGGCTATGGCGCCGGTCCCGATCAGGATCTGCAAAATCCGCTCGGCGTCGGTGGGGAATCCTTGCACAAGTGGTTTGTCGACACTCGCACCTTCCGTGAGATGGTGCTCGGACAAGATGGCGGCACCACCGATATAAACGAGGCGTTCGCGGCGCGCAGTTTCGAGAATGTCGGCGCATGGATCCTCGGCCGCAACATGTTCGGACCGATCCGCGGCGAATGGCCCGATGACAGCTGGAAGGGCTGGTGGGGCGATAACCCGCCCTACCATGTGCCGGTTTTCGTGTTGACCCATCACAAGCGCGAACCGATCGTCATGGAGGGCGGCACGACCTTCTATTTCATCACCGACGGCATCCATTCGGCACTTGAACAGGCAAAAGCAGCGGCTAATGGCAAGGACGTGCGGGTGGGCGGCGGCGTCGCCACCATCCAGCAATATCTCCAGGAGAAGCTGATCGATGAGATGCATCTGGCGATCGCGCCGGTGCTGCTCGGTACGGGCGAGAACCTTTTTGGCGGCCTGGACATGGTCAAGCTCGGCTATGTCTGCAGCGAGCAAGTTGCGACGCCGCTCGCCACGCACGTCACCATTAAGCGGGCTTAGGTGGAGAGCCAATCTCCCCCTATCTCAATACTTCTCCGGCACGTAGAGTTCGCGCGGTAGCGTCTGGCGCTCGTATTCGGGGTTGAAGACGCGCTCGGGCAGCGTGATCTCCTCGTGCGGCACCTCCTCATATGGCATTTGCTTGAGCAGGTGGTCGATGCAGTTCAGCCGCGCCCGCTTCTTGTCGTTGCCCTCGACGATGAACCAAGGGGCTTCCGGGATGTTGGTCCGGATGAAAGTTTCTTCCTTGGCCTTGGTGTACTGTTCCCAGCGCACACGCGACTGCAGGTCCATCGGCGACAGTTTCCACTGCTTCATGGGATCGTGGATGCGCATCAGAAAGCGCATCTGCTGTTCCTCGTCGGTGATCGAGAACCAGTATTTGACGACGGTGATGCCCGAGCGGACCAGCATGCGCTCGAACTCCGGCACGTCGCGGAAGAATTCTTCGACCTGATCGGGCTGGGCAAAGCCCATTACCCGTTCGACGCCCGAGCGGTTGTACCAGGAGCGGTCGAACAGCACGATTTCGCCGCCGGCCGGCAGATGCGGGACATAACGCTGGAAATACCATTGCGACTTCTCGCGCTCGGTCGGCGCCGGCAGTGCCACGACACGGCAGATGCGCGGGTTGAGCCGCTGGGTGATGCGCTTGATGACGCCGCCCTTGCCGGCCGAATCGCGTCCCTCGAAGATCACCACCAGCTTTTTCTTGTGGTAGGCGACCCAGGACTGCAGCTTGATCAGTTCGGACTGCAAGGTGATCAAGTCGCGAAAATACTGCATGCGTTCAATCGAGGGCGGATGCGCGTTCTTGTAGATCTTGGCGATCTCCATCGACAGCGCCGGCTCCGATATTTCGAGCTCATAGTCCTCGTCGAGCGTGTCGGCGAGCTCGGCTTCAAGCCAGTCCCTGGCAGGAGAATTCTGCTTTAGCTCGGTCATATCAGTTGCTCCGCTTGCAAGCTCTGTCGGTCCACGTCGGCGCCCCTAGTTGCTGGCTTGCGTCTCGGAGCGGCAACACCTGAGCCGACTTCAATATAGGCCGGCAATGACGGTTTTATTGCAGCCTGGAACGTGACGTCGCCGCTGCAAATCCCGTGAGGCATGATCGATCCGTCGTCGTGGCATGGCGACAAGCCGCTCAAATTGTCCTACAAATAGCAGTCACATTCGGGGCACCCCTCCCCAGCCCCTTTCCCAATGCAATCACGAGGATCTGACATGGAATACCGCACTCTCGGCCGTTCCGGCTTGAAGGTTTCGACGCTGACCATGGGCACCATGACTTTCGGCGGCGCCGGCGCGTTTTCGGCGGTCGGCAAGACCGACCTCGACGAGGCGCGCCGGATGATCGACCTCTGCATCGATGCCGGCATCAACGTCATCGACACCGCCAATGTCTATTCGAACGGCATTTCGGAAGAGATCATTGGCGAAGCCCTCGGCGGCAAGCGCAAGGGCGACGTGTTGATCGCATCGAAGGCACGGATGCGGATCGGCAAAGGTCCCAACGATGAGGGCCTGTCGCGCCATCACCTGATCCGCGAATGCGAGAAGAGCCTGAAGCGGCTCAAGACCGACGTCATCGACATCTACTTCCTGCACGAATGGGATGGCGTGACGCCGCTGGAAGAAACCATCGCCGCGCTCGACACGCTGGTTGCCCAGGGCAAGATCCGTTATGTCGGCTGTTCCAACTATTCCGGCTGGCAGGTGATGAAGGCGCTCGGCATCAGCGACAGCCATCACCAGCCGCGCTTCGTCACCCAGCAGATCCACTACACGCTGGAAGCGCGCGAGGCGGAGTATGAATTGCTGCCGATTTCCGTCGACCAGGGGCTGGGCGTTCTGGTCTGGAGCCCGCTTGCCGGCGGATTGCTGTCCGGCAAATACCGCCGCGACAGCCCCACCGCCCGCCAGCTCGCCGGCTGGTCCGAACCGCCGATCCGCGACGAGGACCGGCTGTGGCGGATCGTCGACGTGCTTGTCGAGATCGGCACGCAGCGCGGTGTGTCGGCGGCGCAGGTGGCACTGGCCTGGCTGCTCGGCCGGCCGGCGGTCAGTTCGCTGGTGATCGGCGGCAGGACCGAAGCGCAGTTCAGGGACAACATCGCGGCGGCGAGCCTGGTGCTCACCGGCGACGAACGCGGTCGCCTCGACGCGGTCAGCCGGCCGCCCTTGCTCTATCCCTACTGGCACCAGCAGCTGACGGCAAAGGACCGCTTCGGCCCCGCCGATCTGGTGATTGACCGAAGCGGCATCTGACGAGCGAAATTCGGCGCCAAAGCCCGCGACGCTCTAACTCTGGATAAAGCGCCAGACCTCGGGATCAGGCTCGATCTGGCCGCTGAGGACAAAATATTTGTAGAGCACGAGCAGCGAGATCGCCTGCTCGTGCTGCTGGTTGGAGAATTGGCGGCAATAGGCATTTGCCGCTGCGATAATGCGTTGCGCCTCGGCCGGGTGTCGTTCGAAATAACGCACCTTATCGGCGACATCGGCGAAATCCGGGTCGAGCGGCACATAGTGGACACCAGCCTCAAGTTGCCTTTCCGCAAACCATGTCTCGTATGTCGGCGGCGGCATCAGGCAGAGCGAATTCGAATTCAGGATCCATTTGAGGTTGGTCGCCACGTCGTTGCCTTCGATCGAGACAATGTAGCGGTAAAGCAGCTGCTGGCTGACGCTGAGAAAAGGCTTGCTGTATTCGGCCGGCGCGTTTGGCTTGTGCGAGCCGGCGTCGCAGAACGGCAAGTCACGCACAGCGTCGATAAATCTTGTCCGTTTGGGATTGTTGAGATCGCCGCGCCAGACCACGGTCGGGCGCTTGTCGGCGAATGCTGTTGTATCGGCCGGCATGTGGAAGTGCCGGAACTTGTTGAATTTCATGATCACCGCATTTTTGTCGTCAGCGCGGATCGGCCGATCCTTGACGAGCGACGGCACCTTCGGCACCTCGATGACGTCGCCGAATTCGCTGTCGACGAGCAATGCCGGATCGAAATAGCGGGCAAATTCCTTGAGGTCGTAATAGTACATGGTCGGCGTGGACGGCAGCTTGTCGATCCGCACCGCGGCAGGGCTGGGCGTAAACGCGTCGTACAGCTTGTTGTAATAGTTCAGCCGCCGCTGCACCACCTCATCCGTGAGTCTGGCCTGTTCGAGACGGCCCGCCAACCGTCGGCGGAAGAGTGCCTGTGGAGCGATGTCGCGCAAGACGTTTCGCGCGTAATAGAAAACCTTCGCCGTCGTTCGGGGAATCGTGGCCATAGTTCACTTGATCAAAACAAACGGGCAGCGCTCAATATGTTGGATACCTTGGCATCCCGGCTCTCCCTACATCATCGTGCCGCGCATCTTGCAAGCCCCGCATCTTGCAAGCCCCGGCCATCATCGACGCGAACGGCCCGGGGACTATCGCTTCAGCTGTTGTGTTTGACGGCTAATGCTCCTAGGCAGGACCAGAGCCGCTAAAAGCAATTCCAGGAAAAGTGTGAAACGGTTTTCCCGGAAAAAAGCGCGTGCGCTTTCTCCTAGGGGATTGCGCCAAACAAAGAGCTGGAGCGCTTCTGCGTTTCCGTGAAACGACGAACCGGTCCAGCAGTGAAAAGGAGCCGATATGGCGCGACCACCAAATTACGATCAGGAACGCAAGGAACGCGACCGCCAGAAGGCGGCCAAGAAGGCCGAGAAGCTGGCGGCCAAGGTTGCGGCGAGAGAACGTTCGAAGCCCGAGGACGAGACCGAAACCGAGACCGACACCGAAAAGTGACGGCAAGCGGCCCGCGAAAGCGGGCCGCGCCACACTCCAGATTGTCTGCCTAGATTATCGCGCTCGTATCAGGGGCGCTTGCATATCAGGCTGGCGCCTTGTCGCTGACAAAGACATCCACTTCGCGCGCTGCCGCAATGAAGGCGCGCCTGGCGTTCATGGCCGGCTTGTCACCCGCCAGCGCATCGTGGCACGCCTGCAGCGCCGCGCGGTGCTTGGGGCTGCGCTTGCCGGGCCAGCTGTTGAGGAGGTAGTCGGAAGCCTCACGCACCGTGCGCAAGAGCTGAGTGCTTCCCGCTGCGGCTGACTTCACAGTCACAGGTGTTTCAAATCGGTTGTTTTCCATCGCCGCTCCTTACGCCATCGGCGTCTGTGAAGCGAGGCCGAAAGTGCGCATAGGTCCAGACGCCGCTTTTTGCGTCCCCTACCCCACGCCTTAAGCGGGGACGACGGCAAAGCCTCTGGCACGAAGACCGCGGCGATCGTTGGCCAGCGACGTCACCAGTCGCTCGCGGCTGCCGACGATATGGCCCGAAAGCAGGCGCGCGGCTTCATCGGCATCGCCAACACGTGCCGCCGCCAGTATGGCGCGATGTTCGGCCCAGGCGCGGCTGAGTGCAGCTTCGTTGCGAACCTCCAGCCAGCGCGCCCGCGAGAGGCGCGTCATGGCATCGCGGACCGCCCGGAACAGGAAATCATTGCCCGACAGACGCGCCAGTTCGATGTGGAAATCCATGCCGACGCGATGCCATTCCTCGCGTGGCGTGTCTTTGTCGCAGGATTCGAGCATCGCCTCGATGACATCGACGGCGCTGCGGTCCACCAAGCCGCATGACAGGCGAAGTGCCGCGACCTCGACAGCCTCCCTATAGACGGCGATCTGCTCGAGTTCAGCCAAATTGATCGGAGACACCGTCCAGCCACGCCCGTCCCTGCCGACCAGGCCCTCGGTCTCGAGCCGCAGAAGTGCTGCCCTGACCGGGGTTCGCGACGCACCGAAGCGGCTTTCGATCCAGCGCTCGGTCAGCTTCTCGCCGGGGCCGATCTCGAGGCCCAGGATCATCTGTCGAAGCTGTTTTTCGACGCTCTGCATCTGCGACATTGTCGTTTCCATTTTCTGGCCGCTTCGGACCGCTTGCCAATTGCTGTTCCCGATCACTGTGGACAGGTTGCATTGACAGCGGCCAGGCTTGCGTCCATGACGAGTACCATATTGGTATCCCAACTTGGTATCCGCAGCAACCCGTAACTCCGCGTTGCTCGGACAGGACATATGTCATGCCTCAGAACGCGCCCCCGGCGACCGACAGCACCTACAACATCCACTGGCGGCGCAATCTGTTCGTGTGTTTTGCCGGTTCGTTCTCCACACTCGTCGCCATGACGCTGCTTCTGCCGTTCCTGCCGCTCTATATCGAGCAGTTGGGCGCCGAGGGTCACGCGGCAATCGTGCAATGGTCGGGGATTGCCTATGGAGCGACGTTCCTCGCTGCGGCGCTGGTAGCGCCGCTCTGGGGACGTCTCGGCGACCTCTACGGCCGCAAGGTGATGCTGGTTCGCGCCAGCTTCGGCATGGCCATATGCATGTCGCTGACCGGTATGGTGCAGACGGTCTGGCAATTGGTGCTGCTGCGGCTGCTGATCGGTTTTGCCGGCGGCTATTCCTCGGGGTCGACCATCCTCGTCGCCATGCAAACGCCGAAGGAGCGCTCCGGCTGGGCCTTGGGCCTGCTGTCGGCCGGCATCACCGGTGGTGCATTGGTCGGCCCGCTGGTTGGCGGCGCCCTGCCGCCGGTGATCGGCATTCGCGCGACCTTTCTCCTGTCAGGCGGCGTCATCTTCCTGGCGTTCCTTGCGACCACGTTTCTGATCAAGGAAAATCCCCGGCCGAAACCAGCAGACGCAGCTGCGAAGCAGAAGCCGAAAGGTGGCTGGGCGCAAATACCGGACAAGCGTCCTGTTATCGCCATGCTGGCGACCGGCATGCTGTTGAGTTTCGCCACCATGTCGATCGAGCCGATCATCACCGTCTACGTGCAGCAGCTCGTCGAAGACCAAAGCCGCGTGACGTTGATATCAGGCGTCGTCATGTCTGCGGCCGCGCTTGGCGCCATCCTGTCGGCTTCGCGTCTTGGCAAGCTCGCAGACCGCATCGGTCACTGGAACGTCGTCATCGGCGCGCTTGCCGTGTCCGCGCTGCTGCTGATCCCGCAGGCCTTCGTGACGCAGAGCTGGCAACTCATCGGCCTACGCTTCCTGATGGGCCTGGCGCTGGGCGGCCTCTTACCCTGCATCACCAGCGTCATCCGCCACAATGTTCCCGATGGTGTCGGCGGCAATGTGCTCGGGCTGTCGATCTCCGCCCAGTATGTCGGGCAGGTCGCCGGTCCCTTGCTTGGCGGCTTTGCCGGTGGCCATTTCGGCATGCGCTCGGTGTTTCTGGGCACATCGGTCTTGATGGCCGGCGGTGCGGTGTATAATTGGCTGGCGCAATCGCGCCGCGAGCAGGACATGCTTGCCGATGCCGGCAAGCCCTGACGGGGTTGGCGCATCACGGAGCCCTGGACATGACAGCCGAGCAGTTTTCCGGCAACAGCAGCCGTATCCTCGTCCTGGCCGGCGGTCTCTGTGGCGCCGCCGGAGTGGCGCTGTCGGCCGCGGCGGCGCATCTGGGCGGAGCCTTCGTCGGCACCGCCGCATCCTTCCTGCTCATGCATGCGCCGGTCTTCCTCGCCGCTGGATTGCTTGGCGCGAACCGGATCCTGCGAATGGGAAGCCTGACCCTGCTGGTTGGCCTGCTCTTGTTTTGCAGCGACCTGCTGGCCCGCGACTTCCTCGGCTCACGGCTATTCCCGCTGTCGGCGCCGATCGGCGGCACCTTGCTCGTCGTCGGCTGGCTAACAATCGCTGCATCGGCGCTAGCGCGCGCGCGTTCCTGACGCCCCTGGCCCCTGCCCGATACCAGGCCTGCGCCAGCGTCTGCGCAGCAATTAGTCCTGCCGGCGTTCGGGCTGGATGAGCAATTCGCGATTTGGGCGTCGCAGCCTCGCCAACCGACGCGCCGCCGGCCGCTCGGACGCCGGCGCGATGCCCCAGTAGTTGCGGTAGATGTCTTCGAACAGATAGCTCACGGGATGCATGATGTGCACTCCTTTCAACGCTTGAATCGATCCAATCGGTCGCCACGAAAATGTAGCGCCGATCAGCTCCGCTTGCGCTCCACAAGGAACCGCAACTCGCGAACCCATGGGCTGGAGGTGGCACGGCGCCTCCGCCTCGCTGCGTCTGACGAGACGCTCCAGTCGTTGCGGTAGATGTCTTCGAATAGAAAATTGACGGGATGCATGACACACCTTCCTACTTGAATCGATCCAATCAACAGCAGCATCATTCATTGGATCGATTCAAACATACACTTCGTCTGGCCTGCCATCAAGCCAAAATTTGAACCGATCCAACGAAAGTGTTAGATGGGATGAATTCAGGGAGACGGAGATGGCGCCATTGACCTCTGCAAAGACAAGACCGGTGCGGCTGGCAGACATTGCAAAGGCGGCCGGCGTGTCGCACGGCACCGCCTCCAATGTGTTCGCCCGCCCGGAGATCGTGCGCGAGGAGGTTCGCGATCGGGTCAAGGCGGCAGCCGAGGCAATGGGATATGGCGGACCTGACCCCAAGGGTCGGCTGCTGCGCGCCGGCAAGGTGAACGCCATCGGCGTCGCCACCGCGGAACCGTTGTCCTATTTCTTCGAAGACCCTTTCGCCCGGGTGATGATGGCCAGCATCTCGCAGGCCTGTGACGCGACCGGTGCGGGGATCTCGCTGGTCTCGGCCGCCAACAGCGAACAGCTTGCCTGGAACATCCAGAGTGCGCTTGTCGATGGCTTTATCGTCTTCTGCGTCGAGGGCGGTTCAAAGCTGGTCGAACTGGCGCGCGACCGCAAACTCCCCTTTGTCGCACTCGATCTCGATTCAGACGACGACGAGGCGGTCGCGGCGATCGGCGTGGACAATATCGCCGGGGCAAGCCTGGCGGCGCGCCATCTGACCGAGCTCGGGCATCGTCGCTTTGCCGTGCTTGCCCTGCCATACGCCGATTCCGGCTTCGGTCCGACCACGCAGGAGCAGATGGAGAAGGCTCTCTATTCCGGCACGCGCGACCGCCTGCGTGGCTACTTCGCGGAACTCTCGCGCGTCGACATCGACGTCTCGCGCGTGCCGATCTACGAGACGGAAAATAACGAGGAGAGCGTTTGGGCGGGCCTCGATCATATTTTCGCCGCCGCCGAGACACCGACTGCCATCCTGGCCATGTCGGACAGGATAGCGCTCCATGCGCTGGACTGGCTACGGCAGCATGACATGACTGTACCGGGCGATGTTTCGATCGTCGGCTTCGACGGCGTCCCGGAAGGAGCGGTTTCCAAGCCGCCCCTGACCACAATCGTCCAGCCCATCGCCGAGATGGGCCGCCTTGCCGTCAAGGCGATCCTTGAAAATGACGGCTCGTTCAGCCGGCAATTGCTGCCGGTCGACCTCGTGGTGCGGGCCTCATCCGGCCCCTCACCCGCCTGACGCCTCAACGCCCATCACCGGCCCATTCTTGCCGCCATCGACATACTGAAGGACGGATGGAGGGGCGGTGCCACGTTGCGAGCCGGCCTGCTTTTGCCGGACCAGCCAAGGCCCGAAATCCATTCGAGATAGTAGGCGAGCGCGAACTGCATGGCGATGCCGGCTGATATCAGCAGGCTGTCATAGGCAAACCCGCCGGGATTGATCAGCTTCAGCACCTGCGCCGCCATTGCGAGCACCGTGCCGGCAATGAAAACCGGCAGCGATCTTTTGCCCAGTATGGCAAGCGGATGATCGCGCCCGGCGCGGAACAGGTTCGAGATGGCCGGGAATGCCACGATCAGGTAGCTCACCGCCAATATATGCAGCAGCCTCGGCAGTGACAGGAACGTCTTGTCGAAGCCGGTCAGCACCGGAGGCAGGCCAAACCAGGAGAGATGCCCCCAGAGCGGGCTGTGCACCCAGACCAGCGCCACAGCAGTGTAAGCCAAGGCGGCACCGACCAGCCAGCGATTGACCGGGATGGTGCCACCGCGACGCACATGCAGCGTGCCTGCCAGGCCGATGTTGAAAAGGAACTGCCATGACAGCGGGTTGAGGAACCAGAAGCCGGGCTCGGGATAGTTAGGCGGAGCAATCTGGTAAATTCCCGCGACCAGCCACAGCGCGCCGGAAGCAACCAGTGCCAAGACCGGCCGATAGCTGACGAAGAGCAGGAAAAGCGGCGCCAGCAAGAGCAGCACCGTATAGACCGGCAGGATGTTGTTGTAGCCGAGCTGGTGGCCAAGCGTCACGATGCCGATCAGCACTTGCGGCGCATTCTTGATCAACGGCTCGATGTTGATCATCGTCAAAAGCTCCGGTCGCCTGGCGAACACCGCCGCGGCGCAGAAGATCGCCATCACCACCATGGTGGTGACGATGTGGGCGGCGTAGAGCACACCGGCGCGGCGCCACATCTTCAACGTTGCCAGCAGCCGGTTTCCAGGCTGGAATTTCTTCCCGTAAGCGAGCGCGACCGAGATGCCGGAGATCAGCACGAAGACCTCCGCCGCATCCGAAAAGCCGAAATTCTTGTAAGTCAGATACTCGAAGGCGGTACCCGGCACATGGTCGACAAAGATGGTCAGCAGAGCGAGAGCGCGGATCACATCGATACGGGTGTCGCGGTCCGGGACACGCATTTCGCGGTCCGGGACACGCATTTCGCGGTCCGGGACACGCGAATCGCGGTCTGGGGAAATCTGGGTGGTCATCGACAAAAAGGCCTCAAAGCTGGTTGTTCATACCGGCAATGCGACCCCCGGCGCACCGCTTCGATTCCTCCCGAAGGACTATTATCGGCGAAGAAACGGACTGTAGTGCGCCCGGTTCAATCAACTTTCGCGGAGCTTGAAAATATTACGTTTTGAAGCCGGCAAACTGACCGAAGTCATCATGAAATCAAAAGGATGAGGCATGACTGAAGAGACCTCACAAGATGGTGCGTTACAGCGTGATCTCGCCTTCCCCTATCGCCTTTACTGCCCGGCGGATTCAACCGGCGAATGCTTCTTCCTGCTGCATGGTTCGGGCGTCGACGAGACGACATTGGTACCGCTGGCACGAGAGACAGCGCCGCGTGCCATGCTGATCGCGGTGCGCGGCCGCGTCGTCCAGGAGGATGGTTTCCGCTGGTTCTCGCGCATCACGCCGACGCGCTTCGAACAGCAGAGCATCCGCACCGAAACGGATGCCTTTGCGGGCTTCGTCACCGACGTGGCCGCGCGCCACAACCTCGACCTTTCCCGCACGACTTTCCTTGGCTATTCGAACGGCGCCAATCTGGTTTCGAGCCTGATGCTGCTGCATCCCGGCCTGGTCGAACGCGCCGCACTGCTGCGGCCGATGCCGGTGCTCGATGGCGTGCCGGCGACGGATTTGTCAAAGGTACGGGTACTGATGATCGCCGGCGCGGCGGATCTCACCTACGCGCCCTTCGCGCCGGCACTCGTCACGCTGCTCAGCCAGCACGGCGCCGAGATCGATGCCCGGATTGTTCCATCCGGTCACGAATTCGGCAGCGCCGACGCGGTGATCGTCCGGCAATGGCTGTCGGGATCGGCGGCGGCGGCGCAGGCAGGCTGACTGCCTCACCAGCATGACCAGCCTGCCTACCCTCGTCCCATCCTGTTCCAGGCGTCCAGCCCGGCGATCTTGTAGGCTTCGGCGAGCGTCGGATAATTGAAGGTGTTGTTGACGAAGAAGTCGACGGTGCCACCGAGATTGATCACCGCCTGGCCGATGTGAATGAGCTCGGTGGCGCCCTCGCCGACGATATGCGCGCCGAGCAGGCGGCGCGTTTCGATCGAGAACAACAGCTTCAGGAAACCGGTGTTGACGCCCATGATGTGGCCGCGCGAGGTCTCGCGAAAACGCGCCACGCCGACCTCATAGGCGGCACCGCTCTCGCGCACCTGTTCCTCGGACTGGCCGACGGTCGAGATTTCCGGCACCGCATAGATGCCGTAGGGAAATGTTTCCGGTGGCGGCGGCAAGGGCACGCCGAACGCATGGCAGGCCGCCACCCTGCCCTGCTCCATCGAAGTCGAGGCGAGGCTTGGAAAACCAATGACGTCGCCGGCGGCATAGATGTTGGGCACGCTGGTCTGGAAGGATTGCGGATCGACCTTGATACGTCCTCTGGAGTCGGCGTCGATACCGACGACATCCAGGCCAAGGCTGCCGACATTGCCGGTGCGGCCGGCCGCGTAGAGCACGACCTCGGAACGGATGGTGCGGCCATCGGCCAGTTCCACCTCGGCGGTATCAGGCTTGGAGCGTATTTCCTTCACCGCGCTGCCCAGCCGGATGGTCATGCCGCGATCGCGCATCTGGTGGATGAAATCGTCGACGATCTCGCGGTCGACGAAATCAAGGATGGAATTGCGCGGTTCGACCAGCGTCACCGGCACGTCGAGCGCGGAAAAGATCGTCGCATATTCGACACCGATGACGCCGGCGCCGATCACGGTCAGTGTGCGCGGCAAACGATCCAGCTCCAGCATCTCATCGCTGTCGAAGACGCGGGTCTTGTCGAAAGGTATTTCGCTCGGCCGGTGCGGCCTTGTGCCAACCGCGATCAGTGCGTTGGCAAAACCGACCTCGCTGTAATCGCCGGTGTCTGATGTCAGGCTGACCTTGTTGGGGCCGAGAAATTTCACCGCGGCGCGGGCGCTCTTGACCGTGTTGCGCATGAACTGGTGCTGCAGCACCTCGACCTCGTGGTCGAGCGTCTTGTGCAGGCGCTCGACCAGATCGCCGACCGAGATATCCTGCTTGACCCGGTAGCCGCGCCCGTAAAAACCACGCTCGCGCCAGCCGGACAGGTTGAGCACTGTTTCACGCAGCGTTTTCGACGGGATCGTGCCGGTATGCACGGAGACACCACCCAGGCGCCGGCCGCGGTCGACCACCAGAACCGATTTGCCAAGCTTGGCCGACTGCACCGCGGCGCGGCGGCCGGAAGGGCCGCTGCCGATGACCAGCATGTCGTAGTCCATCTTGCCCCGTCCCCTGAGCGCTTTGTTGCGCCGCAGCAAGCTAATGCCATCCGCACCGCAAATTCAACCGATTCGGATTGTATCTGACGCGTATGGGCTTGCGCCTCGCAAAAAGGCCGATCTTGATTCCGTTACAAGTCTTCACCATTTCATTGCTGAGCGGCCCGCATCCTATGCCGGGCCCCTGTTACGAGGAAATGACATGAACGCCCGCGTTCTCGACGGCGAAATCATCACCACCAGGCTCGACGATGTCAGGGCCTATGACGGCGTGCGCACGCGGCGCATCCTGGCCTTCGTGATCGACTATGTCATCGTCGCGCTGCTCACCATTCCGTTTGCCATCCTGGTGTTCTTCCTCGGGCTTTTGACCCTCGGGCTTGGCTGGATGCTGTTTGGCGTCCTGGTGCCGGCCGTCGCCATCCTCTACATCTGGAACACGCTTGGCAGCGCCGATCAGGCCACCACGGGCATGAAGCTGATGGGCATCCGGCTCGACCGGCTCGACGGCAGGCCGATCGACGGCCTCACCGCGGTCGTCCATTCGGTGCTGTTCTGGGCCGGCAACGTCATCCTGTCGCCGCTGGTGCTGCTGGTGACGCTGTTTTCCGACCGCAAGCGCACCTTGCACGATCTTTTGCTCGGCACGGTCGTCAGCCGCACCGACCGCTGAAACGGCCCTCTGAAGAGCAGTCGCAGCCGATAAAGCGCAAATGTGAAGGCGTCGAGTCGACCACGTCCTCACAATCCTGTTGAATTTTTCGCCGTCCGCGCCAAAGGTAGAGCGATTCGAAGGAGTGTTTCCAAGGCTCGATGACGCAGCATCCGACCCAGTCGCCGCAATTCTTCCTGACCGCGCCATCGCCGTGCCCCTATCTCGACGGCCAGTTCGAGCGCAAGGTGTTCACGCATCTGGTCGGCGACAAGGCCGCGGAGATGAACGACCTCTTGACGCAAGGCGGCTTCCGGCGCTCGCAGAACATCGCCTACAGGCCGGCATGCGAAACCTGCCGTGCCTGTGTTTCGGTACGCATCCTCGCCCAGGAATTCGTCGCCAGCCGCAACATGAAGCGCGTGCTGCACCACAATTCCGATCTCGTCGGCTACATGCACAACGCAGAGCCCTCGACCGAGCAATATTCCCTGTTCCGCAGCTACCTCGATGCCCGCCACCGGCGTGGCGGCATGTCCGACATGACGGTGCTCGACTATGCCATGATGGTCGAGGATACCCATGTCGACACCAAGGTGATCGAGTATCGGCGGCGCGGGCCCGACACGTTCATCACCGGCAAGGGACAGGGCGAGCTGATCGCGGTTGCGCTCACCGACAAGATGGCCGACGGCCTGTCGATGGTCTATTCCTACTTCAATCCCGATTTCGAGGAGCGGTCGCTCGGCACGTTCATGATCCTCGATCACATCGCCCGCGCCAAGGCGATGGGCCTGCCCCATGTCTACCTCGGCTACTGGGTCAACGGCTCGCGCAAGATGAATTATAAGATGCGCTTCATGCCGCAGGAGCATCTCGGCCCAAAAGGCTGGGAGCGCTACACCAACGAAGCGGTTTTACGCTGAGTTTTCCACGATCCGCTCTTAAACTGTTTCAAGGCAGGAGATGCTGGTCTTTCAGCCGGTCGGCTGGAGAGGGTGCGCCATTGCGCCGGCCGGCCGCCAGCCTGCTCTTCATTGCGAAAGTTCCTCCATGTTCTCTCACCATGATCACCAGAAGGGTCTTTTGATAACCGCCATTGGCGGGCTGACGCTGACTGTCGACATACCTCTGATCCGCCTCGCCGACGGTGGCGCTTGGACGATCATGCTGCTGCGCACCGGCACCACATTCGTCGCGGCGATGGTCATCTGGTCGGTCTGGCGCGCTCTGAGCCGGAACGCCCCGCCACTTATCCCCGGCTGGTCCGGCCTGATCGTGGCGACCTGCTATGGGCTGACCGGGATCACCTTCGTCACCGCTGTCTATCACACCTCGACCGCCGATCTGGTGTTCATCCTGGCCTTCAACACCGTGTTCGCGGGGTTGCTGTCCTGGATATTCCTGCGGGAGAGGCCGCGGCTAGTGACGATAGCCGCAATGCTGATCATGATCCTCGGCGTGCTGATCATCGTCGGTGGTTCCGTCGGCACCGGAAAGTTGTTCGGCGATTTCATGGCGCTGTGCTCGGCCTTCTTCATCGCCGTGGCCATCACCATCTCGCGCGGCAGCGGCAAGGACATGGGATTCACCTCGCTCGTCGGCGTCCTTCTGCCGCTTGGGCTGGCAGCCTTCATGGTGACAGGCGAAGGCTTCCATGTGAACGCGCCATGGTGGATCATCCTCAACGGCGCCGTCATCATGCCGATAGCGTTCTTCTGCCTCGCCAATGGGCCGAAATACATATCAGGGCCTGAAGTGGCGATGTTCTACCTGCTCGAAACCGTGCTGGCGCCGGTCTGGGTGTGGATGATCTTTGCCGAGACACCGACCCGCAACAGCCTGATTGGTGGTGCGATCCTGATCGTGACGCTGATCGCACATTCGGCCTGGCAACTGCATGACGGGCGCAAGCGCCGTAGCGACTTTGCGGTGCATCATCCGGTGTAGCGCACTCTGAGCCGCGCCAAGGCACTCTGGAGTCAAAACCAATCAACGGGTTGCCACAAACGGCCGAGATGGTTGGAAAGCTGTCATTCCTAGGATTGTGGCGCATGCGGCCAAGTGCGATCAACCAGTCGGCGAATCTGAAAAAGGCTCAGCAACTATCTGGTATTCGTCCTCGTACACGACATAACCCAGACGAGCGCTCTTCATGACCTCGACATGATGCCCGTGATGCGCAAGGAGCCCCGTGAGATCAAAGGCCCTTGCCAAATGTTCCGTTGCTGTTGGCTTGAACCAGCTCAATCCTTGGGTCGTTTCTCTCCGGTAAAAACCCTTCGATCTTGAGAGGTTGAAACGCGGCGGTATTGCGAGGTTCTGTCGAAACCAGGCAAGATTATCTTCCAGCTGGTCCAACGTATGTCGATCGACATCCGGTTGACCCCGCAGTTCGTAGGCAGCGCCAAAGAAACCTTCGCGCGCATGCGTTCCCTTGATGATTTTTGATCGAACAAATCGCAAAAACATACGCAGGATATTATTTCTGATCGGGAATGGATCAATAGTCGCTCAGGGTAGCTGCTGACAGTTCAGTGAGCGTTGAATTTCACAGCCTGGATCTTCAGGCGCTGGCCTTTTTATCGGCGACAATCTCGATCTGCGGCGGACTACCCTCCAACTCCATAGGTGCCGCGGCCCCAAGCTCGTCGGCCAGTTCCACCTCACGCAACCATTCGCGCCAGATCGCGACTAGCAGCGCCATCAGCACCGGGCCGATAAACAGGCCGAGAAACCCCATGGTCTTGACGCCGCCGATCAGGCCGAAAAAGGTCGGCAGGAAGGGCAGTTTTATCGGCCCGCCGACCAGTTTCGGGCGCAATGTCTTGTCGACGATGAACAGTTCGACCGCGCCCCACAGGAACAGCGCCAGACCGGCCATCGGCGATCCGCTGGCGGCGAGGTAAATCGAGACCAGCGTGAAAGACAGCGGCGCGCCGCCGGGGATCAGCGCCATGACGCCGGTCAGGGCGCCGAGCGTTACCGGCGACGGCACGCCGGCCAGCCAATAGGCAATGCCCAGCACCAGGCCTTCGCCGATGGCGATGACGGTCATGCCGGTCACGGTCGAAGAGATCGTCGCCGGCACGACGCGCGAAATCCGCTCCCACCTGGTCGGCAGGATACGTTCGCCGAGGCGGTCGACCTGGCCGGCAAAGTGTTCGCCGTCGCGATAGGCGAAGAACAGCGCGATCATCATGAACAGCAGCGTCAGGAGCAGGCCGAAGGCGCTGCCGCCGGCGGCCAGTACTCCGCGGTAGATGCTGCCGATGTTGGCGCCGCTGACCAGCTGGATCAGTTCACCAATGCCGCCGGGATGGCCGAAATTGGTCGTCCATTGCTCGTTCAGCCACTCGCCCACGACAGGCATGGTGGCGATCCAGTGCGGCGTGACCGCGCCATGCCGGTTGGTCTCGATCGCCCACGCGACCCACTCGCGGACCTCGTTGATCGCGTAGGTGCCGGCGAGAGCGATCGGTATCACCAGGAAGGCGAGGATGAAGAGGATGGCAAAGGTCGCGGCGATGGTGCGGTTGCCGCCGACCGCGACAAGCAGGCGGCGGTAGAGCGGCCAGCTGGCGAAGGCGATGACGAGCGCCGCCAGCACAGGAAACAGGAAGCCGTGGAAGAAATAGACGCCGGCGGCGACGATCAGCACCAGCAGCCAGCGCGCCGCCGACAGCGGCGGAATGACGGCGGCCCGCAGCGGCGTCGACAGGCCGAACAAGCGCTGCTGTCGTTCCGGTTTCTGGATTTTTGATTCCTTCAATCGCCTGCCTCTTCCAAACACCCTTCCCGCTTATGCACTGATATAGTGCAGCAATCGTGACGATAGTCCAAATGGTTGGGTGGAGCTGCGCGCGCCATTGGCGCCGCCGCGGGCCAGCACCCCCCTCTGTCCTGCCGGACATCTCCCCCGCAAGGGGGAGATTGGCTGTCATGTCGGCTTTCGCAAATCGCCAACATTGGAAAGCGGGCAGAAAGGGCGAAGCTTCCGATCTCCCCCCCTGCGGGGGAGATGTCCGGCAGGACAGAGGGGGGTGTGAAGGATTGCTAGCGCCTGAGATTTTCAAACCTGAAAACTGCCGCTACCCAAACTTCCCCGTCCTCGGGAACCCTTTCGGCACCATCCGTCCAGCTGACGCACGCGCGCCGATCCATTCGGCCAGTTCCTCGCGCGACCTTGTGAAGGTGCGGTCGGCTGAATCCTGCCAGGAGAGGCCGTTTTCCAGCGTGAACGGCTTGAGGTCGAGAAGGCCGCCGTCCTTGTATTTCTGCAGCCGCACGCCCTTGCCGCGGCCCATCTCCGGAATTTCGGAGAGCGCGAATACCAGCATCTTGCGATTCTCGCCGACGATGGCGAGGTGATCACCTGTAACCGGGATGCAGCGCTTGGCCTCGTCCGGCGCCTTGACGTTCATCACCTGCTTGCCCTTGCGGGTGTTGGCGACGACTTCCTCCTCAGGCACGATGAAGCCGTTGGCGTCATGCGAGGCCAACAGCAGCTTGCGCTTCGGATCGTGAACGAAGGCAGTGACGATGTCCTGGTCATTGTCCATGTCGACGATGATGCGGATCGGCTCGCCATGGCCGCGCCCGCCGGGCAGCCGGTCGGCACCGATGGTGTAGAACTTGCCGCCGGTGGTGAAGACCAGCACCTTGTCGGTGGTCTGGGCATGGAAGGCGAGCTTAAGGCTGTCGCCCTCCTTGAAAGTCAGCGTCGAGAGATCGGCCAGATGCCCCTTCATCGCCCGCAGCCAGCCCTTTTCCGAGACGACCACGGTGACCGGCTCGCGCTCGATCATGGCGTGCGCAATGTCGGTCAGATCATGCTCGGGCGCATCGGCGAACTGGGTGCGGCGCTTGCCGAGCTCGGTCTCCGGGCCGAACTTGTCGCGGATGTTGGTGACTTCCCACTTGATCGTCGCCCACTGCTTCTCGTTTGATGCAAGCAGTGCCTCGATCTGCTTCTTCTCGGCGCTCAACCCGTCGAATTCCTTGCGGATCTCGAATTCTTCCAGCTTGCGCAGAGCGCGCAGCCGCATGTTGAGGATGGCTTCAGCCTGGGTGTCGGTGAGCGACCAGCGGGCCATCATCACCTGCTTTGGCTCATCCTCCTCGCGGATGATGCGGATCACCTCGTCGATGTTGAGGTAGGCGATCAGGTAGCCGGCGAGTATCTCCAGCCGTCTTTCGATCTCGCCGAGGCGGTGTTTCGAGCGGCGGACCAAAACGTCGCGGCGATGCTCGAGCCATTCCTGCAGCACGCCCTTCAGCGACAGAACGTTGGGCACCTTGCCGCGCGACAGGACGTTCATGTTGAGCGGGAAGCGGCTTTCGAGCTCGGTGAGCTTGAACAGCGATTCCATCAGGATGCCGGGGTCGACTGAGCGGCTCTTCGGCACCAGCACGACGCGGATGTCTTCCGCGCTTTCGTCCCTGATATCCTCGAGCAGCGGCAGCTTGCGCGCCATCAGCAGCTCGGCGATCTTTTCGATCAGCCGCGCCTTCTGCACGCCATAGGGAATTTCGGTGACGACGATGCTCCAGGTGCCCCTGCCCTGGTCCTCCTGGATCCATTTCGAGCGGACGCGAAAGCCGCCCCGGCCGGTTTCATAGGCTTCGAGGATCGAGGCGCGGCTGTCGACGATGATGCCGCCGGTCGGGAAATCCGGGCCCTGCACGAAATCCATCAGCTTCGCCACCGGCGCGTCCCGATGCTCGATCAGGTGAAGCGCCGCGTCGCAAAGCTCGGCCGCATTGTGGGGCGGGATCGATGTCGCCATGCCGACGGCGATGCCGGACGAGCCGTTGGCCAGCAGGTTCGGGAAAGCGCCCGGCAAAACCACCGGCTCTTCGTCTTCTTCATTGTAGGTCGGTCGAAAGTCGACGGCGTCCTCGGTGATGCCGGACAGCAGTTCGGTCGCGACATCGGTCATGCGCGCTTCGGTGTAACGCATGGCGGCGGCGTTATCGCCATCGATGTTGCCGAAATTGCCCTGCCCGTCGACCAGGGGGTAACGCATCGAAAAATCCTGCGCCAACCGCACCAGCGCGTCATAGATCGACTGGTCGCCATGCGGGTGGAACTTGCCCATCACCTCGCCGACGATGCGGGCGCATTTGGCAAAGCCCTGATCGGGGTTGAGGCGCAGCAGGCGCATCGCGTGCATGATACGGCGATGGACCGGCTTCAGTCCGTCGCGCACGTCGGGCAGCGCCCGGTGCATGATGGTCGACAGCGCATAGGCAAGATAGCGCTCTTCCAGCGCCTTCTTCAGATCGACCGGCTCGATATGATCGCCACCGCCATTTTCAGGCGGCAAAAGCCTTTTTCCCATGGGCTGGGACTAGCCGAGCGGGTGATTCGCGGCAAGAGGCAGACGGCTATGCCGGCCCTTCTGCAACACGAAACCGTACGCCAAGGGATATCGACCAACATCAGCCTGTTACATGCGGGTTCTAAGGCCAAGCGCGATGATATCGCCCACCGGCTCTTCATGATAAATTAGCCGGTTCGCACGTAGACGGTGGCATCGGGTTTGCCTTTCGCCGTGATTTTCGACCATTGTGCCGGGACACGCCTTTTTCCCGTCCAGTTCGTCACGGAATGGTGATGGCGCAAAGAATTGAAAAAACAATTTCAGGACACTCTCAGGGACCTTGCGATGACAATCAAACGCTCAACTCTCAAGAAATTCGCATTTTCTACCTTTTTGCTCACACTGCCGCTGAACGCCGCCCTCGCCCAGGATGCGGCGGTTGCCGACCGGCTGAAGGCGGCACTTTCCGCCCAGGGCGTCGACATCACCTGGACCGGCGTGACCGGTGACAACACCAGCATGGTGCTGCAGGGCGTTGCCATCAAACCGGCTGCGGAAAAGGAAGCCCTCGCCATCGGCGACGTCAAACTCGAAGGCGTCACCGAGGCCAATGGCGGCTATGACATCGCCACCGTGTCGACCGCTGCCTTCCAGCACAGCAAGGACGGCGTCACCCTCGATCTCAGCCCGTTCGTCATCCACGACATGTCCGTTCCGGCCGACGGCGCGACCAGCCCCTTGGGCTCGCTGATGATGTACAAGTCTGCCGAACTCTCGAACATGACCGTCAAGGTCGCCGACAAGACCGCCTTTTCGATGGACGGGCTTGCCATCGAGATCACGCCGCCGGCGGACGGCAAGGCGATGGAATTCAGCGCCACCACGGAAAAGTTCAACGCCGACCTGACGCTGGTCGACGATCCCAAGTCCAAGGAAGTGATCAACGCACTCGGCTACCAGAACATCGCGGGCAATCTCGAGATGGCCGGCACCTGGCAGCCCACGGACGGCAAGATGGAACTGTCGAAATACGACATCTCCGTCGAGAATGCCGGCACGTTCGGAATGACCTTCGATCTCGGCGGCTACACGATGGACTTCATCAAGTCGCTGCAGGAAATGCAGAAGAAGATGGCGGCACAGCCGGAAGGCGCCGACAATTCGGCACAAGGCATGGCCATGCTCGGCCTGTTGCAGCAGCTTTCGTTCAACGGCGCCTCGATCCGCTTCGACGACGATTCGCTGACCAACAAGGTGCTGGACTATGTCGGCAAGCAGCAAGGCATGTCCGGCAAGGACATCGCCAACCAGGCCAAGGCGATCGTGCCATTCGGCATGGCGCAGCTCAACAACCCGGAACTGACGGCGCAGGTCACGGCCGCGGTCGGCAAATATCTCGACGATCCGAAGAGCCTCGAGATCTCGGCCGAACCGCCGGCATCGGTGCCGTTCGCGCTGATCATGGCGGGCGCCATGTCCAATCCGCTCGACCTGCCGAAGACGCTCGGCGTCACCGTCAAGGCCAACGAGGACTGATCGAAGCGACCTCAAGATGCGAAAAGCCCGGCAGCGATGCCGGGCTTTTTATTGGGATTAGCGAATCGAAAGAATCGGTTCGGTCGGTTTTTTAAAGTATCGCCCGAAGCGCGATCAGGCGTCCTTCTTGGGCGCAGCAACGCGCAGCGACAGTTCGCGAAGCTGCTGCGGGCTCGCTTCCGAGGGCGCGCTCATCAACAAATCATAGGCCTGCTGGTTCATCGGGAACATGGTGACCTCACGCAGGTTCTTCGCCCCGACAAGCAGCATGACGACGCGGTCGATACCGGCAGCCATGCCGCCATGCGGCGGCGCGCCGTACTGGAAGGCGCGGTAGAGGCCGCCAAAGCGCTCCTCGACCGTGGCGCGATCCAGCCCGACCGTCTCGAACGCCTTGACCATGGTTTCTGGCAGATGGTTGCGGATACCTCCGCTAGCGATCTCGAAACCATTGCAGACCATGTCGTACTGGAACGCCTTGATGCCGAGCAGATCCTCGCCATTCAGCGCATCGATGCCACCTTGCGGCATCGAGAACGGGTTGTGGGCGAAGTCGATCTTCTTCTCTTCCTCGTTCCATTCGAAGAACGGGAAATCAACGATCCAGCACAGTTCGAAACGCTCGCGGTCGACAAGGTTCAACTCCTCGCCGGCGCGCGTGCGCGCGGCACCCGCGAAGGAAACGAACTTCTTCGGATCGCCGGCGACGAAAAACGCGGCGTCGCCATCGGCAAGACCGAGCTGCTGCCGGATCGCCTCGGTGCGCTCCTCGCCGATGTTCTTGGCGAGCGGGCCGGCGCCTTCGAGCTTGTCGCCCTCCTTGCGCCAGAAGATATAGCCCAACCCCGGCTGGCCCTCGCCCTGCGCCCAGGAATTCATGCGGTCGCAGAAGGCACGGCTGCCGCCGGTCTTGGCCGGAATGCCCCACACCTCGGCCTTCGGATCGTTGGCCAGGATGTTGGCAAACACCTTGAAGCCGGAATCGCGAAAATGGTCGGAGACGGCTTGCATCTCGATCGGGTTGCGCAGATCCGGCTTGTCGGTGCCGTATTTGCGCATGGCGACATCGTAAGGGATGCGCTGGAAGTTCTGCGTCACCGGCTTGCCATTGGCGAAGGTCTCGAAGACCTCGCGCATGACCGGCTCCATGGTCGACAGCACGTCGTCCTGCTCGACGAAGCTCATTTCGAGGTCGAGCTGGTAGAATTCGCCGGGCAGACGGTCGGCGCGCGGATCCTCGTCGCGGAAGCAGGGCGCGATCTGGAAGTAGCGGTCGAAGCCCGACACCATGATCAGCTGCTTGTATTGCTGCGGCGCCTGCGGCAGCGCGTAGAAGGTGCCGGGATGGATGCGCGACGGCACCAGGAAATCGCGCGCGCCTTCCGGCGACGAGGCGGTGAGGATCGGAGTCGAGAATTCGGTGAAACCAACCTCGCCCATGCGCCTGCGCATTTCGGCGATGATTTTCGTCCGCGCAATGATGTTCTTGTGCAGCGTCTCGCGGCGCAGGTCGAGGAAACGGTATTTCAGCCGGATATCCTCGGGATAATCAGGCTCGCCGAACACCGGCAACGGCAATTCCTTGGCCGCCGACAGCACTTCGATCTCGCGGGCGAAAATCTCGATCTCGCCGGTCGGCAGGTTAGCATTGGTTGTCTCGGGCAAGCGTGCCTTGACCTCGCCGTCAACGCGGATGACCCACTCGCCACGCACGGTCTCGGCAACCTTGAAGGCCGGCGAATCGGGATCGGCGACGATCTGGGTCAGGCCATAATTGTCGCGCAGGTCGATGAACAGCAGGCCGCCATGATCGCGCACGCGATGCACCCAGCCCGACAGGCGAACGGTCGAGCCGACGTCGCTCTTCCTCAACTGGGCACAGGTATGGCTGCGGTAACGGTGCATTGTCATTGGTACAGTCCGGGGTGCTGGGTTGCGGCCGACGGGCCGGCTCGAAAATTTGCGCGAAAAGCGCATGAGAGGCCGCCTTTGTCAAGGCAAGCGGCTTTGGTTGCCTGTTGGTTCGACCTTGAGGGATCCAAGTCTCTGCCGGTCTTCATGCATTGCCGTCAGAAGCATTTCTTGCAACGATGCAGCCATCACGATTTGGGAGATGCTTTGTGCCGAAACGCTCTTCGCAAAAAGGGCATCGGGCCACATAATGGCCGCGAGTTGGAACTGATGCTGCGGGGCGACAAGCCGATGGCGTTGTTCGCGGCAGAACCAGGCGTGGACGCCGAAGATATTGGTGAAGCGCATTTCAAGCAGTTTGTCGACGAAGGCCGAATTCTGAAGTTCTCCCAGGTTGATCCCAAAACGTCCGTGGAAGAACGCAGCTACTGCCTGCCGACAGAGGAGTGGCGCTGCAAGCTCAGCCTGCTGATCGCTCGCATGTGCCGCAGCGGAGAAGCCTTTGACGTCTTCACATCGAATGATCTGGCGAGACTGGAGGGTGCTCTCCTTGGCTATTCAAAGGAGAGTGTTGAAGCGTTCGTTGCACATGCAGCGTCGCTGAAGCTGCAGAATTCCAGCACGGATTGAACGGCCTACCCATTCCCGACCCAGGCCGAATTCGAACTATGCCACCAGGATTGCCGCTGGCAATAACTAAGGCGATAGTTCAAGAAGGGTCACCGACACGTGATCACCCCTTCATGTCCTCCATCCGTCCGCTGATCCCGCTCCTGCTCGCCGCCGGCATTCTGCTTGGCGGCAATGGGCTGCAGAGCACGCTCATCGCGCTGCGCGGCGCGCAGGAAGGTTTTTCCGCCTCCGTCATCGGCCTGATGGGCACGTTCTATTTCGCCGGTTTCCTGCTCGGCTGCCTGGCCATCACCCGCATCATGAAGGCCGTCGGCCATATCAGGGCATTTGCGGCACTGGCGGCAATCGCCTCGGTCGGCACCCTTTTGCTGGTGCTGGTTCTCAATCCGGTAATGTGGTGCGCGGTACGCTTTGCCGGCGGTTTCTGTTTCGCCGGGCTGTTCACGATCGTCGAAAGCTGGCTGAATTCCGGCGTCAGCAATCGCGACCGCGCGCGTGTGCTGGCGATCTACCGGATGGTCGATATCGGCTCGGTGACCGGCGCCCAGTTCCTGATCCCGATCTTCGGCGCCGGCGGTTTCGCCATCTTCGCCATCATGTCGATGATGATCACGTTCTCGGTTGTGCCGGTCTCGCTCGGCGACCGCTCCAACCCGACGCCGCCCGAGGACGTCAAGCTTGACCTGGCGCGTGTCTGGCGGATTTCGCCGTTGGGCTGCTTCGGCTGCATCGCCGTTGGCGTCACCAACAGCGCCTTTCGCACGTTGTCGCCGGTCTATGCCGAGCAGATCGGCATGTCGGTCGCCGACGTCGTCACCTTCGTCAGCGTCGGCATTTTCGGCGGCGCCATCATCCAGTATCCGCTGGGTTACCTCTCCGACCGCTGGGACCGGCGCCGGGTGCTTTTGATGACGACCTGCTGCGCGATGCTTTCAGCATTGGCGCTGGCGTTCATCGCCGGCAGCAATCCGGCGCTCAACTTCGTCCTCGTCTTCATCTTCGGCTGTTTCGCCATGCCACTCTATTCGCTGTCAGCCGCGCACTCCAACGACCGCGCCGATACCGGCGAATTCGTGCTGATCAACGCGGCGCTGATGCTGTTCTATTCCTTCGGCGCCATTGGTGGGCCGTTCGCCGCCTCAGCCGTGATGCAATATTTCGGACCGAGCGCGCTGTTTGTGTTCAGCGCCGTGGTCTATGCGATCTTCATTGCTGTTATTCTCTATCGGATGCAGGCCCGTTCCGGCGTGCCGGCAGGCAGGCGCCGCCGTTTCACCGCGCTGTTGCGCACCTCGACGGTATTCGCACGGCTGGCCAGAAGAAACAGCGATTCCGACGGGCCGGCTGGCTCGTGAAGATGGCGCCAAAGCTTGACGAAAGCCCCGCCGGCTGAAATCTAGGAAAACCTTACTCCTGCCAAAAGCGATTTGATGCACGTCATCACCACCCAGAAAGAACTCGAGACCGCTCTCGCCGCTTTCGAAAAGTCGGCGTTCGTCACCGTCGACACCGAATTCATCCGGGAAACGACCTTCTGGCCGATCCTGTGCCTGATCCAGATGGCCGCACCCGGCGTGACGGCGCTGATCGATCCGCTGTCGCCCGATATCGATCTGAAGCCGTTCTTCAAGCTGATGGCCAACGAGGCGGTGATCAAAGTCTTCCACGCCGCGCGGCAGGACATCGAAATCATCGTCCATCTCGGCGACTTGGTTCCGCACCCGGTGTTCGACACGCAAGTCGCGGCGATGGTCTGCGGCTTTGGCGACAGCGTTTCCTACGACCAGCTGGTGCAGCGGATCACCGGTGCGCGGCTCGACAAGTCGTCGCGCTTCACCGACTGGCGTCACAGGCCGCTTTCCGACAAGCAGCTCGACTATGCGCTGGCCGACGTAACCCATCTGATCGAGGTCTATCAGCACCTCAGCGCCGAGCTGGAGCGGGAGAACCGTGCCCATTGGCTCAACGAGGAAATGGATGTCCTGACCTCGCGCGAGACCTATGATCCGCATCCCGAGGACGCTTGGAAGCGGTTGAAGATGCGGCTGCGCAAACCGCAGGAACTGGCGATCGTGCAGGCCGTGGCCGCGTGGCGCGAGCGCGAGGCCCGCGAACGCGACGTGCCGCGCGGCCGCGTGCTCAAGGACGATGCGATCTACGAGGTGGCGCAGCAGGCGCCGCGCGACGCGACAGGCCTTGGCAAGCTGCGCACCACGCCGAAGGGTTGGGAACGCTCCTCGACGGCCACGGCGCTGCTGGGCGCGGTCAATACTGCCCTTGCCTTGCCCAAGGAGCAGATGCCGAAACTGCCGAAGAGTTTTCAGCCGCCGGAGGGTTCGAACGCTGCCGCGGAACTGTTGAAGGTGCTGCTGCGGATCGTCGCCGAAAGGGAAGGCGTCGCCTCGAAAGTGCTGGCCTCAAGCGACGACATCGATCGCATCGCAGCCGAAGGCGAGGATGCCGACGTACCGGCCCTGCAGGGCTGGCGGCGCGCAGTGTTCGGCGAGGCAGCGCTCAAGCTGGTGCGCGGCGAGATCGGCATCAAGTTCGACAAGCGCAAGATTGCACTGTTTGATCTTTAGCTTCAGTTTCGTCCTCCTCCTCCGATTTGGGAAAGGCAGTTGTCCCGGCTCAAACCACTCCGAGCAGATGCAGCGCAAGCCAGATCCATCCCAGCAAAAGGACCACCGCGCCGAACGAGAAAGAGCGGCTGCGCAGCAGCAGATGGTTGCTGGTCAGGTGAATCCAGGCATGGAAATACCGCGACGCGACAAAAATCCACATCAGCGCCAGAGTCAGATAGTTTACGCCGTTGGTCAGGTGCAGCATCAGGCACAGCACATAAAACAGCACCGGCAGCTCGAACTGATTGATGAGATTGGCGGAAACGGTAGAGCTGGAACTCGGCTCGGTCGAGCGCGCCTTGTACTGGTCGGGCTTGGCCTCGCCTGACCTGACCGCGCCGTATCTGCGACGACCCAGGACGACATAGACGATGTAGATCAGCAGCACATGCGCCAGAACAGGCCAGAAGATCGTGGTCTGGTTCATGAAGTGCCCCCTGCCCCGTCTGGCATCAAGGTTGGTGTTTCTGGCCTGTCAGCCAGAAGGCGGCAATGACAACCACCGGAATGGCGAAAAGCGCGAATTTGGTGACGATAAGCGCAGAGGCGAAAGACAGCGAGTCCGGGTTGGCCGACAGGAAATCCGACAGCAGCCGCGCCACCGCGATGTTCTGGGCGTAGTCGGCAAGCGTGTAGGGCAGCACCAGGATCAGCGCGAAGATCGATTGCAGCTGCCCCGGCAGCACGCGGAAGTTCTTCAATCGCCGGCCCGTGGCCAGGATCAGGCTGATCAGCGTCACCGACAGCAGCGCCGGGAACAGGAGATCGAAGGTCAGATAGTGCCAGACGAGAATGATCTCGCCGCCGCGCCGGCCGAGCGCCGTCAGCCAGGCCATGCCTTCGTCGGGCGTGAAGCCCAAAACGCGCATGTCGAGTGACGACAAGCCGCCGCTCAACCGCCGGAAGTAGAAGAATTCCATCGCCGTCATGGCTATGAAAACCGCCGCCGACAGAAAACATAGCGCGGCCGCGTGACGCGACAGCCGCAGGATCGATGCGGTCAGGTTTCGTCCAATCCCGTACTGGTCAGGCTCCGCCCGGATAGTTCGGGCTTTCGCGGGTGATCGTGACGTCATGGGCGTGGCTTTCACGAAGTCCGGCGTTGGATATACGCACAAAAGTGGCGCGTTCGCGGAAATCGGCAAGATCGCGACCACCAACATAACCCATAGCGGCTTTCAAGCCGCCTGCAAGCTGGTGCAGCACGCCAGACACAGGTCCTTTGTAGGGAACCTGCCCTTCGATGCCTTCCGGGACCAGTTTCAGCGTGTCGCGCACCTCAGCCTGGAAGTAGCGATCGGCGGAACCGCGGGCCATGGCGCCGACCGAGCCCATGCCGCGATATGCCTTGAAGGAGCGGCCCTGGTGCAGATAGACCTCACCGGGGCTTTCGTCGGTTCCGGCCAGCAGCGAACCGATCATGGCGGCACTTGCACCAGCGGCGAGCGCCTTGGCGAGATCGCCGGAGTACTTGATGCCGCCATCGGCGATCACCGAGACACCTGATTTGTGCGCCGTTTCGACCGCCGACATGATCGCCGAAAGCTGCGGCACGCCGACGCCCGCAACGATGCGCGTGGTGCAGATGGAGCCCGGACCGATGCCGACCTTGACGGCGTCCGCGCCGGCATCGATCAGCGCCTGCGTGCCTTCGGCGGTGGCGACGTTGCCGGCCAGGATGCGGACCGAGTTGGAAAGCTTCTTGGCACGCGTCACCGCGTCCAGCACGCGCTGCGAGTGGCCATGCGCGGTGTCGATCACCAGAAGATCGACACCAGCATCGATGAGGCGTTCGGCGCGCTCGAAACCGTCATCGCCGACGCTGGTGGCGGCGGCGGCGCGCAAGCGGCCCTGCACGTCCTTGGTGGCATGCGGGTTGAGCTGCGACTTCTCGATGTCCTTGACCGTGATCAGCCCGACGCAATTGCCCTGCCTGTCGACGACGACCAGCTTTTCGATCCTGTGCTGATGGAGAAGCCGCTTGGCCTCGTCCTGGTCGACGTTCTCCTTGACGGTGATCAGGTTGTCGCGGGTCATCAGTTCATGGACCTTCTGCGCCGGATCGGACGCAAAGCGAACGTCGCGATTGGTCAGGATGCCGACCAGTCGCCCGACCTTGTGGCCGCCGCTGCCGCCATTTTCGACCACTGGAATGCCCGAGATCGAATAGCTGCGCATCAGGCCCAGCGCGTCAGCGAGCGTCGCGTCGGGGCCGATGGTGACGGGATTGACCACCATGCCGGATTCGAACTTCTTGACCTGCCGCACCTGCTCTGCCTGTTCAGCCGGCGAGAAATTGCGATGGATGACGCCAATGCCGCCGGCCTGGGCCATGGCGATGGCAAGCCTCGCCTCGGTGACGGTGTCCATCGCCGCCGATAGGATCGGCACGTTGAGGTCAATGTCGCCGGCGATGCGGGTGCGGACATCGGTCTCGCCAGGCATGACCTCGGAGTGACCGGGCTGCAACAGCACGTCGTCAAAGGTCAGCGCCAGTGCGCCGGTGGACGTTTCGATGATTTTTGCCATGGCCAGTCCTCGGAATACAAAAAAGCGCTTGACCGGAATGGACAGCGCCGACTCGTCTTCTTCCCTTTCAGGATTGGCGCTGGCTCGTAACACGTCCCGGCGCCGATGAAAAGCCGATGATTTCACGCCCCAGGCTCCGAAGTCAGGTTAACAAAAGACCTGACGACAGCCAGTTCAGTGTCGGCAGCTTTTGTGCCGGCAGCTTTTCAGGATAGGAATTTTTTCTTGATTTCGTGACCTCAGCTATGGTATGTATTTATTTATAGTGCTGATTAGCGCCAGTAGCCCGCCGCGCAGGCGGGTTTTTCGTTTGATGCTCCGTCAGCCGACGCGCCGGGCAAGGCTGCGAAGGAACCCGTCAACCCGAGTTCGTTGCCGTGTTTCACGCTCCCGGAAAGCTGACGTTTCGTCCAGAGAATGCCACCTGTGGTTGCCGGTCGCATAAAAGTGACAGCAATTAATGCGACATCCCGGCGAAGGCATGATAACCGCCGCCTGAAGCCGACATGCTAGCGGCGACGCAACATTCACGTCTGGACGCGTTCCTTGAACCGCACCATTCCGCTCATACTGGCGGTCGCTCTTTTCATGGAAAACATGGATTCGACCGTCATCGCGACATCGCTGCCGGCGATCGCAATCGACATCCACACCAGCCCGATTGCGCTCAAGCTGGCGCTGACCGCCTATCTGGTGTCGCTGGCGATCTTCATTCCGATCAGTGGCTGGATGGCCGACCGTTTCGGCGCCAAGAACGTCTTTCGTGCCGCGATCGCGGTCTTCATCGTCGGCTCGATCGCCTGCGCCCTTTCCCGTTCGCTGCCGGCCTTCGTCGTGTCGCGCTTCCTTCAAGGCATTGGCGGCGCCATGATGACGCCAGTCGGGCGGCTGGTGCTGGTGCGCGCGACCCCGAAAAGCGAACTCGTCGCGGCAATGTCCTGGCTGACCGTTCCGGCACTGGTCGGGCCGCTGGTCGGGCCGCCCGTCGGCGGCTTCATCACCACCTACTTCACCTGGCACTGGATCTTCCTGATCAATGTGCCGATCGGCGTGGTCGGCATCTGGCTGGCGACGCGCTTCCTGCCGGAGACCGAACCCGCGCGGACACCACCGCTTGATTTCATCGGCTTCGTGCTGAGCGGGCTGGCGGCATCCGGCGTGGTGTTCGGCCTGTCGGTGGTCAGCCTGCCCTATCTGCCGCCAATCGTCGGTGTCGTCACCGTGACGGTTGGCCTGCTGTCGGGCGCGCTCTATCTGCTGCATGCGCGCCGTGCCAAAAACCCGCTGCTGGCGCTCGAACTGTTCCGCAACCGGGCGTTCCGCTCCTCGGTGCTTGGCGGCGGACTGTTCCGCATAGGCATTGGCGCCGTGCCGTTCCTGCTGCCGCTGATGTTCCAGATCGGCTTTGGACTGACGCCGTTCCAGTCCGGCATGATCACCTTCGTCTCGGCGATCGGCGCCATCGGCATGAAATTCGTCACCGCACTGATCTTCCGCGTCGCCGGCTTCCGCCGTGTGCTGGTAATCGGTTCGCTGGTCGCCGCGGCCTCGATCGCCATCAACGGCCTGTTCACACCAGACACACCCTATCTGCTGGTGCTGGCCATGCTGCTGGTCGGCGGCTTCATCCGCTCGATGTTCTTTACCGGCGTCAATGCGCTCGCCTATGCCGAGGTTTCGCCTGAAGACACCAGCAAGGCGACGCCGATTGCCGCGGTCTTCCAGCAGCTGTCGATCGCGCTTGGCGTGGCGGTGGCCGGCGGCATCCTGGAAGTGTCCACGAGCCTGAATGGCAGGTCACTGACGCTGGCGGATTTCCACATCGCGTTTTTCGTCGTTGCGGCGATTTCCGCCGCCGCATCGCTATCATTCATGCGGCTGGCGCCCGATGCCGGCAACGCCGTCTCCGGACATGGCCGGTTGACGGCGCCCAAGACGCTGGAAACGGTAAGCCCGCCCGGCAACTGAACGAGTTACACTTCGGGCTCGCCCTCTGGAGGTTCCGATTCACCTGACGGCGGCTCTCGCCCCTTGAAGTCCTTGGCCAAGAGATAGAGTTCGACCGATTCGTCGCGTGACGCTGGCGGCTTGACGTGATGGACGGAGCGAAAATTCCGCTTGAGCATCGAGAGCAGCTCGTTTTCGGCGCCACCCTGGAAAGTCTTGGCGAGGAAATGCCCACCCGGCTTCAGGACCGACAGAGCGAAATCAGCCGCCACCTCGCACAGATGCATGGTGCGGATATGGTCGGTTCGCTTGTGGCCTGTGGTGGGTGCCGCCATATCGGACAGCACGATATCGGGGTCGCCTCCGAGCGCCTCGGCCAGCTTTTGCGGAGCCAGCGGATCGAGGAAATCCATCAACAGCACCGGTGCGCCGGGCACGGCGTCCATTTCCAGATAGTCGATGCCGACGACATGCGGCTTGTCGGCCGTCGATTTCGTCCGCGCTGCCGCGACCTGGCACCAGCCGCCGGGGGCGGCACCGAGATCGATCACCTTCATGCCGGGCTTCAACAGATGATGCTTGTCGTCGATCTCGATCAGCTTGTAGGCCGCGCGCGAGCGATAGCCGTCAGCCTTGGAGCGCTGGACATAGGGATCGTTGATGTGGCGCTGCAGCCAGCGGCGCGACGATTCCTTCAGCCCACTCTTCTTCTTGATCCGCGTCTTCAGCACGCGAATGCTGGCAGATCCTGGTTTTTCCGGCTTCTTGGTCATTACCTGATTTCTTGTTCGTCACTTTTCGGGATCATGCCCTGCCGCGCCCATCGTAGCGCCAGACGCCATCATCGGCCATCAGCTCGCTCAATATGCCTTCGCGCAGGCCACGGTCGGCGACGCGCAATCGTTCCGACGGCCATACCGCGCGGATCGCTTCCAGGATAGCACAGCCGGCCAGCACCAGATCGGCGCGATCCGCACCGATGCAAGGGTTGGCGCAGCGCTGCTGGAAATCCCAGCCGACCAGTCGTTCGACCATGCGGTCGACGCTGTCGCGATCCATCCACAACCCGTCGACGCGGCGGCGGTCGTAGCGCTCGAGGTCGAGGTGAACGCCGGCCAGCGTCGTCACCGTTCCGGACGTGCCGAGCAGATGGAAATTCGGGCTGGCCTTGAGATGGCTCAGCCGATCGCGCCCATCGAAGCTGGCCAGCCGACCGGCGACGTCGTCGACCATGGCGGCGAAAACCTCGCGCGTCACCGTGCGGCCGCCGAAACGCTCGGCCAGCGATACGACGCCGACCGGCAGCGACGTCCACGAGACGATATGGTTGGCGAGCCTTGGCGAGCGGCGGCCGGCGAGATCGATCAGCGCGATTTCGGAGGAGCCGCCGCCAATATCGAACAGCACGACGCCTTGCGTATCGCGCTCGACCAGCGAGCCGCAGCCGGAAACCGCGAGCCGCGCCTCGGTCTGGCGATCGATGATCTCGAGCTTCAGGCCGGCTTCGCGCTCGACGCGGTCGAGGAACTCGAGGCCGTTATCGGCAGTGCGACAGGCTTCGGTGGCGATCAGCCGGGCTTTCCGGATCTTGCGGTTGCGCAACTTGTCGCCGCAGATCTTTAGTGCCTCGACCGCGCGGTCCATCGCCGGCTGGCCGAGCCGACCGTTGGCGGTGAGCCCCTCGCCCAGCCGGACGATGCGCGAAAAGGCATCGATGACGCGGAACTGGCCATGCCGCGTCGGCACGGCGACCAGCAGCCGGCAATTGTTGGTGCCGAGGTCAAGCGCCGCAAAGACGGGAAGTTCATGCACTGGCGGCCGGCCGGCGCCCTGTTCCAAGCGCGCCGGCGCAGCCGCGGGCGAGGCCGCCAATTCCGCCGGTCTGTGCGCCTCCGCCACCGGGGCACCGGTCTTGCCTGGCGCCGGAGATCGATTCTGCGTGAGACGCGCGTCATCGCGCGCAAAAACCTTGCGCCCGCGCCTTCGCTTGCGTCGCTTCTTGGGCTTGCCCTTCTGGGTCGCGTCGCCCGCCTGCCCATCTGCTGAGCGGGACTCCGTCGGACGGCGCTGCTGCCAGCTGGCGGTCCCGGGAATTGGCCCTGGGGAAGCGCTGGACGCGCCCACCTCCGGCGCGCTGGCGCCGGTGTCGCGGTCTTCCACTGTCGTTCCTTCCGGCACCGCGCGAACCGGTGACGGACGCTGCAGGCGCTTCAGTGTTTTAAGTTGCCGCCAGACTAACAGCGCCGCGCCCGATCACCAAGAGCCGCGTGCTGAATTTTGCCGGCTGGGCCCGCAAACCGCCGTTCCGGCCACGCCGCGCAATTTTTCTGCAGGCCTGGAGTGGTACGCTCAATGCCTGTCGGTGCCCTCTTGAGCCGCTTGCAAGACGGACAAATCGGCCGGGTTGTCGGCGCGCAAAAACGTTCGCGGTTGAATAGCCGGCTTCAATGAGGCATTTCTGAAATGGGCGGAAGGATCCGGCGCGGCCGACCTCCTCGCACCACCAGCAGAAGAGCAAGCGGACCCGCAACGCATGGCAATCCGGCAATGAATTGGCAGGCAATGAACTGGAGACGCTATTTCTGGCCGGTGGTCGGCATCGCGGCGGTGATCTTCTCGCTGCTGCTGCTCTGGCACGAACTGCGTGGCATTTCGCTCGACGATGTCTGGGACGGCATATCGGCCATTTCGGCACCCGGCTGGATACTCGCCGCACTGTGTTCGGTCATCGCCTATGCCTCGCTCGCCGGCTACGACCACATCGCGCTGCTGCATATCGGCAAGAAAGTCTCGTGGCTGTTCGTCACGCTCTGCTCCTTCACCACCTATGCGCTGTCGCACAACATCGGCGGCTCGGTATTTTCCGGCGCCGTCATCCGCTACCGCGCCTACGGCACCAGAGGCCTGAGCGGCCAGGATGTCGGCGTGCTGGTGGCGATCTGCTGGATCACCTTCGTGCTGTCGACGATTCTCGCCTCCGGCCTCGTATTGGTCTTCGAGCCTGAGATCCTCGACCGGTTTTCCGGCATTGCCCATCACGGCCTGTCGAAGGCAGCCGGCATCGCCATGCTGATCGTGGTCGCCGCCTACATCTTCGGCAGCTGGCTGCACCTGCGCCCGCTGAAGATCGCTGGCTTTCAGCTGCACTATCCGGCGCTGCCGATCGTCGCCAGGCAATTGCTGATCGGCCCGATCGAACTGCTGGCGGCCGCCGCGATCATCTTCTTTGCCCTGCCCGCGGCCCACAATCCCGGCTATTTCGTCGTGCTGGGCGTCTTCCTCGTCTCCTTCTCGATCGCGCAGATCTCGCACGCTCCGGGCGGCCTCGGCGTGTTCGAAGTGGTGTTCCTCGCCGGCCTGTCCGACATGGACCCGGTCGGCGTGCTGGCGGCGCTGCTGGTGTTCCGGCTGTTCTACCTGATCATCCCGCTGTTCCTCGGCCTGGGCATCGTGCTGCTCTTCGAGCGCTCGCAGTTCAGCCGGACTGAGAGCTGAGGCGTGGGGATTGAATTCGCGACATCTGAAGTGGGGCGTCTCAAACCGGCCGACAAAACGTAGCGAATGAGCCACTCAGCAGGCTTGACTATTTTCCGCGGGCGGCTACAAGGCAGCGCTCACAGCGGCTTGGCCGCTCGGCCCGCACGGTTCATGACCGTGCCTGCTGGGGAATAGGTTAACGGTAGACCCACGGACTCTGACTCCGTTAGTCCTGGTTCGAATCCAGGTTCCCCAGCCAAACAAAATCAAGCACTTAGCTACAAAAATCACCAAAAACCATGTCGCTAGCGCCCGAAATCGGTAGCAACATAAGCCATTGATTTGTAAGGCGTGGTAACGGGCGGAGGCTGCGAATAGCAACATGGAAAAATCATCGAGTGCTTCCGAACAATACGTTCCGGAAATCGGACATGTGGTGCGGATGGCTCCGAAGCTGAATGAATGGGCTTCAATGGCAGCCCATTCATATGGACTCTACTCTGGAATCAATGCTGCCATCAGCCGTGCTCACGACAAGAGCGCTCCAATCGTCACCCATGCGGACCATCTGCGCACTGAAACGGCGTTACTGTGTATCGTTCGACTATTTGCGACGATCGATCGCGACAGTCAGATTTCGCTCCAATCCGTGAACAGGTTCCTTAAACTGCCTAACTCGCCACACGAGCTGGCGACAGCCTACGCCGCCAGCAATGATCGAGCACAAATCGAAGCAGCCATGAAGGCTTGCAAGGCAGGCATCGATCGCTTCAACAAGTATTATTCTACCATTGATTGGAACGCCATCGGGCGCATGCAGAGTTTTCGCAATTCCGCAATAGCACACATTACCTGGGGAGAAGTAAGGAAGTTTGTGACACATGGCGAACTAGAGACGCTAGTCGAGATTGTGGGGCGTCTGGCTGGTGAGACGACGTTGATGACCAGCGGGCTAAACAACTGGCCGCATGAGCATCAAGAAATAGCGCACGATGACGCAAAGCATAAATGGGACGCTATTTTTGCCGCAGATCATCGTGACGTTATCGACTATTGAATGCAGCTAGCCATCCCTATCGACCCCATCTTATCAGTCCTCAAAAAGCCCGCCGAAGCGGGCCTTGGTGGTGGACGCGGCGGCCATTGCTAACGCTCATCAGGCGGCGCGCTAAGGAGCGGGGAACCAAAGTCAAACCTGGGACGAGTGGTTTTCAGCGGGTTTCGACCCAAGCGGTCACTTCCCGGTCGAAGCGCCACGTTAGCATCATTCCGGGCTGCTCCGGGTAGCCCTCGATCTGAACTTCGACTGCAATGTTTTCTGCTGCGATCTTTTCGCCACCCAGCTTCGCGTCCGCCAACTCGCGAAGGAACGTCAGATCGGGAACCGGCTTGTCGTCGGCCAATACGGAATATTTCATAAACGCGTCCTCCGTGTAAACGTAGTGAGCATATCGGTGCCAACCGCGTTCTTCGCAAGCCGAATTGAGACTGAAGCGGTCGAGCATCGCCCTTAGTCCTCCCGCCAAACAGGCACGCGTTGAAATTTTGAGCGCGACTAGGCGCCGAATGCGCAGGCCGACGGCTTCACTCCCGGAGCGAAAAAGATTGTTGGCCGCTGATGCGTGCTACTGGCTAAGCTTCGTCAAAGATTCCTGCACGAGGCGTGCGTAATGCCCACCGATAGCCAGTTCATTCTCGAAAGCATCAGCCAAGGCTGCGTGATGCTTGCCGATGACGAGTTCGTCATCGACAGGCTGGTGAAGTATTTCGGCAACGGGAGGATCCGATGGCACGTCGAATTCCGTGGGCATCGCATCGAGCTGACCACAGGCCAGCTTAAGAAGCAGCCTACCTTCCGCCGGAAGATGCTCGAAGAGGCTGGTGTGCTGCCGCCCCAGCGTGCCGGGACCAACTACAGGCGATGGGCACTCGATCTGAGGAAGAATGCCATCGAGCTTCCTTGGCGGGATAGGCCGGTCGATGTCGGTTTCGCCATCGACAGGCTCACCAGCCATGGGGATGAGCGCTGGACGGTCGAATACCAAGGCAAGGCAATCAAATTCACGACGACCAAACTCCGCAGGCAGGTCAGTTTCCGCAAACGCATGCTGGCCAAGGCCAAGGTGCTGCCGCCCCAGTTGGACCCGGTTGCCTATCGGAAGTGGATAGACTGGCTCATTCAAAACGCCACCGACCCGCAGGCCGGCGATGCCTTGATGACGGAGAAAAGTTGGCTTGACGACCTGCCAGAGCTAGCCGGCTGGCAAAACGGGAACGGCCCGACATCCTAGTTGCCCGCGCGATTCCCGCGCCGGCGTTGCCGCTTATCCCAGCCACTTCTCGTAGTCGGACACCAGCAGGTGCACGGGGGCGACATCCTCTTCGATGTCTGCGAAGCGGCCGATCGGATCGCGAAAAACGTTGTCGGTGAGATCGTCGTTGACGGTCGACACTTCGCCGATCAGCACATCCTTGCCCTCGGCCCAGAAAGCGTGCCAGACGCCGGGCAGCAGTGTGACGCTCTGACCTGGGTCGAGCTTCAACAGCCCGCCCGCCGGCAGCCTGTGGATGGTTCCGTCTACAGGCACCGACACTTCGGCCTTGGAATCGATGCCGCCATCGCGATCGTGCATGAACAGTTCCAGCACCAGCTTGCCGCCACCACGGTTGATGATGTCCTCGGCCTTGATATTGTGGCGGTGCATCGGCGACAGTTGGTCCTTGCGCGAGATCATGATCTTCTCGGCATAGAGCATGCCCATGCCCTTCTTCATGTCCTCATAGCGGCCGTTGCGGACGGTGAACAGGAACAGGCCGAGATCCTTGAACTTGCCCTGCCCGTAATCGGTGATGTCCCAGCCAAGCCGAGAGCTGAAAACGGCCGAGGAATCCAGCTGACGCGCCTTCGCCTCCTCGGGTGACCAATAGGCGAAGGGCGGCATGATGTAGCCGAACGAGCGGATGAACGCGTCGGCTTCGCGGATGATGTCGTTGATGGCGGAGCGTTTCATGATCATGACCCTTCGTGTCGATTTTGCTAAAGCGCCTCGCGTTCGACGGGGCTCACGCGACGCGCCTTGGTTTGTTGGCACGCATGTCGTGATCCCAAAACCGCTACACACTTTTGGGCGACATGCTTTGGTAAATCGCATAGCCCAACGCCGATCCGGTGTCGATCCTGCCAGGCCCTTCGCCTCGAGCACATGGACCATAGACCGGGTCCGCTGGCAGCGTGACATCGTGTCCGTTCAGGGTCATAACCGCTGCGGATTTCCACAGAGTGACAGCTGATGCCGACCATCCACGACCTCGACACGCCGTCGATCCTGATCGACGCCGCACGCGCCGAAGCCAACATTGCCCGCGCCCAGGCCCATGCCGACAAGAACGGGCTCAAGCTGCGGCCGCACATCAAGACGCACAAGCTGCCCTACTGGGCGAAGAGGCAGGTAGCGGCGGGTGCGGTCGGCATCACCTGCCAGAAGATCGGCGAGGCGGAGGTGATGGCCGATGCCGGTCTCGCCGACATTTTTCTTCCCTACAACATCCTTGGGCGCGCCAAGCTGGAACGGCTTCTGGCGCTGCACAGGCGTGTCATCCTCTCGGTGACCGCGGACAGCCTGGAGACGATTGAGGGGCTGGCCGCCACCTTCACCGATGCCGGCCATCGCCTGTCGGTGCTGGTCGAATGCGATACCGGCATGGGCCGCTGCGGCGTGCAGACGGCCAACGAAGCGGTTGCGCTAGCAAGACAGATCGACAGAGCCGGCGGCCTCGCCTTCGGCGGGCTGATGACCTATCCGGCCGCCGGTCGCGCGGCGGAGGCCGAGGCCTGGCTCGCTGGCGCCAAGCAGACGCTTGCCGCATCGGGTCTCGCCTGCGAACGCATCTCGAGCGGCGGCACGCCGGACATCTGGCGCTCCAGCAAGGCATCGGTCGTCACCGAATATCGCCCTGGCACGTACATCTATCTCGACCGCTACCAAGTCGCGAAAGGCGTCGGCAGTCTCGACGATTGCGCGCTGACGGTGCTGTCGACTGTGGTCAGCCATCCCACTGCAACGCGCGCCATCCTCGATGCCGGCAGCAAGGCGTTGTCCAGCGATACGTTGGGGCTCGCCGATTTCGGCGAGCTGCTCGGCATTTCGGGAGCGCGGGTCACCGGCTTGAGCGAAGAGCACGGCACCGTCACGCTTTCAGGCGACAGCAAGCTGCGCATCGGCGATCGGGTGCGTGTCGTCCCCGATCATTGCTGCGTGGTCACCAACCTGTTTGACGAGGTCAATCTGATCGACGGCGACACGGTGCTGGAAACACTGCCGGTGGCAGCGCGCGGCCGCACCGGCTGACGCGAATATCCAAAGGCGTGTCCAGGGCATAGTGCATGGTCGACCCCTGTCTAAGGTCCTGCTTGCCCCTGGTGTTCCCTTACGTCAATCTGCCTTCAGCAAGCTGGCCATTGGATGGTTTGCGGCTTGTTCGGGAGGAAAACGAAAATGGCTTACGCAATCGCGCATTATTTTCCTGGCGGCACGAAGGAGCAATACGAGGCGTCAATCGCTGCGGTGCATCCAGCAGGCGGGAAAAGCCTGCCAAAAGGCCAGATCTTCCATGCTGCCGGCCCGTCGGCCGGTGGCTGGTCAATTGTTGCGGTTCACGAGTCCAAGAAGAGTTGGGAGCAATTCCGGGATGACATTCTGATGCCTCAGATGAAAACGGGCATCAAGGGTGGGTTCACCTCGCCGCCTCAGGAGACCACGTTCGAGGCTCACAATCTGCAGAAATGACAAGCTGTTCAGAGACGACGAACGCTTGATCTGTCGATGCACCGCTGCGATGGCGCCTTAGATCCGCTCGGCCTGCCTGGCGGCGACGCGACGCATTGCAATGACCCTGCGGCGGCGGATTTCCGTGCGCATCGCCATCAGATGCAGCGCGAAGAACAGCACGGTGAAGCCTAGAGCCATCACCAGCAAAGGCCACAGCAGGCTCGGATCGATGGTTGGCCCGCCGAGCCGGAACACTGACGCCGGCTGGTGCAGCGTGTTCCACCAGTCGACCGAGAATTTGATGATCGGGATGTTGATGAACCCGACCAGAGTGATGATGGCGGCGGCCCAGGCGGCGCGGCTTGCGTCGTCGAGCGCGCGGCTCAGCGCTATGATGCCGAGATACATCAGGAACAGCACGAAGACCGAGGTCAACCGCGCATCCCAGACCCACCATGTGCCCCACATCGGCTTGCCCCAGATCGAGCCGGTGATCAGCGCCAGCGCGGTGAAGACAGCGCCTATGGGTGCGGCCGATTTCAGCGCGACATCGGCCAGCGGATGCCGCCAGACGAGGGTGCCCAGCGCCGAGACCGCCATCAGCGTGTAGCACATCATGGCGAGCCAGGCGAAAGGCACGTGGATGTACATGATGCGAACGGTGATGCCTTGCTGGAAATCCTCGGGCGCGGCGAAGCTCATGTAGAGCCCGAGGGCCAGGATGAGTGCGGCGATGGACGCCAGCCACGGTACGATCCGGTCGACCAGCCCGACGAAGCGCGTCGGGTTGGCAAGATCCATCCAGCCGGTCAGGCGTGAAGTCGTGTCGCTCATGCGGTCTACATAGACCGCCGGCGCGTTCGGGGCAATCGAGCGGTGGTGTCGCAGGCTTCTTACCCTCCCCCTTGTGGGGAGGGTCGCTGCGAAGCAGCGGGGTGGGGGAGCGGCGATGGCGCCCGTACCCCCCACCCGGACCTACGGTCCGACCTCCCCACAAGGGGGAGGTAGAAGAAAGAAGATCAGGCCGCGGCTTCCTGCTGTTGCTGCACGGAGCGGCTGAGGCGGCGAACCTCCTCGTCGTTGAGCAGGCCGCCGGCGCGCAGCAGGCTGGCAAAGCGGCCATTGCGCAGCGACAGCTCGGTGAAGCCGCCCATCTCGATCACCCTGCCCTTATCCATGAACACGACCAGATCGGCGTCGCGAACGGTGGTCAGGCGGTGGGCGATGATGAAGGTGGTGCGGTCGCGCCGCAACTCGTCGATCGCTTCCTTGACGCGATCCTCGGTCTCGACGTCGAGCGCGCTGGTCGCCTCGTCGAGCACCAGGATCGGTGCGTCCTTCAGCACGGCGCGGGCAATGGCGATGCGCTGGCGTTCGCCGCCCGATAGCTGGCCGCCACGTTCGCCGACCAGCGTGTCGTAGCCATTGCTCTTCGACAGGATGAAGTCCTGCGCGGCAGCCGCATTGGCGGCGGCATGGATCTCGTCATTGCTCGCATCGGCACGGCCGACGCGGATGTTGTCCTCGATCGAGCGGTTGAGCAGGCCCGCATCCTGGAACACGGTGGCGATCGAATGGCGCAGCGACTTGCGGGTCACGGTGCGGGTGTCGATGCCGTCGATCAGGATACGGCCTTGCGATGGCGAGAAGACGCGCTGCAGCAAGTTGATGAGCGTCGTCTTGCCGGCGCCCGTCGGGCCGACAATGGCGACGGTCTGGCCAGCCTGGACCTCGAAGGACACGTCGTCGATGCCATGGCCAGAATTGGCGAATTCGAAACCGACATTCTCGAAGCGGACATGACCGGTGACGTTGGCGAGATCGCGCAAGCCGTCCGGCTCGGCGGCGTCGGCCGCGGAGTCCTCGAGATGGTAGAAGTCCTCGAGCTTGGCACGGGCCTCCGAAATCTGGTTCGCGAACGCCGACATCTGGTCGAGCCTGGCGATCAGCAGCGTGGCAAAGCCGGTGAAGGCGATGACGTCGCCGATGCGCAGCTGACCGTGGGTGACCAGATAGGCGCCGATCAACAGTACGACCATCATCGAGATCGTCGAGGACAGGCGATGCAGCGCATTGGCCATCGCCCACCAGTCGAGCACCGGGTTCTGGGCGTCGAGCAGGTTCTTGACATAGAGGCGCAGCGTATCGGCCTCGTGGCCGAGACGATTGTAGCTCTGCAACACGGCAACATTGCTGACCGAGTCGGTCACGTGCGCGAACACCTTATGGTAGTGGCGCTCCACGGCGGCCTGACCCGCCTTGGTGCGCTTCATCACCAGCCGGCCGATACCGACATAGAGCGCACCGAGCGCCAGCAGCACCATAGACATGCGCAGGTCCATGCTGACCGCGGTCGGGATCAGCAGGAACAGCGCAACCACCGTCGACAGGTGCTGACGCATGAATTCGAGCCACAGGCTGAACAGCGTCTCGACCGCGCGCAGCAGGGTGTGCAGGGCGTTGGAGGTGCCGCGCTGGTGGTGCCAGGCAAGCGGCATGGTGATCACGCGCTCGAACGAGTCGCAAAGCACCTCGCTACGGCGCTTGTGGGCAAAGCGGTCCGCGCCGCGCGCCACCAGCACGAATGCCACGATGTTGAAAGCGCCGAGGCCAGCCCACAGGGCAAGTGTCGTAAACACCGAGCCGCGTTCGGAAATCGCATCGATCACCCGTCCGAACATGATCGGCTCAAGAATGGCGATGATGGCGAGAGCCACATTGGCCGAACAGATCAACGCGACGCGCTTCCTGTCCTGGGCGAGATATCCGAGCGCTCGCCAGTAGATTTGCAGAAGGGTCACCCCAGTTACTCCGCCATGCTGTTTATTGTGCACTGCATCATTTGACTCGTATCGGTTGATACGTCGCAAAACAATGGCCGTGTACCTCTTCAGTTCCCTCAGAGCGAACAAAAGATGGCGACGTTCCGAAATCTGCCGTGATCACCTAACGGTTTGAGAAGACAGGTAAAATGTCAGGCATACGGCGAAATCATGGCAGTTGGCACACGCTGCCACAATTTTAATCAGCGGCAATGTCGGGCGCATGACCAAGGCCGAAATCTCCTTCTGCGCAGTATAGGCCAAAGCCAAGTGCGCTTGCGCCCCGCCTAGCGACGGGGACTACGTCTCGTCGATCGAGGCGACCGTTACGGCGCACCCCAAGCCTTTGATTTCATGTGCTTCTCAGAGGCATCGCCTTCAGCCGGGCCGACGGCAACGCCGGACGGCATGGCGCCGCGCATCTCGTCATGGCCCAAAAACCGAGCCCCCGGGGCTAGGTCCGGGAGCACGCTTTTGGGGCAACATGCATCAGGCCGGGATCCTGACGATGACGTCGGTAACTTCGCCAGCCCTCAGTTCGAGCGCCGAAGCCTTGGTCTTTGCCCCGTTCACCTCCAGCGTCACGGCCTTGGCCTTATTGTCGCGGATGACGCGAACCTTGAGTTCCGCCCCCAGCATCTTGAGGGTTGCCGAATAGCCGTCCCAGTGAGTGGGTAGTTTCGGCTTGAACTGGACACGCTTGCCGCGCCGTTCGATGCCGAGGATGCCTTCTACCGCCGCCCTGTAGAGCCAGCCGGCGGAGCCGGTGTACCAGGTCCAGCCGCCACGGCCGCCCTTGTTGTTGCCGGCATTGCCGTCCCCGGCATAGATATCGGCCGCCACGACATAAGGTTCGACGCGATAGTGCTCGGCCGAGGCCTCGTCGATCGCATGGTTGACGGGGTTCAGCATCGAGAAACAGCGATAGGCCTCGTCGGTCCGCCCCATCTCGGCAAGCGCGATGACGAACCATGTGGCGGCGTGGGTGTACTGGCCGCCATTCTCGCGCACACCGGGCGGATAGCTCTTGATATACCCTGGGTCTTTATCCGTCTTCGAGAAGGGCGGCGTGAACAGCTTGACGATCTTGAGCTTGTCGTCGACGAGCAGCTTGGTCGCCTGCTCCATCGCCGTCGTCGACCGCGCCGGATCGCCCTCTCCCGAAAGCACGCTCCAGGACTGGGCGATCGAGTCGATCTTGCATTCCTGCGATGTTCGCGACCCCAGCGGGCTGCCATCGTCGAAGCTGCCGCGCCGATACCACTCGCCGTCCCATGCCGTGCTTTCAAGCGCCCGCTTCAGCACGTCGGCATGTTTCGCCCAGGCCTGTGCACGCTTGGCATCGCCCTCGACCTTGGCAACGGGAGCGAAGTCACCCAGAGTTTTCAACAGGAACCAGCCGAGCCATACGCTCTCGCCCTTGCCGTGCCCGCCGACGCGGTTCATGCCGTCGTTCCAGTCGCCGCCGAGGATCAGCGGCAGGCCCGCAGGGCTGCTGCGCTTGATGGCGAGATCGAGCGCGCGCGCGCAATGGTCGTAGAGCGACGCCGTCTTCTTCGAGATTTCCGGAGTGAAGAAGGCATCGTGCTCATCATCGCCCAGCGCCTGCCCGTCGATGAAGGGCAATTGCTCCTTCAGTATGGTGACATCACCGGTGACCAACAGGTAGCGCGCCGTGGCGTGAGCCAGCCAGACCACGTCGTCGGAGATCAGGGTGCGCACGCCGGCACCGGTGCGCGGCAGCCACCAGTGCTGCACGTCGCCTTCGGGGAATTGCCGCCGCGCCGCGTTGAGTATCTGGTCGCGCGCCAGTTGCGGATCATGCGCCAGCAACGCAAGCGTATCCTGCAACTGGTCGCGGAAGCCGAACGCACCACTGGCCTGATAGAAGGCGGAGCGGGCACGGATGCGACAGGTCAGGCTTTGATAGGGCAGCCAGTGATTGACCATGGCGTCGAGCGCCTTGTCCGGCGTCTCGACCTGGATGGTGTCGAGGAAACCACGCCACTCGCGCTCATTGTCGGCCAGACGCTGGTCGAAATCCTTGGCTCGGTGCTTCCGCACCAAGGCACTCGCCTCCTCGGCGGATTCGGCGTCACCGAGCAGCCAGAGCAGCGTCACGTCGCCGCCGGCCGGAATCTCAATATCGCGGGCGATCGCCGCGCACGGATCGTCGCCGGCCTCGACACGGTCCGACAGTCCAGCACCGCTTAGCACCGCCTGCGGAAGCTCGCTGGAGCCATGCCGGCCGAGGAACTCCGAGCGGTCGGATGTCACCGAATGGACGCCGCCATCAGCGGCGAGGAAGGCCACCCGCTCGCCGAAATCGAGACCATAGGGATTTTGCGCCAGCAACGCGCCGCTGGCAGCGTCCCGCGCCGGAACGATGGTTGCCGCCGTGCGCGACCGATGCCCGCCGAGCACCCATTCGGCATAGGCATACACGCGCAGCCGTGCCGGCACCGAACCGGCATTCTGGATACGCAGCCGCGAAATTTTCACCGGATTGACCGGATCGACGACATGGGTAAGATCCATCGACAACGGCCCGCGCCTCGAACGGAAGGTCGAGAAACCCTGGCCATGCCAGGCCTCGTACGTCATCGAGGGATCGCGCACCATGGCGGCGAGCGGCGAGAACGCCTTGCCGCTGGCCTGATCGTAGATGTAGAGGCCCTCGCCCGGCCGGTTCGAAACCGGATCATTCGACCATGGCGTCAACTGGTAGTCGCGGCTGTTTCGGCTCCAGGTGAATGCAGCACCCTCGGCCGAGGTATGGAAGCCGAACGAGGCGTTGGAGACGACGTTGATCCACGGCTGCGGCGTCGTTCGCCGGCCGGCCAGGCGCACGACATAGTGCCGCCCGTCGCCATCGAAACCGCCAAACCCGTTCCACTGGCTGAGCCCACTTCCATCGGCGCTGACATTGGCCACCGCCTGCGAGGCGAATGCATGCGTCGTGGGCGTCGGCGACGGCAGGTCACGCGGAACCGGAAATGCTGTCGGCAGCAGGGCGTCACGCGCCTGCAAGGCGGCTGCTTCAGCCCGCTCAATCTGGTCGAAGATGGTGCCGTTGCGCGTGTGCAGGACGACGCGGGCCACGGCGAGCAGCGTCTTGTAGGTCGTGTCGTCCATAAGATCGCGGCGCACCGCGAAAATGTGCTGGCGAGGTCCGAGCTCCTTGCCGCGCAAACGGCTGTTTTCGCATAGCGTCTCGACCGCCCGTTGCAGGTCCTGGACATAGGAGGACGCCTGCTCGTTGACGACGACGAAGTCGATCATCATGCCACGGCTGCGCATATATTCCTGGAAACGCAACGCCTGGGCGACGATTTCCAGATCGGCCACGTCACCGATCCTGACCAGGAAGATCGGGAAATCGCCGGAAATGCTGGTCGGCCACAGGCTCGACTGCTTGCCCAGCCCCGTGGAAATGGACTCGGCGGGGAGACGCAGGAACGGATCCGGATAGATCAGGTAGCGCGCCAGCTTCTGCACATTGGCGGCATCGGTCAGGCTGAGGCCCATATGACGCGTCTGGACCTGGCTGCGCGTCCAGGCGAGCATGGCCTGGCGGGCAAAACTCTCGGGATGATCGAGCCGGGCGATAGCCTCGTCCAGTTCGGCACGGCCGGCGCCGACCACGGTCCAGAAAGTCAACGATATCTTCTTGTTGGCCGGCACCCGCACTTGCCGGCGCAGCGAGGCGACGGGATCGAGCGTGAAGCCTGAATGGCCGCCGAGCCTGGCGCCCGGATCGAACGCGGCTGCGTCGACAATGGTACGGCCACGGCCGATGAAGGCGCGCCTGTCGGTCTCGGCCTCGGCATCGCGCGCCGACCCTGACGGATCGGTGACGAAATGCACCATGGCGATATCGGGCTCGCTGGTCTCGCGCTTGCGCCGTGTGGCGAAGATCGCCGCGTTATTCGCAGAGATTTCGGTTTCCACGAACATCTTCGAGAAGGCCGGATGCGCGTTGTCGGACGCTTCCAGACCGAGCACCAGTTCGGCAAAAGAGGTCACTTCAATGTGACGGTCGGATGGGCCATCATTGTAGAGCGTAACCCGACGCCCCTCGCCGTTGCCTTCCGAAACGACGATGCATTCGACCTCGGAGCGCAACGTCCCCACCGATTTGACGAAGCTCGCCTTGTCGTCGGAGAACAAGGTCTGCGCCGTTTCCTCGACCGCACGCTTCGGCTCCGACGTCGCCGACCACCAGTCGCCGGTATCGGCGTCTCGCAGGAAGATGTAGGAGCCAAGCCGGTCCTCGGTCGGGTCCGGCTGCCAGCGGGTGACGGCGAGATCGCCCCAGCGGCTGTAGCCCGAGCCGGTCGCCGTGACCATCACCGAATAACGACCGTTCGACATGACGCTGGTCGAGCGCAGCGATTGCAGCGGGTTGAGCACGATGCGGGTGTCAGGGCTCTCGATCTCGGTCTCGTCCTTGGAGCGTTCGTCGGCCTCGGTCCTGACGGTCGCGGTCGGAATGTCGCGGGGCGCCCTCTCCTGCAGCAGCAATTCGGCCGATTCGATGACCGGATCGCTGTGGAAGCGGTCGCGCATGCGACCTTCGAAGATGGCGTCGGCGACCGCCACGATCGACATGCCCGAATGGTGCGCCATGTAGTTTTGCACGACGACATGGTCGGTGCCTTCGGGCACGCGCTGCGGCGTGAAGTCGACGGCATCATAGTAGCCGTGGCGGCCTAGTGCGCCGACTTCCCTGAGCCGGGCGAGATTGTGCACCGCCTCACGCGGGTTGAACTGTGCCGCCAATATGGTGGCGTAAGGTGCGATTACCGTGTTCTGGCCAAGGCCGCGCTTCAGCCCAAGGCCGGGCACGCCGAAATTGGTGTACTGGTAGGTCAGTTCACGGTCGCGGGCATTGTAGGCCGCTTCCGAAATGCCCCACGGTACGTTCTTCTGGCGGCCATACTGGATCTGGCGCTTGATGATCAGCTTGCTGGTCTGGTTGAGGATCGAGCCGTGCGGCTCCTTCATGACCAGTGGCGGCATCAGATATTCGAACATCGAGCCGGACCACGACATCAGTGCGCCCTGGAACCCGATCTCGACGATCGGTCGGCCAAGCCGGAACCAGTGCTCGGTCGGCAGGTCGCCCTTGGCGATGGCGAACAGGCTGGTCAGCCGCGCCTCGGAAGCCAGAAGATCGTAGCAGCTTTCGTCGAGCTGGTGTTCCTCGACCCGGTAGCCGATCGACAGCAATTTGCGCTCCGGCCGCATCAGGAAGGAGAAATCCATCTCGAAGGCGAAGCGGCGCGTGCGCTCGCGCAGGGTGATCAGCTTGGCACGCAATGCCTCGACGGCATTGTCGTCGCTGTGCGCGTCATGGACGTGCGCTTCGCAGGTGGCCTCCAGCCTTGCCGCCCAGTCGACGATGACGTCGCTCTGGGGGGACGCCGCCTCGGTGTGGATAGCTGTGGCAAGCTTGCGGATCTCGCCGGCAAGCACAGCCAGGTTGATGGTGCGGATCGACGCCATCTCCGGCTGCGCCTTGATGGTGTCGACCGCGCGCCGCATGCCGTCGAGACGGTCGGCGAGGCGCTGGCGCAGGGGGCGCAGCTGGCGACGGTCATCGGGCAACTCATCAAGGCTTTCGCTGAGAACGGTGACCGTGTCGAGAATGCCTTCGAAATCACCCTGGAGATGGACGGAGGGTGCCTCCGCCCATTCGGCGCAGGCTGCCGCCACAGCCACCAGATGGCCGGCAAGATTGCCGCTGTCGACGGCCGAGATGTAGAGCGGGTAGAGCGGCTTCAGTGTCGTCGTGTCGTACCAGTTGAAGAGGTGGCCGCGGTCGCGCGGCATACCCTCGATCGTCGACATGGTAGCGTCGATGCGGGTGATGGCATCGGACAGGCTGATCCAGCCGAAATCGCGGGCCGATACGACGGACAGCAGATAGACGCCGATATTGGTCGGCGAGGTTCGTGGTGCGACGACCGGCGCCGGGCTTTCCTGGAAATTGTCGGGCGGCAGATGGTGGTGCTCTGACGTCACGAAGCTTTCGAAATAGTGCCATGTGCGCCGTGCCACCGTGCGCAACGCATGGATGTCAGCTTGCGATATGCGCAAGCGATCCTCGGTTTCGGCCGAACGGCTGATCCAACTGGCGATGGCGGGCGAGCCAATCCAGAACAGCGCGAAGAAGAAGGCGACGAAGGCACCGGTGGAATCGGCCAGCACCGGAATGGCAAGGCCGACGAAGCCGATGATCACGGCGCCATACATCATACCGTAATAGGAACCGACACTATTGTCGCCGCTCTTATGCGCCTGCGAGGCAGTGCGCCATTCCAAAAGATTCTGGCGGCTGACGAACAGCCGGTACAGCGTGCGGACGATGGCGTCGCCCATCATCCAGGCGTTGTGCGCCATCAGCACGATCTTCAGCGCCACCATGGCGGTGCCGAAGGCAACGTCGCGTGCCAGCGCCGAGAAATGGCCGCGCGGCGTCTGGTCGCCGCTCTTGGGCAGGATGGCGTTGACGATGTTGAATGTCGGCGCCATGAACAGGCTGAGGATCAGCAAAGCCTGCCATTGCGCCGCCTGCGTGAAGGGCAGCAGCGTCCAGCCGCCGATCGCCGCCATCACCCAGAAGATCGGTGTCAACGAGCGGCGCAGATTGTCGATCATCTTCCAGCGCGACAGGGCCGGCACGCCGGAGCGCGGATCGAGCATGAAGCCGAGGAGTTGCCAGTCGCCGCGTGCCCAGCGATGGTGGCGCGAGGCATCGACCGAGTAGCGCGTCGGATAGTCTTCGACCAGTTCGACGTCGGTGACCAGCGCCGCGCGCGCCAGCGCGCCCTCCAGCAGATCGTGGCTGAGGATGGTGTTTTCCTCGATACGGCCCTGCAGCGCCGCCTCGAAGGCGTCGACATGATAGAGGCCCTTTCCAGTGAAAGATCCGTCGCCGAAGACGTCCTGATAGAGATCGGACACGGCAAAGACATAGGGGTCGAGGCCGCGATTGGCCGAAAAGACCCGCTGGAAAAACGATGCATCGTCGCCGCTGGTCAGCGACGCGGTGATGCGCGGCTGCAGGATCGCATAGCCAGCCGTGACGACGCGCTTGCTGGCATCGAAATGCGGGCGGTTGAGCGGGTGGCAAAGCTTGCCGACCATGGTCGCGACCGCGTCTCGAGTGGTGCGCGTGTCGGCATCGAGAGTCATCACATGGACGACGTTCTCCGGTAACGGCACATCGAGCGGCAGGAAGGTGGTGTCGCTGTCGCCGCGCAGCAGAAGGTCGAGTTCGTGCAGCTTGCCGCGCTTGCGCTCCCAGCCCATCCAGGACCCTTGAGCCGCATTGAAGAGCCGGCGCCGGTGCAAGATATAGAAACGGGGCGCGCCTTCGGAGGGATAGCGGTCGTTGAGACGGGCGATCTCGGCGCGGGCGAATTCGAGGATTTCAGTATCCGCCGCATCGATCTCGGTCTTGCTGTCGGGCCAGTCCGACAGCAGCGCGAAATGGATTTCATCGGCCGTGTTGGCGAGATGATGCACCTCGATGTTGCGGACATTCTCCTCGACGTCGTCGCGTGAACCGATCAGCGACGGCACCACCACCAGCGTGCGCGCCTCGGGCGGCACGCCGTGCCTGTAATCGTAGCCGACGAGGCGCGTCGGTTTGAGGAACAGCGAAACGACAGTGTTGAAGAAGGCGAGCGCGCCCTCGCTGGCCGGCACTGCAAACAGCACCAGCATCAGGGCGATCGACGGCACCGACAGGCCGAGATTGGCGAGTGCATTGCCGGAGAGGACCAGAAGCAGGGCCGTCAGCGCAAACACCGGCACGACGATGCCAAGCCATCCGGTCTTGCGGAAGGCTCGTTTGAACGTCTGGCTGACGGTAGGCCGATAGCCGATCGCTTTCTCCAGCTCCAGCCGGCGTGGGCCGACGAGAAAGAAACCCACATCGGTGTGGGCGGATGGCGTTGATACGGCATCGCCGACATCATCGCGCAACATGGTCTCGCCGGCGGCGTGGCCGGCCAGTTCGATGGCTTTGTCGGCGACACGATATTCGGAGAGGTCCGAGCGGCGCGCCAGTTCCTCGATCGCAGTCCGGTACTGGTCACGCGAGAAGAAGTCGAGCGCGGCGAAATCGGTGCGCTCGCGCAGCACGGTATCGATGCGGCTGACGCCTTCGAACCAAACGGTCCAGTCGACGTCGTTGATGAGGCGCAGGCCGCGGATGATGTTACCCGTCGTCACATTGCCGCTGGACAGCGTCTGATGTTCGGAAATGATGATTTCCTCGGCGTCGGAGCCGGCCTTTTCGAGTTCGCCTTCTAGCCATTCCAGGGCCTTGCCGGCGTTCTGCGATCCATCGCGCAGACGGTAGAGCAGCTGGGTGGCAAAGGTGGTGTCCTGCGCATGGGCGCTGAAGTTGGACAGGATTGCCTGCCGGTCGGAACTGTCGTCGATCGCCAGAACCTTGTCCGCCACATCGTTGGCGATCTGGCGCATCTGACGGGTGCGGTTGACCCTGACCGCCAACCGGCGGAGATTCTCGATTAGGACGAAGCGCAACAGGGAAGGCAGCGCCCAGAGTTCGCCGATCTTCAGCGGCTCGACCGATTGAAAACCCTGGACGATAGACTTGAACATCGTCGCCGAGACGGAGCTGTCCGAATGCGCCATATAGGTCCAGGCCAGCGCCAGCGCGCGCGGCACGCTGCCGTTGTCAGGCAGTTTCAGGGTCGGCAGCTGGCGATAGAAGCGGCGCGGCAGATCGCGCTTGACCTGGAAAATGGTCTCTTCGACCAGATAATTGTTGTCGAGCAGCCATTGAGCCGACGGCGTGATCGTCTCGCCCCTCGCCTGCGCCGCATTGGTCGACCGGTAGACTTCCAAAATCTTCTTGGCACTGTCTCGGATCCGGGCCTGAAAATCGAACGGCGTCAGGCCGAACAAATCCGTGAGGTCGCCGTTTGCCAGCCTTTCACCGAGCAGCCGAAGACGCTCTTCAGGCAGGTAATTGGAGCGGATCGGCTCTTCGGTGATGGCCGGGAAGCTCGCGCTTGTCTTCTCGATTTGGGCAGGGGTCGTCTGAATATTCATTGAAAATTCCGTAAGCGGGGCAGTCAGCGGCGTCACCGCCACGGCAATGGCCCTAAAACCGATTCAATTGCAATTGGTTGCATAAGCCCCATTTGCCGAAAGTTTGTTTCCGCACCGCGACAGGGCGTCATCTCTCAGCGAAAAACAACGACGAGCGCCCCTCTTCCCGTCGGGATCGATCGACGGATAGGATTCGGGCTTTTTCGTGATGCCCGCCTTCAGCTTACGCTATAATTCGCCGGCATCGCGATCATGTTTGGAAACAGGCGTTAACCATTGCCGGAAATGCCGCCGATCCGGATCACGAACAGCGTTGCGGCATGGGCTGGCTGGACAAGCAGGCTGGCGTTGTCCGGACCGGCTACCAACGTGTCCAGTGCTCCGAGACGAACCGGTTCGGCGCCGGGCACAGTGACTTCGCCGTTCAAGCACAAGATGAGGGTTGTACCGGCTTCAGTCCGGATTTCCGCAGGTGTCGAAATCGACAGGCGTTCGACCGAATGCCTCATCCGGCTTCGGCGGGTCATGACATTGAGATCGGTGATCGGCCCGCCGATCAGCGTGGCCGAGCTCTGCACGTCGGCCGGGAAGGAAAACAGAGCGGTCGCCCTGTTTATGGATGTCGGCGGGTAGCCGGCAATCTCGAGGATGATGCCCTCGCCTTCGAGCACGGCAAGGGTGCGATCGATGCCGGCAAACTGCGAGAACGGGCCGCTCGATTCGACGCGCGCCATCGAGACGCGCCAGTCGAAGTCGTCGAGGCCGGCCCCAGTGGGGGAGACGGCGATTTCGGTCGTCACGCCACCGCCGTTCTTCCACGGCATCGACCGGTATTCGGCTGCCCGCAGAATGCGCATCGGTTCAGGCAATCAGCCGAGAATGCCGGGCAGGTTGAGCTGATGCTCCCTGGCGCATTCGATGGCGATGTCGTAGCCGGCATCGGCGTGGCGCATCACGCCGGTCGCCGGGTCGTTCCACAATACCCGTTCCAGTCGTTTGGCCGCTTCGCGCGTGCCGTCGGCGACGATGACCATGCCGGCGTGCTGCGAGAAGCCCATGCCGACGCCGCCGCCATGGTGCAGCGACACCCAGGTGGCGCCCGACGCCGTGTTGAGCAATGCGTTGAGCAGCGGCCAGTCGGACACGGCATCCGAGCCGTCCTTCATGGACTCCGTTTCGCGGTTCGGCGAGGCGACCGAGCCGGAATCGAGGTGATCGCGGCCGATGACGACCGGCGCCTTCAGCTCGCCTTTGGCCACCATCTCGTTGAAAGCAAGGCCGAGCCGATGCCGGTCGCCGAGACCAACCCAGCAGATACGAGCCGGCAAACCCTGAAAGGCGATGCGCTCACGCGCCATATCGAGCCAGTTGTGCAGATGGGTGTTGCCGGGCGTCAGTTCGCGCACCTTGGCGTCGGTCTTGTAGATATCCTCCGGATCGCCCGACAGGGCCGCCCAGCGGAACGGACCGATACCGCGGCAGAACAGCGGACGGATATAGGCCGGCACGAAACCGGGGAAGGCGAAAGCGTTCTCGAAGCCTTCTTCCTTGGCCACCTGGCGAATGTTGTTGCCATAGTCGAGCGTCGGTACACCGGCGTTCCAGAACGCCACCATCGCCTCGACATGTTCGCGCATCGAAGCGCGGGCCGCCTTCTCGACCGCCTTGGGATCGCTGACGCGCTTCTCGCGCCATTCGGCCATCGTCCAGCCCTTCGGCAGATAGCCATTGATGGGGTCGTGAGCCGAAGTCTGGTCGGTGACCATATCGGGGCGAATGCCACGCCTGAACATTTCCGGGACGATATCGGCCGTATTGCCAAGTAGGCCTACCGACTTCGCCTCGCCGGCCTTGGTCCAGCGCTCGATCATCTCCATCGCTTCATCGAGTGTCTCGGCCTTCTCGTCGACGTAGCGGGTGCGCAGGCGGAAATCGATCGAGTCCGGATTGCATTCGATCGCCAGGCAGCAGGCGCCGGCCATGACAGCGGCGAGCGGCTGGGCGCCGCCCATGCCGCCGAGCCCGCCAGTCAAGATCCATTTTCCCTTCAGATTGCCGCCATAGTGCTGGCGACCGGCCTCGACGAAGGTCTCGTAAGTGCCCTGCACGATGCCTTGCGTGCCGATGTAGATCCACGAGCCGGCCGTCATCTGGCCGTACATCATGAGGCCCTTCTTATCGAGCTCGTTGAACTTCTCCCAGGTCGCCCAATGCGGCACGAGGTTGGAGTTGGCGATCAGCACGCGCGGCGCATCGGGATGGGTGCGGAACACACCGACTGGCTTGCCCGACTGGACCAGCAAAGTCTCGTCATCGGCCAGCGTCCTCAACGACGCGACGATGCGGTCAAAATCGTTCCAGGTGCGCGCCGCCCTGCCGATGCCGCCATAGACGACCAGTTCGTTGGGATTTTCGGCGACGTCCGGATCGAGATTGTTCATCAGCATGCGCAGCGGTGCTTCCGTCAGCCAGGAGCGGGCACTGATTTCCGTGCCTCGCGGGCTGCGGACTTCGCGGATGTTGTGGCGAGGATTGTTCATGGCGTCACTCCAAAAGGATCGAATTTCAGACGCGCGCCCAGGATGTCGCGGCCTCGAGGATTTTCCGCAGCGTGGCGCGGATCGGTGCTGCGAACTCGGCATCGTAAGGCACCGGCCAGTTGTCCGGCATACCCTTGCCATCGGGCTCGCGCATATAGCCGCGGTTGGAGAGCTCCATCTGCAGCGCATGCACGCCCTGTTGTGGCTGGCCGAAATGGCGTGTGATCCAGCCGCCCTTGAAGCGGCCATTGACGACGGAGGCTTCGCCGGTTTCGGCCATGATCTGGCCGATCACCGCCTGCAGGGCCGGATCGGCGCTCTTGCCGTCATTGGTGCCGAGATTGAACACCGGCAGCATGCCGTCGAACAGGCGCGGCAGCACCGAGCGGATCGAGTGGCAGTCATAGACGACGATCTTTTCGTGCAGGCCACGCAGCCGGTCGATCTCGGCCTGCAGCGCGGCATGGTAAGGCGCGAAGAATTTTTCACGGCGCTCGTCGATCTCCGACGGCCCCGGTTCTTCGCCCTCCCGATACAGCGGATCGCCATCGAAGGTCTCGGTCGGGCACAGGCCAGTCGTCGCCTGACCGGGATAGAGCGAGGCGCCGGACGGATCACGGTTAACGTCGATGACGGTGCGCGAGATCGCCGTATGCACGACGGTCGCCCCAAGGTCAGTGGCGAAATCGTAAAGCTTGTCGATCCACCAGTCACAATCGCGACGGCCAACCCAGGGCGACACCAGCCGGTTCTCGAGGCCGGCGAGGTCGATGCCGGTGTGCGGGATCGAGACCAGCAACGGAGCCGTGCCGCGCGTTATCGTGAGCCAGGGCGCGCTTGCCATCATGCCGCTCCAGAAATCGACGGCAGCGCCACCGTGCCGGCTGCCCTGATGGTCGCGCCGCTGCGCACCATGGCGATGGCCTTTTCCATGTCGGGGTGGAAATGCCGGTCATTGTCGAGATGCGGCACCTCGGCCCGGACCAGCTTGCGCACGGCTTCAAGTGCCGCGCTCGACGCCAGCGGAGCATGGAAGTCGCAGCCTTGTGCCGCTGCCAGCAATTCGATGCCGATGACCGCGGTGGCGTTCTCGACCATGCCGATCAGCCGGCGCGCGCCATGCGCGGCCATCGAAACGTGGTCTTCCTGGTTGGCCGAAGTGGGTATCGAATCGACACTGGCCGGATAGGCTTTCTGCTTGTTCTCGGAAACCAGGGCTGCCGCCGTCACCTGCGGGATCATGAAGCCGGAGTTCAAGCCGGGCTTAGGCGTGAGGAAGGCCGGCATTCCCGACAATGCCGGGTCGACCAGCATGGCGATGCGGCGTTCCGACAGTGAACCGATCTCGCAGACCGCGAGCGCGATCATGTCGGCGGCGAAGGCCACCGGCTCGGCGTGGAAATTGCCGCCCGAAAGCGCGGTGTCGTCCTCGGCGAAGATCAGCGGATTGTCGGTGACGCCATTGGCTTCGGTGCCCAGCGTGTCGGCAGCCTGGCGCAGGACGGTGAGTGCCGCGCCCATGACCTGCGGCTGGCAGCGCAAGCAATACGGATCCTGCACGCGCTCGTCGCCAACCCGGTGCGATTCACGGATGGCGCTGCCGGCCATCAAATTGCGCAGCGCGTCCGCCGTCTCGATCTGGCCGCGATGCTGTCTCAGCGCATGGATGCGTGGGTCGAAGGGCGCGTCCGAGCCTTTTGCCGCGTCGGTCGATAGCGCACCAGCGACCAGTGCAGACTGATAGAGCACTTCGGCCTCGAACAGGGCGGCCAGCGCATAGGCGGTCGAAAACTGCGTGCCGTTGAGCAGCGCCAGGCCTTCCTTGGCGCCCAAGGTCACGGGCTCCAGCCCGTGCGAGACGAAGGCCACCTTGGCCGGGAAACGGCCGTGCGGAGTGAAGCATTCGCCGACGCCGATCATCACCGCCGTCATGTGCGACAGCGGGGCAAGGTCGCCGGAAGCGCCGACAGACCCTTGCGCCGGCACCACCGGGATGACGTCGTTCGCCAGCATGCCTTCGAGCAATTCGATGGTCTGCGGCCGCACGCCGGACGCACCTTGCGCCAGGCTGGCGAGCTTCAGCGCCATCATCAGCCGGCAAACGGCTGATGGCATCGGCTCGCCAACGCCGGCGGCATGCGACAGCACGATGTTGCGCTGCAAGGTCTCGAGATCCTCCGCGGGGATGCGGACGCTGGCCAGCTTGCCGAAGCCGGTGTTGATGCCATAGACCGGCTCGCCCTTGGCAACGATCCTGGCGACGGCCCCGGCGCTCGCCTTGATTTTCGGCCGGCAGGCATGGTCCAGCTTGGGCACGGCGCCGCGGTAGATGGCGCGCCAGTCGGCCAGCGTCGCGTTGCCGGGCTTCAGGGTTAGTTCGGTCATTGTCCTCTCCAGATGCGGGCATGCAGCGGATTGAAGCCCATGCGGTAGACGAGTTCGGCGGGGCGCTCGATGTTCCAGATCGCCAGATCGGCGGATTTTCCGGCTTCGAGCGTGCCGGTTTCACCTAGCTCACCAAGCGCCCGGGCGGCCTCGCGGGTGACGCCGGCAAGGCATTCGTCGACCGTCAGGCCAAACAAGGTCGCCGCCATATTCATGGTCAGAAGCAGCGAGGTCAGCGGCGAGGTGCCGGGATTGTTGTCGGTGGCGACAGCCATCTTGACGCCGTTCTGGCGAAACAGGCCGATCGGCGGCTTCTTGGTTTCGCGAATGAAGTAGTAGGCGCCGGGCAGGATCGTCGCCACGGTTCCCGCCCTGGCCATCGCCTCTGCACCCGCCTCATCGGTGTATTCGAGATGATCGGCCGACAATGCGCCATAGCGGGCGGCGAGTTCGGCGCCATGCAGGTTGGACAACTGGTCTGCATGGAGCTTGACCGGCAGGCCGGCGGCCTTGGCCGCATCGAAGATGCGCGCCATCTGGTCCGGTGAAAAGGCAATGCCCTCGCAAAAGCCGTCGACGGCATCGGCCAGCCCCTCGGCGGCAATCGCAGGGAGAATTTCTTTGGCGACCAGATCGACAAAGCTGTCCTTGTCGCCCTCGGCTTCCGGCGGCAGGGCATGGGCGCCGAGGAAAGTTGTGCGGATCGTCACCGGACGCTGATTGCCCAACTGGCGGGCCGCACGCAGCGATTTTTTCTCATTTTCCAGATCAAGCCCATAGCCCGATTTGATCTCAACCGTGGTCACACCCTCGGCGATCAGCGCATCGAGGCGGGGTAGCGATTGCGCGACCAACTCGCGCTCGCTGGCGGCGCGCAGCGACTTGACCGAGGAGACGATGCCGCCGCCGGCCCTGGCGACCTCTTCATAAGTGGCACCGGCCAGCCGCATCTCGAACTCGTTGGCGCGGTTGCCGGCATGAACCAGATGGGTGTGGCAGTCGATCAGGCCGGGCGTGATCCAGCGGCCCTCGCAATCGATCGTCTCGGCACCCTTGGCAAATGCCGCAGGGATCTCCGATTCGGGACCGGCATAGACTATGCGGCCGTCACGTGCAGCGATCGCGCCCCGTTCGACGATGCCCAGTCCGGCCTCGTTTTCGACCAACGTCGCCAAGCGTGCATTGCGCCAGATGCGAACCGCCCCTGCCCGGCTTTTGCTCTCTGCAACCATCATCTTTTCCGTTTCAATCGATGGCGATTATGTATATACATATTGAAACGCACCGCAAGTGCCATCATCGCACGAGAGACAGAGAACCGGAGAGAAAAGTGACTGATATCTTCGCGGAACAGGCACTCCTTCCTAATGGCTGGCACGACAATGTCCGGCTCAGCTTCGCCAAGGGACGCATCACGGCCGTCGAGCCTGGAGCCACAGCGCAGGCCGGCGACGAACGTCACGCCATCCTGCTGCCCGGCATGCCCAACCTGCACAGCCACGCCTTCCAACGCGGCATGGCCGGCCTTGCCGAGCTTCGCGGCCCCTCCGCCGACAGTTTCTGGAGCTGGCGCGAGGTGATGTACCGCTTCGCCCTGTCGATGACGCCCGATCAGGTCGAGGCTGTTGCAGCACAACTCTATGTCGAGATGTTGGAGGCCGGTTTTTCGCGCGTCGGCGAATTTCACTATCTGCATCACGACCGTGACGGAAAACCCTACACCAACCTCGCCGAAATGGCAGAGCGCATCGCGGCCGCGGCCGGTGAAACCGGTATCGGCCTAACGCTGCTGCCGGTGTTTTATGCGCACTCGTCTTTCGGCGGCACTGCTCCGAACCAAGGCCAGCGGCGATTCGTCAACGATGTGAATCGGTTCTCCCGGCTTGTTGAGAAAAGCCGGGAATCCGTTCGCACTTTGAACCAAGCCGTTGTCGGCGTTGCCCCTCACAGTTTGCGCGCGGCGACACCACAGGAATTAGCCGAGGTGGCTGCCATGGCGCCGGACGGGCCGATTCACATCCATGTCGCCGAGCAGGTGAAGGAGGTCGAGGATTGCCTTGCTTGGTCGAGCGCGCGGCCGGTCGAATTTCTGCTTGGCCATGCCGAGGTCGACCAACGCTGGTGCCTGATCCACGCCACGCATATGACCGATGCGGAAACGATCGGCATGGCCAAGAGCGGCGCGATTGCCGGTCTTTGCCCGATCACCGAGGCCAATCTCGGCGACGGCACTTTTGCCGCGCCGCTGTTCATAGAGCATGGCGGCCGCTTCGGGGTCGGCTCCGATTCCAACGTGCTGATCGGGCTGCCCGACGAATTGCGCCAGCTCGAATATTCGCAGCGCCTCGCCCACCGCGCCCGCAACGTGCTCGCGGTCGCCGGCGGCTCGACCGGCCGCGCGCTGTTCGACGCCGCGCTTGACGGCGGCAGCGTCGCGCTTGGTGCCGGCGCCTCAGCGATCGCCGCCGGCGCATCCGCCGATCTCGTCTCGCTCGACGCCGGCAGTCCTTCGCTGGCCGGCAAGACCGGCGACGCTATCCTCGACGCCTGGATCTTCGCCAATGGCAGCAAGGTCGACTGCGTTTGGGTGCATGGCCAAAAACAGGTCAGCGGCGGCAGGCATGCCAGACGCGAGGCCATCGCTGACCGGTTTCGCGGCGTGATGACGGCGCTTTCGGCATGAGCATGACCGGGACAATAGGGACGGAAGGCGGCTCGCTGCACCAGCGCATCCTGTCCGACATCAGCGAACGCATCATGTCCGGCGCCTGGGCGCCTGGTCACCGCATTCCGTTCGAACACGAACTGAGCACGCAATACAATTGCTCGCGCATGACGGTGAACAAGGCGCTGTCGCAGCTTGCCAAGGCCGGACTGATCGAGCGCCGGCGTCGTTCGGGCAGTTTCGTCCGCCGGCCGCAGTCGCAGGCGGCGGTGCTGGAAATCCACGACATCCGGATCGAGGTCGAAGCGCTCGGCCTAGCCTATCGCTACGAGCGCGCGGCGCGACAAAAGAGGCTCAGCAGCGCCGAGGATCGCGCACTGCTGGAGCTGGGCGTGGCCGGGCCGGTGCTGGCGTTGGAGTGTCGGCATTTCGCCGGCGAGCGGCCATTCGCGCATGAACAGCGGGTGATCAACCTTGCCGCCGTGCCTGAAGCAGCCGACGAGGAATTTCTCGCCATCGCGCCAGGGCCATGGCTGATCGGCCGTGTGCCGTGGAGCGAAGCCGAGCACCGGATTCGCGCTGTCGCCGCCGACAGGCATATCGCGGCCGCGCTCGATATCGCAGCCGGCGCGCCGTGCCTGGTGGTCGAACGGCGGACATGGAGCGCCGAACATCCGGTCACTCATGTGCGCTTCACCTATGCGGCGGAGAGCCACACGCTGGTGGCAAGGTTCACGCCGTCGAAGGGGTAGTCTTTCTTCACCCTCCCCCTTGTGGCAGGGCTATCGCATATGAGTAAAGAGGCTAAGCAGGTTTTGATCGGCCCATCGTGCCTTGAGTCGTTTGTGGCTGAGCGGGATGTTTTCAAGATCGGCTCTGAGAACATTGAGAGTGAGGCGGCGAAGTATGGCG